>CAZPNC010000226.1:0-1509 GCA_964587945.1 uncultured Prevotella sp. | reverse complement strand
CTTACGGCTTCCAACAATTGAGGTTTGCGTTATTGCAACCAATGCTGGGAAATATGAACCAGGCTTCACTCGAATACCCGACGGGCGGAACTGTAAGATGTTATCCCATAGGCTGGGGTTCTTGTATTGTCCCGCCTGCCACTCCAGTTTCGCCTTTGCCCCAAAGAATAACGGATGCTTTCTTGCTCGAGGCAACCACTCATCAAGGAACTTTTTGTTTGCAAGATAGAATTGATTGTTCTTTAGAATAAAATTAATTTTCCATTTTGGATACTCCGACATGTCCTCTGTTAGGTCAAGAGGTTTTAAATACTCACTCCAAATAGGAAAGCCAGGCAGCCTGTCTCCCTTGATATTGCGAATAAATTCATCCCAAAGATACAGAAGTTCTATTTTATCGTCAGTAAGGCAGTAATGGTCAATATCAGTAATCTCGCTATCGTCTTGCATAATATCATCAATCCTGCACTTTGGAAGATTATCAGTATCAAAAAGAAATTCAGGCAGTTCACCAATATCCTTGCGGACACACATGATATATACACGCTCTCGGTGTTGGGGAATACCTATGTAATGAGGACTGAAGATAACAGGTTCGCAAAGGACGTTGTAACCGATAGCCACAAGGTGTTGGTGTATCACACGCCAAGTATTTCCCTCGTCATGGGATGCGAGGTTGCGAACGTTCTCCAGCAAGGCATATTTAGGGTGTGTCTGTCGCATAATACGCTCTACATCGAAAAAGAGAGTTCCCTTTGTTTCATCTTGGAAACCTAAGCGTTTGCCTGCCTTAGAGAATGCCTGACAGGGGAACCCTGCACAAAGCACATCATATTCGGGAATTTTTGTTGCATCAACTTTGGTAATATCTCTGTCAGGACGCAATCCGTAATTGGATTCGTATGTCTTGCGACAATCCTCGTCAATATCACAAGCATAAACACACTGACCGCCAAGTTGTGACATGGCTTGATGGAATCCACCAATGCCGCAGAAAAGGTCTATAAACTTAAATTTTCTCATTTGGTACTGAATTTATAGCGGAATACAACAAAACGATCAATGTCTTTTTTCTTAATCATGAACTTAGGGTTACGAGCAGAGCCGTCGGGTTGATGACCTTGGTTGAACTCTGACAGAGCTTCGCGGAAATTAATTCGATTCAGTTCAAGTATTGTCATTCGAATAAACCTTACGCCTATTTTGAGTCGCTTTGCATAAGATAATTCGTCTTTCTTCATATAGCGATTGTATGCACGAACATATTGATATCCACTATCTTCAGAATCCTTTTTTGTTTCGTGTTCGTATATTACATACCAAAACTTACCAAACATATTGATACACTCAATAAATGTGGTTTGGTCATTGCCCGGTGCTTCGGTCACGGCAATGTCGCTTGCTTTTAAGTCTCCATAGAACTGTGCTTTCTTGAACCAAATATCAAAATCGAATGCATTTGTCTGTTTACTTTTGTTTGATTGACCCGTGTATATGATGTATGGAGAT
>CAZPNC010000225.1:0-1516 GCA_964587945.1 uncultured Prevotella sp. | reverse complement strand
GAGAGTGTAAAATAAACTGTGTCAGTCTACAATAATAAGTATATTAACACAGTTTATTTTTTATGTACAACAAAGAGATTGATTACAAGAAAGCTGCGGAGCAGTTTCGTAATGGAGAACCATTATTTGGTAAGGATGGTGCGTTAGCACCAATGTTAGAGGGCATTTTGAATGCAGCTCTTGAAGGTGAGATGGATGCTCATCTTTCTAGTGATGAACGTACTAAAGGCAATCGCCGTAATGGTAAAATGCCCAAGCAGGTTCAAACATGTTATGGTGAGGTCAATATCGAAACGCCTCGTGACCGTGATGGTTCTTTTGACCCTCAGACGGTCAAGAAGCGTGAGACAATCCTTGCCGATGGTATGGCAGACCAAATCATCAACATGTATGCTTTTGGCACCAGTACGCGTGATATCAGCAAGTATTTTGAACGCGAATTTGACACGAAGTTGTCTGCAGAAACCATAAGTTCCATTACCGACAGGGTGCTTCCAGAAATCAAAGCATGGCGATCCCGTATGCTTGATCCTGTTTATGCTGTATGCTGGTTAGATGCCATACATTATAAAGTGAAAGATGAAACTGGTCGAGCCGTAACTCGCGCCATTTACAACGTCTTAGGCATCAATAAAGACGGACATAAAGAACTTCTGGGCATGTATATTTCCAAGAGCGAAGGAGCCAACTTCTGGCTGGAGGTTTTGACCGATCTCCAAAACAGAGGGGTTCAAGATATACTGATCTGTTGCGTTGACGGCCTCAAAGGCTTCCCTGATGCCATACAAAGCGTATTCCCGGAAACAAGCGTCCAACTTTGCGTTGTTCATCAAATACGCAATTCCATTAAATATGTTGGCAGCAAACACCAAAAAGAATTCCTACATGATTTGAAAACTGTATATAGCGCAGTGAGCAAAGAAACAGCAGAAACACAATTGGATACCCTTGATAACAAATGGGGAGAGATGTATCCTATTGTTATTAAATCCTGGCGAGATAACTGGGAACGATTGACAGAATACTTCCAGTATACACCGGCTATCCGAAAGATCATCTACACTACCAATACCGTCGAAGGCTATCACCGACAGGTGCGTAAGGTAACAAAGAACAAAGGAGTCTTTCCTTCTGATACAGCACTGGAAAAACTTGTCTACCTTGCCTATCGTAACATACGCGAGAAGTGGACAATGCCTCTTGCCAACTGGGCCCTGATATCACAACAATTAGCAATTAAATTTGGAGAACGTTTTGAAATTATGTAACTTTGCCCCTGAAAAGGCTCCTCATCTGGCTAACACGATTAAAAATCGTGTCATCCAGATGAGGTAAAAATATAAGGAATCAGGGCCTTGACACAGTTTAAATTACACCACCAATTAACCCTTTTGTTGAAAACACGACTCTTTCAAGTCATTTACGCTTTTCCTCTTTTCTCACTCTCACAATCTCATCATACAACCGGAACCCGGTATTTTTTCAGTCTCTGCCAAGCCTCTACCATGTCTCTCTC
>CAZPNC010000224.1:0-1522 GCA_964587945.1 uncultured Prevotella sp. | reverse complement strand
TGCATTTTTCACCTCATTCCTAAGTTGTATTTCGTCCTCAATCTTGCGCTCCATGTCCTCAATGTCGTTCAAAGTCCACTGGATTAACTGCCTTTTCAGCTTAACCTTGCGTTGCAACACTTCTATTTCTTCGTCAGTCATCTTCTGTAAACTCCATTTCTAGTTTAATTATATAGTTATCTGCACCTTCTGGAAAATATCGTAATACAATCCAATCATCTACACCCTGCTTCCTTGCGATCTGCCGACAAAAGGCAATCCTCGCTTGTTTCGGGGTGTATGCGTAACAATACAGGTAATAGACTTGGCGTTTCCCTTTAAACACCCCGTACCATAGCTGTTTTGGTTTCTGTTTCTTCGCTGTCTTTTTCCCAATCACATTCGGTTCCATTGGCGTTCTTCTCTCTTTTAAACTGGCAACCACCAACAATTTTGTACCGTAAATACATCCCGTTAGGATTAACCATGTCATTTGCCCAGTTCTTTGCTTTGACGATCTTCAAGGTATGAGGATTATTTGACAATGATATGTAAAGACGGGGCTTTTCAAGGCTACCAACACCGCCACGGGCTATATCAACGCCCTTGCCTGTGTTCTTCTGGATGGCTATAACTGCGATTCCTTTATTTAATTTGTCAAATATGTCTTTAATCCACTGGCCTATTAAGTAGAAGTCCTGGTGTATCTCAAGGAAGTCTATGACGTTTATTTCGTCGGGACGGATAACGTCGGCAAAGTTGCTAGATCGCTCCATCGGCTTGAAGTTCCATCCAGTTAATGGAAGCTGAGGGAATTTCTCTAGTCGGCTTTTAAGTTCCAATGCACCCATTTCAGAAGAAAAGTAATTGCACTTGTGTTTCATCATGTTCATACGGATGAAGTCTAAAAGGAAAGCCGTCTTGCCCGTATCCGGTGAGCCTGTTACAACAACTATATTCTTTGGCATGATTCCGCAAAGTTTCTCGATTCCAAAAGGCCACTTGATATCAAGCATATCCCCTTTGGCGTTTATGAAGTCGATCAGGTCAACCCGTTTGTCAACCTTGCGATATACTCCCGACCTGTTTCCACATGGTTCAATAATACCCATTTGGACAATTCTTTTGATCGCCATACGGCAAGCGGTCTTTTCATTTTTGGTTTGGAGATGTAACGAATTGTAACAATCAAGTAACGAAACGCTTCCAGAAGTAACAGAAGTAACAAACTCCATGACCTCTGCTTGGAGGTTTAGGCGACCATTATGCGTCCCTTTTTTATACAATTCATAGGCTCCATAGACGCTCTCCAATAACTCCTCATGGGTATAGTCTATTTTGTCGTGATCATACAATTTCCTAATAATATCTATTACATATTCTGGTTGTGCATTGGCTTTTATTAGGTATTCAAGACAGGTATCAATTTTAACTTTATTATCAGTATTCATATATAGTCCGTTCTTGTTACACTTGTTACTTGTTGTTACTAAATGTTACTAAAACTAATAAATAATAAGTACCTTTAGTATGCCTCCGAAAA
>CAZPNC010000223.1:0-1526 GCA_964587945.1 uncultured Prevotella sp. | reverse complement strand
ACGGAGATAATACCAAGAATAGCTGGTACCAATCCCATAATTACGATAAACCAGTCCAGCATGACAGGAATCTGGGAGACATCACCTGCGAAGCGGTTGCCTTCTTCTACAACATAGCCGATGCCCGTGAGAACCATTCCAACAATTGTGGCAGAGAAAGCTGTCTGCATTTTCGTAATGAATCCATCTGTAACTGTCGTCAGTGCGGAACGATCCTTGCCGGTTTTATAAATCCCATAGTCAACAACTTCCATCTGTACAAAATTCTGAGGAACAAAATCCGTACCAACGCCGGTTGCCATAATGAACATAGTCATAAAGAACAACCATGGCGCACGCTGCAGCAATCCGGTAATCTGGGCCACGAACAGGATACAACCGCCAATTGCCTGAACTGTCAGCAGGGAGCAAGTCATTTTGACTGGGTCTTTAAAGAGCTTCATAAGAGGCCTTCCGAGAATCGCGCCAAGAACCATGGGCACGACCGTAATAACAGACGAAATACCACTATACACTGTAAAACGGTCCATATCCGCGATTCCGGTAGTTAGATCTGCGCAAAATCCCCACTTGATATAGTAGGTTGGGGTTGCAAAAATCAGTGTCCAGATAAAACCGGCAAACAAGCCTTTTGCTGCGAAAATAACCATTGCCTTGTTCTCATGGAACAGATCAAAGAAGTCATGAAGCTTCAGCTTTTCAGTACGCTGTTCTTCCACATAGTGCTTTTCCTTAACGATAAACCAGCCGATCAGGGAGATCACAGAAGTACTTGCGACAAGGATCAAAATTACGATAGCTGCGGCATCGTGATAGCTCATGCCGCCTGCGTTCAGCGCAATGACTGCGATTGTAAACACGATGTTGGCAACAACTCCTGTGAGGAAAGACATTAATCGGGGACCGATAACAAGCTTCGTTCTTTGATTCTCGTCGGCGGACATGGTTCTGTAAAGCAGGATGTCTTTATAGAAAGAACTGCCAATGTCATAGACAAGATAGAACACGATTACCCACACGGTCAGGAGCAGGGGAGTGTCGAGGATCGAATTAGGGAGTGCGAAAAGGGCGATTGTACCGATGGCTTCCATGATAATGCTTATCAGGAAAAAGGGCTTGTATTTGCCAACCTTCGTACGTTTTGAACTGTCAATGATGAAGCCCTGAATGGGATCGTTCACCGCGTCAATAATTCTCGCAGTCATGAGAAGCACACTTGCCAGAAGTGCTGCGTTGCTGATACCGGAATACTCCGTCATGTACACCATAAGCATAGATGACATCATTACGCCGGTAATAGCATGCGTGAATGAAAGTGTTGTTGTTCCGAAACACTCTTTGAGGCCAATGTACTCAGAACCTTTTTCTTTTGTATTCTTTTTCATATATTTTCCTCCTTTATTTCTGTGGAGTTTGTGCTAAATATATAATAAAAAATTAGGAAGTTCTGGACAATGTCAAAAGGTTACCCTGTTTATATAAAGTGTATCAAAATATGCATTTCTGCGTTTTGACAATAGGATAGC
>CAZPNC010000222.1:0-1544 GCA_964587945.1 uncultured Prevotella sp. | reverse complement strand
ACCGGTAAACATACCATAACCACTTGAATTTTGAAATACATCATCAGGACGCAGACCTACCATCCATAGGTTTCGGGCAACTTGATTTGCCCATTCGTCAAGGTCTTTCCGGGTGTGTAATATGACTGTAGGGTTACCTGTTGTGCCACTTGAAGAATGCAGACGCACGCATTTGCGAAGTGGAACACTTGAAATGCCAAATGGATATGTGTCACGAAGATCTTGTTTTGTGGTAAACGGTATCTTTCGGATGTCGTTTAGTGTCTTTATATCTTCTGTTTTCAAACCTGCTTCTTCAAACCTTTTTTTATAGAAAGGAGATTGCATACAATGATTAACAGTTGCTTGCAGTCTTTCAATTTGTAATGCCTCTATTTCAGAACGAGACATCGTTTCCTTGTCTTCATTAAAGTATTGGCAAGAGTCGTTTGGAATTATTGTATCCATTAGGTCTGTTTATTTAGTTGCTGTGATTCCCATATTAAATGCTTTCAGGTTTGCTTTTACTACAGTTTCACCCTTACGGTCAAAAACTATAGCAATAGCAGAACGTAGCTGTTCTACTGAGAGGATCTCAATATAAGGTGCAGCCATACCAAGCAATACAATATTAGCTCCACGCACATTGCCTGCTTCTTTAGCAACACTGTCAATGTCGAGTTTTACAACATTAGGCATATTATCTAATTCTTCGATCAATGCAGTCTCTTCAGGATAGTTAGGAATATTAACGAATGGAGTGCTGCTAGTGATAATCATTCCTTCTTTTGAAAGATATGGCAGATAACGTAAAGATTCCATGGGTTCCATGCTGATGATAATGTCAGCTTTGCTTTGTGGAATCAGGTCGGAATATATAGGTTCTGTTGAGAGACGAAGATTACTTTGGACGTCACCACCTCGCTGACTCATTCCGTGAATTTCTGCTTGTTTCAGATATAGGTTTGCCTTTGTTGCAGCCTCACCTAATATGGTTGCGATAGATAGAATACCTTGTCCTCCTACACCGCATATTATTATATCTTTCTTCATTTATTTGCCTCCTTTGCTTTTTTTGCAGCTTCGCGAGCATGGCGTGCAGCTGTCTGGATACATTCACGACGTGGAATAATGACAGAAACGCCATTGTATTCAATCTCTTCTTTAATAATTTGAGTAATTTCAGATATATTCTTAGGAAGTGGAACAACTACACGAATGTGCTCAGGTTCAACTCCAATACCTTTACAAATAGCTTCGTACTTGTATATGCCTGCACTGTCCTGCCCTCCGGTCATACCGGTCGTAAGATTGTCACTTAAAATTACAACAATATTACTTTTGTCATTTACCGCATCTAGTAATCCGGTCATACCGCTATGTGTAAATGTTGAGTCGCCAATAACGGCAACTGCAGGGAATACTCCGGCATCAGCAGCACCTTTAGCCATAGTGATACTTGCGCCCATGTCTACACAACTTGACAATGAAGCGAATGGAGGAAGTGCCCCCAAAGTATAACAACCGATATCTCCAAAAACTCTATATTCCGGATATTCCGCCAA
>CAZPNC010000221.1:0-1544 GCA_964587945.1 uncultured Prevotella sp. | reverse complement strand
TCCACGTGGGTGATTTACCTTAGTCGCTCATGCTGATTGGTATATACATTTGTGTATATGTCAGTCAAGTGTGATGTGTACTTCTGTCTAATCTCTTGGCGTGGGCTAACTGGTTGCCAATCCTTGTGACTTGGGTTTTACTAGAGCCTCAGAGTTGGGATTAGCAGAGTACAGCAACCCGCGCCCTTTTGCTTCCTAAAATCTTACTGCTGAATCATGGGGTTAAACTATAGGCACACAAAATCAATGTGATTATGAAAAGAAAACTAATCCTTTTGATGTTTGCGCTTGTGGGAATAAGTGCATGGGCAACCAAAGAAAATTTGGAGGCCATGAAGTCATTGTCGACAGAAGAGCCTTCTGTTTCTGACACCTCGTTTTGTTATGTAACCATACCGAATAATTCCGGATGGGAAAGCAGCGAATATGGGCCATACGAACTTGTATGTAACAACGGGCTTACAGAGTCTATATATACTGCTACAGAAATAGGGCAGACAGGCTCCATTTCTTCAATCGCATATAATTTAGTGAAAGGATCTGCCCTCTTGACCGACAGCATAAAAGTCTACATGGGGCTAAAGTCTGATGCTTACTTCAAAGAAAGAGACAGTTATTTTTATGAGCCTCTCGAAATAAAAGACATGACATTGGTTTATTCCTGCGGTCCTATAACATTAGGACTTAATCCAGGGTGGGAGGAATTAAAACTACAGAATGAGTTTTATTATGACGGTTCGGCAAATCTCGTTGTCGTTGTATGTCGCTTTGCAAAAACATATAACGACGAAGTGAAATACGCTGTTACCTCCTCTTCAACAAAAAATGCCATCATGACAGGTGCAGACAGGTATATTTGTGATCCTATGGTGCAGTCTCCTTATATACAAGAACTAATAGCAGGATTTACGGGAATCCGTAGACCAAATATCAGAATAGGCTTCAACGAGATGACAATAAGAGATTTTTCTGTTGATGGAATAAAGTATATCCAGACATCGAAGAACACTTGTAAACTTATTGACGGCTCTGCAGCAACAGGTAACATTTCCATTCCTGATTCCGTCAAGTACGAAGGAAAGAACTATGCCGTTATAGAGATTGGAGACAGTGCCTTTTGTGGCAACAAGAACATAGCCCAACTGACTTTGTCCAACAGTATTCAGCATATCAGGAATTATGCTTTTGCAAAAAGTGGCATAACAAACACTTTGCACATACCATCCTCGGTGGTCAGTATTGGCGACTATGCCTTCTCTGGAACAAACCCCTCTCAAATAAGAATCGAAGACAATCATAAATTCATACAGATAGGAGCATCTGCATTTGGAACTACCGCCTATTATTCTCAGTACGAATCTGTATATTTAGGCAGAACCGTCATATCAGAAACTTATTCTGATTATTGGAAAAAGCCATTTTATGGTTCTTATATATCAGACTTGGTTATAGGTGGCAGTTCATACTACTTCCCGGAGATATGGTGGGACACAAACTTAAAAAAACTTACATTAGGCAGCAATGTGCATTCCGTCAAAGACAAC
>CAZPNC010000220.1:0-1585 GCA_964587945.1 uncultured Prevotella sp. | reverse complement strand
TTTTCATTACTCTGGTGTGGCTATACCTAATGATGGACATGATATTTCCTCGTTTTCCATTCTTAAATTTGGTCGTACCCATTGGGGAGCCCTTTTCTATTCCCTTTTGCATTGTTGCCATGTTATTCTGATTTTAGAAAGGATTACAACTATGGCTCAAATAAAGCATTATACAGACGAACAAAAAGCAGAATTACTCAGTAATCCATATACTGTACGTGTTACAGACTGTACGACAATTTTTTCCCTTGCTTTTAAACAGTTCGTGATATCAAATATTGATAAACCTGGTATGACAGCCTCCAAAGTGTTTCAGTTAGCTGGTTACAGTGATAAGCTTTTTTCACCTGGAATTCGTCGATATGTTGTGCAAGCTATCCGTAGAGAAGCAGCTTCGCCTGAAGGTCTTCAAGAACCTGCTATAATCAAGAAACACACTCCAAGAAAGAAACATTCAGAAACAGAGTTCAGAGAACTTCAGGAACGTGTCAGCATACTTGAGCAACAGGTAAATTTTCTAAAAAAAAGTCAATTTCTCAAGAAACAGAATCATTTGAAGCCACCAGACAATACAGATTAATCCGAGACACCATTACCGATTCCGGGAATAGTCTTACCGTAAAAGAACTGTGTGAGTTAGCTGGTGTATCACGATCCGGATATTATAAATGGTTAAAAAATCCTTGCAAAACAGGTAACAAGGAAATCCAGGACGAACTAGACTTCAAACTTATTCTGGAGGCATACAACTTTCGTGGTTATGCCAAGGGTGTTATGAGCATTCATATGCGGCTTCTACATATAGGCATTAGAATGAATCATAAAAAGATTAGAAGACTAATGCACAAATATAACTTAGCTTGCCCAATACGGAAGGCGAATCCTTATCGCAGAATGGCAAAAGCTATGAAAACAAACGCTGTTGCAGACAACCAACTGCGTCGTCAATTCAAGGCATTTGGTCCAAGAAAAGTTTTTCTTACTGACATAACATACATACCTTTTCATAAAGAGTTTGTTTACCTTTCCGTTATAATTGATGCCTATACGGAACAGGTTATGTCATATGTTCTTAGCAACAGTCTTGAAGTTGATTTTGTGCTACTTACTGTACAACAAATGTATGATAAATATGCTGATACAATTGATGCTACCGCTATCATCCACAGCGATCAGGGTTGCCATTATACAAGCGTTTCCTTCCGGGAATTAATAAAAGATCTTGGGTTGCGTCAATCTATGTCAAGACGTGGAAACTGTTGGGACAATGCTCCACAAGAAAGTTTCTTTGGACATATGAAGGATGAGATAAACATCAAAGCCCGGAATTGGGAAACGTTTGAAGAAATCCAGGCAGACATCGATGACTGGATGGATTACTACAACAATGACCGTTACAAAACGGGATTAGGCAAGCTTTCGCCTAATGAGTTTTATAAATATATAACAACAGGAGAATATCCAACAACAATGCTTCGGTAGGCATCGAAAAAATGTCTACCGTGTCCTTGACATAGGTAGTAGTTTAATAGCAACATACATCGGAGTGACACATATTAGACGAATCCCGATGTATCCCACTATG
>CAZPNC010000219.1:0-1588 GCA_964587945.1 uncultured Prevotella sp. | reverse complement strand
TGATTAGAGTACGCATTTTCGCACGAGCCGTTTCCTTGCGCTGCCAGTCAATCGTCTTGTTCTTACGGAGCGTGTCTGCCAGTTCTTTTGTGATAGCAATGAGTTCTTCGTTTTGATAGAAATCTTTAATTGCCTGTGGCTTAGTGAGTGCATCATAGAATGCCAGTTCATCTGCTGTCAAGCCAAGCTGCTGACCTTCTTCGTGTGCCTCTGCCAGCTGCTTCGCAAGTTTGAGCATTTCTGCGATTACTTCCTCGTTGGTAAGCATTCCGTTCAGATAGGAGTTGATAGCTTTTTGCATAATCTCGCTGAATTTTTCTGATTTTACAACATTGGTTCTACGGTAAATAGAAACCTGCTCTGCAATCAGCTTTTTAAGCAGTTCAACAGCAAGATTTTTCTCCTTCATACGGCTGATTTCTTCCAGAAACTTTGGGTCAAACAGTGAAAATTCTTCCTGTGCATCAGAGAATAGGTTAATAACACCATCGCTCTTAATGCTCTGTTTCAGCAATTCGTTAATGCGGACATTCATCTCTGGAAGGGAAATTTTTCTGCCTGTTCCGGCATTGGTAAGACGCATAACCAAAACACGAACCGATTCAAAGAAAGCTGCTTCAAATCTGTCTTTCTCACATACAAGAGAAGAACAGAGGGAGAGTGCCTGATGGAGCAGAAGTGCTTCCTTAACAAAGGTTTCTTTTTCTGTTTGCTTTTCACGGGCAATGATGAAGTTGACGGCACCACTGATGGACTTGGCTCTTTCGAGGTCGGTTCCTGTGGTGAATTTACTATAGTCAAAGCCGTGGAACATATCACGGCAAACACCCAGCTTTTCAATGAACTTCGGATAGGCAACCTTGGCAACATCGGTATCACCATAGTTTTTCTTGTCACGAGTTGTGTAATCATTCATTGCCTGTTTTAGTGCAGCGGCTATGCCTACATAATCAACAACCAGTCCACCTTCTTTATCACGGAAAACACGATTGACACGAGAGATGGCCTGCATGAGATTGTAACCGTTCATTGGTTTGTATACATACATCGTGGCAAGTGAAGGAACATCAAAGCCTGTCAGCCACATATCTACTACAATGGCAATTTTCAAAGGACTATTATTGTCCTTGAATTTCTTTGCCAGTTCATTCTTGTGGTGCTTGTTCCCAACAATATCATGCCATTCTTCCGGGTCATTGTTGCCGGAGGTCATAACGATGCCAACTTTTTCTGTCCAGCCCGGACGCAATTCCAAAATGCGTTTATATATTTTCATCGCAATCGGACGAGAGTAGGCTACTATCATAGCCTTTCCTGTCAGCAGTCCTTCACGATAATTTTCATAGTGGTCGAGAATATCGCACACAAGTGAATTGATGGTATTGTCATTGCCAAGAACGGCATCCATCTGTCCCAGTGTGCGTTTGCTCTTTTCGATAACTTCCGGGTCTGCATTATTCGACATAATGTCATACTCGGCATCAATCATTCTTAGGGTAGTATCATCAAGGTTTAATTTAATAACACGGCTTTCATAATAAACAGGGCGTGTTGCTCCGTCCTCCACTGCTTGAGTCATATCATAGAT
>CAZPNC010000218.1:0-1600 GCA_964587945.1 uncultured Prevotella sp. | reverse complement strand
GTGCCGCTCTTATTGTAAATGCAGGATTGTCAAATGAAATTGATAGTAATGATGACGATGATGAAGACGATGAAAAAATAGAAGAAGAAACACCTACCAAAGCAAAAAAAACAACAGACTATGGGAAAATAGCACAGGCTATTTATCGTAGTATGAACTTTGGTGTACCTGTTCTTCAACCAGATATAAACAAGAGTGATGTGTCCTTCACACCCATAGAAGAAACCAACTCTATAGTATTTGGATTTGGTAGTATGAATGGTATCAATTCCGACATCTCTGCCCAAATCATTGCTAATCGCCCCTATTCATCCTTTGCCGATTTTTACACTCGTAACACTTATCCCGGCAGTCTTGTTACAGCATCTAAAATCCGCCAACTTATCAAGGCAGGATGCTTTGATTGTTTTAACCCTAACCGCATATCCGTGATGAAGGAATATATTTGCTTGTCAACGCCTTTAATAACAAGTGTAAATGGACAGAATTTGCCCGCAATCCTATCAAGCAAGGTATCTATACCCCGCAACCTTTCCGCGCCTTATAGATGGTTAAAATACGTTTGTAACAAGCAATTTTTATACGGCAATCATCCCCAATACAAATCCAAGAAGCTCTATTGGCTTGATGACCGTGCGCTTAAGTATTTTAACGCTAACCTTGTCTCATCACTTACAGAATCAGTAGATTATTGGCAGGAAGATGACCGGACGATTGTTGTTGACAAGTCACTTGAAAAACTGCTCAAGCCTTCAATAGACGCGCTTATGCAGTACATCAATACCCCTGAGTTTCTTGACAGCTACAACAATACACGGCGCAAACAGGCGTATGACGATTTCATAGACGGTGTTGAAAACGTCAACCTTTGGTCATTCGATTCATGCTCATTCTTCAGCCACGATCATGTATTAGCCCATGTTGATTACAAAGCATAGAAACTAAATAACTACAAGGAACTGCCCGAAGAACCTCGGTTTGTTGAGCGCAGTTTTCGTGGTAGGACATGGCGGCAATATGACCTATCAGCCATATGTGGCATAGTTTTGTCCCGTACCGATGCACATCATGTTGTTACTATTCTCACACCGGAAAACGAGGTTGTCAACGTCAAGTTCAATCAAGGCACATTCGCATGGTACAAGCAGCAGTTCTCAGAAGTTGACAGCAAAGGCAAAAAGACGGTACTTGACAAGTCATGGTTTAATCGTGGGACGATGATTATTGTGTCAGGTTATAGGCGCGGCGACGAATTTGTCGCTAAGAAATACAAGAACAGTATATATCAACATCAAGTGGCTTTAATCGAGTCAATTGATGAAAATAATAATTTAACCATAAGGAGTGAACGTTATGGAAGAGACGAAGAATCAACAAATGAGTATTGATGATGACAGCATGACCGATTTTCGTAAGATGATACAGTATTTTAGGGAATGTCTTGAGGAAACATTCCAAGTATCGTTTGAATACGAAACACAATGGGTTTATATGTCAGGCACTGGTGGTTGGCATGATTGCTTAAAGAAAGCAAGTGAAATTTATTGCCCTAAGGTCTACAGACTATATGAAATTCTTGGTTGGATTGAAAGCGACCTTT
>CAZPNC010000217.1:0-1619 GCA_964587945.1 uncultured Prevotella sp. | reverse complement strand
AATTGTCCTTTTGTTATAAGAGTTGGAACAAAGAAACTCGTGAAGCGTAAGGAATTTGAACGTTTCATTAGTGATCATGATTATATTGGAGAAATGCCGTAAATATGCGTTATGACGCAACTCAAAAGTGAAATTACTATTGAAAAAATGAGCCTCTTGTGGTACAATTTATGGGTTGTATTGGGCTCATTTTTCAGAAAGGAGCTCAATATGGGAAAAGATTTAAAAGGTAGGGAGTTAGGCACTGGCCTTGCCCAAAGAAAAGACGGTAGGTATACTGCACGCTTCGTTACCCGAACGGGGTATCGCAAGCAATCGTACTTTGACACGCTTCCACAAGCACGTAGCTGGCTTCAAGATGCGCAATATAATGACAAGCACAAAAGCATTGTAGCACCATTCGATATGGTTGCAAAAGATATCGTGAGTAGCAATGCTGAATTGCCGGAATTAAATGATATGACGGTGGATGAGTTCTTTGAGTTTTGGATGAATTATCTTATTCCTGATTTGCGTAGTAACACCAAGCGAAATTATCGGGATCGTTATATCCATAATATTCAGCCTGTTATTGGAAGATTGAAAGTTGGAGATGTGCGCCCTTTTCATTGCAAAAAGGTTTTGCTCGATATGGAAGAGGATTATTCGCCTTCTACTGTCGTTCAAACGTATATTGCGATGGGAACTTTATTTAAGGCAGCGCGTGAAAACGGTGTAATTGATAAGCACCCTATGGACACGGTGAAATGTCCAACAGCGCGCAAGAGTATGTCAGATATCAAGGTTCTTACTGTTGAGGAACAGACCAAGTTTTTAGAAGTAGCAAAGAGGTCTAATAATTATGACCAATATGTTTTGCTTCTGCAGACAGGTCTACGCACAGGGGAACTTGTTGGACTCACTTGGGACTCGGTTGATTTAAAGAACAAAACCATTAGCATTGACAAGTCACTTGAGTATAGACATAGCAGAGGTACGTGGGAGGCGGGACCGCCTAAGACAACAGCTGGTTATAGAACGATACCATTGACTTCGAAGGCATATAACATTCTTGCTCGCTTGTATGATGCTAGAAAGAATCGCTATGAAGCACCGGAACTCAATACTCAGCTGGAATTTAAAGACAAGCTTACCGGTGAAATCAGATATCTTAATATGAAAGATCTGGTTTTCATCAATCGTAAGGGGATGCCTACAAAGAACAGCTCTTACGATACGCATCTATACAAATTATGTGATGAAGCTGGTATTAAGCATATTTCTATGCATGTTCTGCGGCATTCTTACGCAACGAGAGCAATAGAGCGCCAGATACCACCCAAAACGCTGCAGCGTCTTCTTGGCCACGCTTCATTGCAGGTTACGATGGACACTTATGTTCATGTAACTGAGAATACGAAGATTGAAGCTATTAAGCAGTTTGAGGAAAATGAACCTGAATCATTAAGAATGGTGTAAATGGTGTAAATCATTTCATCAAAATGGTGTAAAAATGGTGTAAAACCTCTCTGCATTACACTAAAAAGCCCGTAAATACGGGCATGGAGGATATATTATGAAATTAGGAATCGTCGGACTTCCGAATGTCGGCAAGTCGACTTTATTTAATGCAATAACAG
>CAZPNC010000216.1:0-1632 GCA_964587945.1 uncultured Prevotella sp. | reverse complement strand
GCGATGTACACGCTGATTGCGCCGACTACGGCAACTACGCCAGCAATTGCATAACACAACTTGACTACGTAAGGGATGTACTTCGCAATCTCCTCTGTTACAGTGGAAAGTGCATTAGTTCCGGCAGTGTAGTCACCCGCTGCGTTCTGGGCGAAGGTTGCTGCGGTGCCGCAAAGGAGCATGAGAGCAGCCATCTTCATGCGATTGGGCTTGAAGAGGTTCTTTGCGAACATTTTGATTTTCTTCATTTCGTTTCCTGAAGTTTGAATGTTTTACTGATAAACTTTTCACCATTTTACACACGATATTATTCTCTTCTGGCCAGTTGAGAGTTCTTTGTTATCCTGTTAATTGTCTTTATATGATACTGTAGCCGAAGAAGGCTGGGAACAGTATGTAGGCTCCAATCATGAAAAGACATGCTCCAACGAGCATCATGATGGACTTTGTTATGTCACCTTCGCCTGTCTGCATCTTCAAGTAGATTTGCAGAGCTCCGATGATGGCAACCAGTCCTGCTACTGCGTAAGACAGATAGACCACATAGAGCATCATGGTGACGGTATAGTCATGTGCATTTGCCAGAGCATCCGCTCCCCAGCTGTAATCTACTCCTCCGCATTTGGCAGATGCCGACATGGGCAGGGAGAGCAGGATGCCTGACAAGATGACACCAAGCAATTGATTGTTCTTAAAGATGGTCACGGACATTCTCCTTTTTGATGTTTCTTGAATTGTTATGCTTCTCGTTGATGAACGAATAGAGGTCATCGCCGTACATTGAGTACTGAGGTTCTGGCTCTATGTCTTCCATGCCATACTCGTTTTCCTCATTGAGTTCTTCACTCGTTGTCTTCTCCTTCTCCTCAGGTACTGGGTCAGGATCGACGGCAGGTTCTTCTTCCTCAGATGGAATAGCGACTGTTCCTGTTGGGTTGACAACTCGTACTCCGTCTTCATCAACGCTGTCCGTATAGGTCATTCTTGCGCCTTCCGAATCAGGATCCTCTGTGATGACCTTTGGAGTTTCATCTCCTTCGTCGGTCATTCCTTCGACATCTATGTCTTCTCCTTCTGCCTTTTGTCCATCGACAGGCTTGGCGTGAAGATCGAGGGTTATCATTACCGCAAAATAGATTACGTACCCGAAGGTGAGTACAAAAGCGAATATTGCAAATGGTGTCATACTCTAAGTCTGATATTTTATTATTTAATATGTTTTCATACTGACAAGGCGTTTGTTTTGTGCCGCGCCTATCGTTTTTCGGCTGCAAAGTAACAGACTTTTTGGCGAATAGCGAAAATTCAGGGCTTTCTGGAGCCTGATATTAAAATAGTTTATATTTATAGTATGATATTTCCGCAATTATCATACTATTAAACTGATTTGACACGAAAAAAGGGAGCCCCTCTTCACAGAGAGACTCCCCGAGTCATCATGAACAAAAAAGTTAGTGCGTGCTGCTTATGATTGTTTTACTATGTTCCTGCAAGGAAATCATTAAGGTCGTTATAACCTTTATATCGGTGCGACTCATCGACAGCCATATCAGGAAATGCTGCAATGATTCTCTTGGTTGCCGTCTTGCCAGCGTCATCGTTGTCAAGATAGCAATGGATAGAATCATACTC
>CAZPNC010000215.1:0-1645 GCA_964587945.1 uncultured Prevotella sp. | reverse complement strand
TGTGAGCGGTATTCTAAGACTTTTGCAAGTCTTTTCAAGATTATTTTACATCAGTCCTTCGAACAACCGTTATCAGAGTAGATATATGTTGCGCTCAAAGGGGCGTTCCGCCCCTAGCCGCGCGGCTTACCCCTGAGAAGTTTTTCATAGGCATATAAGTAAGCGCACGGCCTCTGATGGGGGCTGTGTGCTTGCTTTATTTCTCGGTAATGTCGACAGACTGAAACTTCTATTGGACACCAATGGTCTAGTATTTTAATTTGTCTACCGTCAACATAATCGGCACTATGAATAAAAGTAGTTCAACCGATTATTAGCAATATGCCATTACCTTGTATGGGATACCGGATTTGACGACAGAGAACATCCGGACGATTAGTTTGAATTTTATTGCGTTCAGAACTATGCCGTGTGCACCAGGGGCATTGCCCTTGGACATCATTTTTCTCTTGTAGTATTGTTTCATCCATGGGTCATGTATTATGGCGCTTCTCGCAGCCATTGTCAGTTCACACTTAAGTTGGTGATTACCCATCTTTGACACAGCCGTACGACCTTTTATGCTTGTGCCGGATGTATGTTCAAACGGCGCTATGCCGCAATAACAGGCATATTGCCTTGGCGTTTGGAATGACGTGAAGTTGTTGGTGTACACTAGTGTGTTGATTGCATTCACTAAACCAATGCCCTTTACTGAACTTATCAGTTCGTAATTGCGCTTTATCTCATCATCATGTTCCATCAAGCCGCGCATTTGCTTATCAACGGACGCAATGTATTCCGCGTATTTATCAATGATTTCCTCGCGTCTGTCAATGGATTCCTTGGATTCGTATTGGTGGAGAGCATCTTTCCTTGCCAAAAGCGCAGCACGCATGCGAACATACTGTTTTCGTTCTCCGAGTAGTGCCCTCAGCTGGAAGATTACATCCGATGGCTTGTGCGACAGGGATATTGACTCCCGCCTGATATAGGCGTATTCTGCTATCCTCAATGCATCCACGGCATCATTCTTTCCCCGTCTTATTCCGAGAGACCTTTTTATTTCCAAGGCCGAAACAAACGCAAAACTTATTTGCATATCATCCAGCCAGATCTGCAGGTCATATCCGTAAATGCCAGTGTGCTCTGCGCATACAAGAACATCAGACAATTTGACTTTCAATTTCCTAATCCATGAAGCCAAATCATTGAATCCATGCGAGTTGTTGGCGACCTTGGTTTGGCCGACCACCTCGCCCTCTTTGATAATTAGGGCAGCATCAAGTGTGGCTTTTGAGATGTCGATGCCCAAATAATGATTAAAATACATAACTTTGTTGTGTTTTATTTCGGTTAACTAGGATATTGAACGTGACTGATACTTTTATTAGACTTCAATGTCTATCATTCTAAATGGTCATTTCAATATGGAAAGAGAAAGTCCAATACGCTCGAAAGCTAATACGGCTAGGAGCGAGTTCTGTTCACTTTCTCTTTCCGGTTAACCTTTCTTGTTATACATATGATTGTAACAAGGTCTAATACCGCTCTAAATGACACGCATTAGAAGGGACCGTAGTTCACCTCATTACAATCAATTCCAAAGATACACAACAAAAGAACACCGCAACTCCATATTGAAATTACGATGCAAATCTAAAAG
>CAZPNC010000214.1:0-1645 GCA_964587945.1 uncultured Prevotella sp. | reverse complement strand
AAGAAAATAAGACTGATCTTTTTTATCATCATCTCCAGCTACAATATAGACATTGCCATTCTGTTCTTCTAAGCGAGAGTAATGTCCGGTTGCTATGTATTTGCATCCCAGTTTATCCGCCCATTCTGTCAGAATGCGGAACTTGAATTGCGGGTTACACATCACACATGGATTGGGTGTACGTCCTTGACGGTATTCATCCATAAAGTTCTGCACAATTACTTGGCGAAAGGCTTCACGTTCATCAGCAATGTGATGCTCTATTTTCATACTTTCAGCAAGTTCGCGAGCTTCAACAGGTTCATCTCCCCACACCCACATGGTAAGTCCAACAATTTCATATCCCTGTTCTTTCAACATCAAGCAAGTTGCAGTACTGTCTATACCGCCACTCATACCTACTAATACCCGTTTTTCCATTGCAGTCATAATTGAAACTCATTCATTGTTTTGCAAAAATACAGGTTTTCAGGGAGAAGAAATAGAAAAGGCATGTGAATCTTTTCTTTCATGTAACAGAAATGGAACACCTATGACATGAAAACACAATATATGTGTCCGAACTTTGCACCATCAATTCATCGATAACCACAGAATATGAAAAGGGAAATACTACTACTATTCAGCGTCTTGCTCACATTCGTAGCCAATGCACAAAATTCAACGGGCAGCGAAGATGGCATAAAGATTGATAAAGAAAAGCTGGAAGGGAAAGATTATCTACCAGAAATACACGGAACTATTCGTTCCAAGTATGAATACCAACCTACCATGGGAGCCGGGCGTTTCGAAGTACGTAATGCACGCCTTAGTATAATAGGAAACATCCTCCCCATTGTGGCTTATAAAGCTGAGATAGATCTATCAGATGAAGGACAAATCAAGATGCTGGATGCTTACGCACGACTTTTCCCAACAAAAGGAGTTACAGTAACTGCTGGCCAGATGCGTGTTCCTTTTACCATTGATGCTCATCGGTCGCCACACCAACAATATTTTGCCAATCGTTCATTTATAGCCAAACAAGTGGGGAATGTACGTGATGTAGGACTAACATTAGGATATACCTTGCCCACAGATATGCCTATTACAATTGAAGGAGGACTTTACAACGGTACTGGCCTTACCAATCAGAAAGTATGGCATAAAGAAGTTAATTATTCCGCCAAAGCACAATTTTTCCTTATCAAGGGAATGAATCTGACATTGAGTGTACAGAGTATCCAACCCGAAGAGATACGTATGCAATCTTATGATATAGGGGCTTACTATGCATTCGGTCGTTTCCATATTGAAGGAGAGTACTTATACAAGCAGTATTCGAATCATACTTTTGGAGATGTTCACGCTGCCAATACTTTTATCAACTATGACCTGCCACTTCGCAGAATATTCAACAAGGTTTCTTTCTTGCTACGCTATGATATGATGACCAACCAAAGTGACGCCAAAACCACTGATTCAGAGACAGGAGAATTAGTAATCACTGATTATAAACGTCAGCGACTGACAGGAGGTATCACTTTCAGTCTAAGCAAAGCATTCCGTACAGACTTACGATTAAATTACGAAAAATATTTCTACGCGAAAAACAGCATTGCCAAAGAATCAGAACAAGACAAGATCGTACTAGAATTAATGATTC
>CAZPNC010000213.1:0-1653 GCA_964587945.1 uncultured Prevotella sp. | reverse complement strand
CTTGTGATATCCGATAACGGAGAGTATGAGATTACCTTAAACTATACAAAGGCAGATGGTACTACTGGCTCACATTCGTTTGGCAAATACACAATTGAGTGCTACACCAACAAACCTGTTATCATTGAATACCTTAGCGGTGAAACTGGTGTTTCTGAGTGGCAGTGGTTCCAGGGCAATGCAGCTGTATGGGGTAATGGTCCTTGGGCTTCTGGCGACAGTCCTGCTTGGTGGACAAATAACCTTGATTCTATGGATGGCAACGGTGGAGGAAAACCAGGCGGAATATCACGCAATGGTATCAATGCAACGTTCACCCTGAACTTCAATACTGGTATTGCCACAAATAGTGATGGCACACAGTGTGCATTTAAGGTCCTTCCATTAAAGCATGGTCATGATTCTGCTGATGGATGGGACAAGGGTTGTATCCACTTTGAGGCTTCCGGCTCTACATATGTTGTTCCGATGGCAGTCAATGTCAATGGTGGTGATGAGCCATTCCAGGATATGTATATTGTTAAGGCCGAGGATGATCGCCTCAATCTCACTTCTGAAGAGCAAGCAATCAACGGGTGTGCATGGTTCTATCTCTTCGAACGCAAAAAGTAATTTTGGTTTTAGTAGTTAAATTACTGTTCATCCCCGCTTGACTCCTCGTGAGGCGAGCGGGGATTTTCTTTCTGCCATGCGCATATTATTTTCCCAAAACATTTGGCGGTTTGAAAAAGAAATTGTAACTTTGCAGACAAAACCATTAATAAAAGATACATTATGGAACATTAAGGGAAAGTGTACTATAAGATAACACCATAACAAAAACAGGCGGGGATTAACCTGTGTAATCCTCGCCTGTCTGGGTGTGATACATAGCGTTATGCTATGTCAATCTGACGCTGAATCTTCTTCACATCGTCCTTGGTGACCTTCGGCATTGTGATAGTCAGTACGCCGTCGTCCACCTTGGCTGCGATGTTGTCCTTGACGATGTCGTCAGGCAGCACGTAGGTCTGCTGGTAGTTGGAGTAGCTGAACTCGCGACGCAGGTAGTGCTGCTTCTTGTCCTCCTCCTTGTGTTCCATCTTGTTCTCGATGGCAATGTCGAGATTGCCGTCGGCATTGATGTTTACCCTGCAGAATTCCTTCTTGATACCGGGCACTGCCACTTCCATGGTGTAAGCCTTTGCATCTTCCTTAACGTTGACTGCCGGCGCTGTGGCCTTCATCTTTGGCATCCAATCACTGTTGAAAAAGTCGTCGAACACTGTTGGGAACCAACTGTTTGAATTCATAACTGGTAACATAATAACCTCCTATTTTTATATTGTTATACTATTAATGTTCTTTGCTTCCGGCTACCTCCAAGCTTTTGTTGCTCTTTGTAGCCTTCCGCTTTCACTAATAGATATTGCAATCCATGTGCCAATAACCGCAAAAATGCCATAATGTCGGCAAAGTATAATTATTTTAATCTTTGCTGACTGTTTGTCATGCTTTGTTTATTACAAAGACATTAGATGCCCTTTGGGCAATTCTTCCTCATGCCAGACCTCACACGCTATCCCGACATCCGTCATTCCTACATCATCGAACTGAAGGGAAAAGAAAAGAACGAGACTGCGACCATATAGGATGCACAGTCTCGTTAAAAAT
>CAZPNC010000212.1:0-1688 GCA_964587945.1 uncultured Prevotella sp. | reverse complement strand
ACTTCTTTTCCTGAAATTGGTGACTCATTTTTTAAATCAAAAGA
Source organism: uncultured Prevotella sp. (assembly GCA_964587945.1). Taxonomy (GTDB): domain Bacteria; phylum Bacteroidota; class Bacteroidia; order Bacteroidales; family Bacteroidaceae; genus Prevotella. The sequence goes on along the minus strand of CAZPNC010000212.1, from coordinate 1,644 downwards.
AATTTTTAAAGAAAACTTTCCATTTTTGTTAAAATCGCTATCATCAAAACTAAAATTTGAGTATATAAAAGTAGAATAAAAATGTAATAAATCTATAATAAAACTTATAGTAGAAGATAAAGTTTTATTCTTTTTTTCGTAACTTTGCAGCAAAATACAAAAAGACATAAAACTCATGAGCAAATTAACATCACCACAAGCTTATAGGGAAGAACTCAAACAGCGCATTATAGATGTGGCTATGAAGGAGTTTTGGCAGAAAGGCGTAAAGGCTGTCAAAATGGACGACATAGCTAACGACCTAACTATTTCTAAGCGCACTCTGTATGAAACATACGAAAACAAAGAGGTGTTGTTGCTGGAGGTACTGAAACATCATAAGCAACAACAGCACAATCACGTGGCTGAGTTTTCAGAAAAGGTGAACGGCAATGTGATGGACATTATCTTTGAACTTTATAATATGCATGTGGAATCATGCAAGAAGATAAACCCTATATTCTACGAGGAGCTGAAGAAATATCAGAAGGTGACGGAGTATCTCGCTGTCACGGCAGATAAGGACGAGAAGGATACTCAGACTTTCTTTAAGGCTGGTATTGAACAGGGATATTTCCGCCCTGAGCTCAACTATAATGTGCTGTCGAAGATTATGCGACTGAGCGCTAAGTATGTGGTGGAGCATGAGGATATAAGCCAATACGACTGCGACTTTATATTCAAAAACGTGATCTTCGTTTTCTTCCGCGGTTTCTGCACCATCAAGGGCATAGAGGCAGTGGACAAGAAATTCACTTAAATTCTTCACTTAAATCCGCAAGCAGCTGGGGAATGTAAGGGCGTTGCCAGTCGGAAGGATGAAGGCGAAGGTCATCGTAGCGCAAGATGTCGATATCGATGGCTATGCAGCCTTTTTGTCGTTCTTCGCGACTATCGCCAAGAGTTGTTTCCATAAGCTTTGTCATTGCTATAATTTCTTGCAATGGCAACGAAGAATGAACACGGCATAAGCAATTTAGGAAATTGGGACCAGCAATGCCAATAGGCTCAGTAGACAACACACGCGAAAAAGAGGCATCGGCGAACTTACGTCGCAGAGCCTCGTGAGCGTGTTGCATATTGTTGTTGGCATCGTGGTTAGAGCCCAACGATATCAGTATGTCGTGTTCCATCTTTCTTTTTGAATACTTATTTATCCCTTGCGCAAGATTTATTCCTTGCGTTTCCATATTTTTACTATTTTGCCTCGTATCGCCATGATGTTGAAGAGCGAAACGAAGACAAGGAGCGAGAGTCCGCATACCAATGCTGGCAGCATATTGCCATCGGGGATGTCTGGGAATAGGGATATGAGGATATTCATATAGTATGTGCGCACAAAGGCAAGGATGGCAAATGCCAAGACGAAGACTACTACACCAAGACCTATGGTGAGCAACTGATATGGCAAAGCCACTTGCTGCGGACTATAGCCGATGAGCAATAGGTTTTCGAGCTTGGTGGTATTCTTCTGCACCAACAAGAATACGCTGAGCATCAGGATATAGAAGCTGAGCAGCGAGATGATGATACCTACGCCTACCACTACCGACACCATGAGGCGAAGGAAGTAGGTGGTTTTCTCGGTAGCGAGATTGTTGTCTT
>CAZPNC010000211.1:0-1701 GCA_964587945.1 uncultured Prevotella sp. | reverse complement strand
GAGAAAGAGCCATCAAGCGCTACGGAGCTTTTGAGTCAATGGCAGTGAACGGAGCCCCTGCAGGCAGCAAGCTTGATGCAAATGCTAAATACAGTGCTTACGTATCACCTTATTATGTTGAGAATGGCAGCGGTACAAAGAGCGGAGCGTTCTCAAAGCATTATTATGCAGGAAGTGACAGAATAGCAAGTAAGACCGCAGATGATGCATACTTTTATTTTACAGATCATCTTGGCAGTACAACCCATATCACAGACCGCAGTGGAGATGTTGCACAATACGCAGCTTACACTCCTTACGGCAGTCTGTTTAGAGAGTACAGAAGTGTGCAACCATACAAATTCAACGGCAAAGAATTAGATCAAGAGACCGGTTACTATTATTATGGTGCAAGATATTACGATCCGCAAAGTGCGATGTTTTTGGGAGTAGATCCGCTGGCGGAAGAAAAACCTTGGCTTTCTCCATATCTTTATTGCAGTAGTAATCCTATAAATAGAATAGACCCAGATGGTAGGTGGGATATTGATGTTCACGCATACAACAATAGAGGTAAAAGTGGATATGCTGTTTTTATTGCAAGAGATAGAAATGGTAATGAAGTTTATCGAACTGTTGTAAAGACTATTGGCACAGGTGGAAGAAAAAGAGATGTAAAAAATTCGGATACCCCACAAGGCAAATACCAAATACTTGGATACAGAAAGACAGGCGAAGGAACAGGATATAATAGAGTTAGTTTTGGCCCCAATGATTTATTGGCTTTGGATTATCAGGGCGAAGAAGGTGGTAGTAGAAATAGTATGCACGCTCACGGAGGAAGGCAAGAGGGAAAATATGAAGGACGTACAGACTTGGCAAGCACTCACGGTTGTATGAGGATAAATGACGCTGATATACTGGAACTTCAAAAAATAACTAATGCGTTAGAAAAAAATGACCCAATGGAGAAAAGAGGTTTTTTAACTTTGACAGATGATTTGAAATCACCAGTACAATACACTACTTCTGCCGATAGATTTAACGCAGGAATAGACCAATTCCCAAAATCTTCTTCAGAATCGTCCTCTTTTACATTTACTCCGTATGTCATACCCGTTGATAATACCCGTGTTGTTGTACCATATAGATTACCCGAATATGAAAAGAAATAGAATAGTATTTTATGAGATTTTTGCTTTGATACTTATTGTATCTTGTAATGGTAACAATAACAAAAATGTTGTTTCAACGGACTTAGTAGAGAAAGGAAAACCGAATATTGAAACAGCGATTATTAAGCATTCGCCCCGTGTTGTTGACATATCGGGAGTGTCTGTAAAAATGCAGAAAAACAACAAATTAACGACATTGGATTACGATTGTATTTGCGACTTCTTATCAAATAATCGTGATGAGTCGAAGTCGGAAGAACTAGGGTATTTATTATTTGAATATTTGAAAAATAAGCCGTTAAATGATAGAGCTTTTCTATCCTATTTGAGCAAGAAAGGAACTTCTCAGAAAGAAAAGTTTCTAACTGCGCTAATCCAAATAATGTGTATTGATATAGGCGAAGAAAATTATTCTTATGGCACTTTTGTTAAGGATTTTGAAATGTTCGGCAATAGTTCTTCTGCTAAAAAAGCATTTAATGAATGTATGAGCAATCAATAATTTGATATAATCAGAACAGCCCGCAATTACGTACGCCCCAAATGT
>CAZPNC010000210.1:0-1711 GCA_964587945.1 uncultured Prevotella sp. | reverse complement strand
CATGATTAATTGGTTTTTAGAAATGGTGCGTAGGGATACGTGCCATTTCTTTTATGGTAGGTTCTATTAATTCATAAATTCGAGTGGAAGCCGTTCCGTCAGATACAATCTTTCGGAATCAGTCCCTCAGCTGAGGGCTTTGGCTAGCGATTGCGTTCGTTTATCCACTCATTGACATGTTGTTTTTGACGATTTGACACGTTTGGATACAGTTATCCCTTGCAGGTGATAAACTGTGGATGGTAAATGTTGATCTGTACATATCTGAATATGTTATATACGAGGTTGGTCAGTGCGTTGGCTGCCTTAGCTCGCATCATTCCAATGCTGCGGACAAAAGAGCCGTTCATTGCTCCCTCAACGAAACCAAAGATGTGTTCAACCAGACATCTTGTCTGGGATTTAGTGCGGTTGTTCTGCTTCTGCTCATCGGTCAGGGGATTGTTGCGATGCCCTTTCTCACAGATGACAGGATTCATCCCACTTTCTCTTACGATATCATCCTTTGATTCATAGCCAGCATCAAGATACAGGTCCTGCCCCTTATCTTTATCCTCTATGAGAGGTTTGATGACATTGGAGTCGTGAACACTCGCATCAGTGGTATGATACTTCTCTATGAGTTTGGTCTTCTTGTCTGCCTTGACGTGATTCTTGTAACCATAGTGATTTTCACCACGTTTCTTTGTCCATCGGGCATCAACGTCCTTGTGTGACTTCTTAGCCAATTTGTGCTTCTTCTCCTTTGGAGAGTCGCCATCCTCTGGATTCCACAGGTCTTTGCCGTTACCAGCTTTGATCTGCTTGTTCTCCTCCTTGGTGTTTCTCTGCTTTGGGGCTTCAACAAAAGTGGCATCGATGATTTTACCCTCGTTGAATGAAAGTCCCTTGCCATCAAGGAAGGTACGGAACTCATCAAACAGGCGGTCGAAGGTGCCATCCTCAGCAAGCTTGTTCTTGCATGCCCAAACAGTCTTCTCGTCAGGAACCTCTGCCACTGTATGAATGCCAAGGAACTGGCGGAAGCTGGTACGGTCTATAATCTGGTACTGTATCTGGTGGTCGCCCAAACCATAATAACGCTGAAGAAATATGACCTTGAACATAAGAACGACATCAATCTGCGGACGTCCTGCCGGAGTCTTGCAGTCCTTCTTTACTAGCACTTCTTCAAGTGCGGGGCGGAACATCTCAAAGTCGACCAAGGCGGCGAGCTGCTCAAGGGGATTACCCATTTGGGAGAGAGCTTCAATCGTGAACTCCTCCTCGAATAGGTTCTCGCCCATCGGCTTGCGGTATATTGTAGTTTTCTGCATGATTCTGTATGATTTCTACTACAAAGGAACGACTTTTTACTGAAATATCAAAGTAAATCTCTAATTGTTAACAAGTTAATTTATAGAACATCCCTTTAATCAATTAGGAATTAGGAATTAGGAATGAGGAATTGCCTTTCAATGAGGATGAACTCCTAATATTCTCTCCCAACTCACAATTCCTAATTCCTAATTCCTAATTCCTAATTTCCGTGCCCCGTCATTCCCTGCGACACATCGTGCTGTTCTGGAGTGTCAATGTGGCCCGCCTCGTATTGGCCGCCACGTTTATATTCTCCGGATTTGTGAAGGCCGCCGACCCGATGGGCATGTTCCATAAACTCGGTGCCTACTTCGCCCATTGGGGCTATGCGTTCCCGCTCGATTCGGTCGTA
>CAZPNC010000209.1:0-1715 GCA_964587945.1 uncultured Prevotella sp. | reverse complement strand
TATTGTAGAGTGCATAGGTAGTGTGAATGTTATAAGTCAGGGCTATTGAATTTTTATACTACGGGTATTTGGTTTATATTCCGCACTGCGGAACGTACGTTCACCACTGCGGAATGTACGTTCCCCACTGCGGTATGTATGTTCCGCACTGCGGAACGTAACTCGTTTGCCCTATGCATATACATTTATATAGGATATTCACTATAAATAAAGACAGACTGTTATCATAATATCTGAATACACTAAGCTTATGACTTCATTATTGCCATAAAAAACGCAATAATCTGCACTTTGTAACATTTCAAAAAGAACGTGTAACATTTCATACGCCCGATTTCATCGGTAATTCGTACCTTTGCATCGTCAAACCTAATGTAAAAAACGTAAAGTATGAATTATCATTTACTCAGAAGTCGGCTGCTGCCTGTTGTAGCCGCATTACTTGTTAACTTGTCTGCATCCGCCCAGGACGCTCTACCGGATTTGAGGGTGAGCGGCAAAGACATTGTAGATGCCTCGGGCAAGACCGTTGTGCTGCATGGTGTGATGGACACTCCCAACCGCTATTTCAACGGATGGAGATGGCAGGGATGGAAACCTGCGTATGGTGAAGAGGATGTGCAGCCATGCCTTGACTATTTCGAGAAAATATTCACCGCCTTAACCGACCATGAACAAGGAGCATATTGCAATGTGTTCCGTTTGCATCTCGACCCCTGTTGGACAAATGATCCCAATATCACCGCCACTGGCGATGGTTCTGAGGCAGACATCAGCCGTTTCAGTAAGAAGCGCCTGATTACATTTTGGAATAAACTCTATGTAAAACTCATAGAGAAGGCTCTTGCCCATGGGCTTTATGTTGTTATGCGTCCACCTGGAGTATGTCCACATGATATTAAGGTGGGTGATGCCTATCAAAACTATCTACTTACGGTTTGGAAAACTGTCACCCAAGCCGATTATCTCAAGGATAATGCCGGAAGAATATCCATAGAACTTGCCAACGAACCTGTTGATGTATATGACAGCAATGGTGTTAAGAATAGTTCGGTGGCTCTGCGTGATTTCTTCCAACCGATAGTTGATGCCATCCGTGAAAACGGATTCAAGGGAATAATATGGGTGCCAGGCTCGGGATGGCAGTCGTGGTATAATAACTATGAAAAGAATCCCGTTATCGACCCGGAGAATAACTTTGGATATGCCGTGCACTGTTATCCCGGTTGGTATAATTCAGGTTCCGGAAGTAATGACAATACCGATAAGGAAAAGATGCGTCGCCAGTTTGAGGTGCAGGTGCCTGTGGTGAAGACCAATCCCGTCATCGTTACGGAGATTGACTGGAGTCCTCTCAAACCAGGAGAAGGACATTACGACGAGCATGGCAATTGGGTGGAGCCCAATTATGGTACTTGGGGTACTGCAACCACTTCGGGTTTTGGCAATGCCTTCAAATATATACACGACTACTATGGCAATATCAGTATGACCCTTCAGGGCAGTGGTTTGTATTTCGACATCGACAAGTATCTTGAATCTGGCAAGGTGCAGCCAGCCTTCCTTGGGGTGGATGAAGCCTGTGGTGAGGCTTGCTTCGACTGGTATAAGGATTGGTATGAAGCACAAAATATATCAGCCATTGAGGATATTGATGTGGACAATGACGAGGTGATAAGCAGAAAATACTATAATCTGCAAGGTATGGAAATAAG
>CAZPNC010000208.1:0-1727 GCA_964587945.1 uncultured Prevotella sp. | reverse complement strand
GGAGGGGGAGGAGGTAGTAGGGGAATGTCATACCTTTATATGCTTGGATTATGTGTGTGCAAAGGTATAAATAATTTGTTGAATTACAAAGGATTTCCTAAAAATTCCGTAAAATATAGATTATTTTTCCGTGATTTGTGGATTTTAATTCCGTGATTTGTGGATAATTTGTTCCTTTCTTTAACCAATATGAAGGATAACAAGTACGAGCTATACTATATCAATGATGCCATATACAATGGGAGGTAGATTATGCCGTTATCTACTTCTACGTTGTTTGCCGACAGGACTATGCTTCGGTCAATCTTCATAGCATTGGAGGCTATGGCATTGTTCAGTGATGCATGTCTCTTGTATTCAGCTCCGGATTTTACCTCGATGATAGTGATGCCGTTTTCGTCGGGTATGACAAAATCAAGTTCGAGTTTGCTTTTCTTGTCATAATAGTGAAGAGCCACATCGTTTGCAGCAAGCGCACATGCCACAAAGTTCTCTGTCAGTGCCCCCTCGTTGATGTCAATCTCACCATTCATAACGCTAAACTGCATCTTCTTCAGAAGCTGTGAGCACAACAAACCGGTGTCAACCATATACAATTTATATAACCTTCTGTTCTCCGTGGCCTCGAACGGAAGTTCGAAGGCGTTGGTGTTGAACGAATAATATGCTATGCCAGCATCTATGAGCCATTGGGTGGGGTCTTCGTATTTTCTGAGCGATGCCCCTTTCTCAATGTCGGAGAGAATGAAGCGCTTGTCTTGCTTGCCTAATGCTGAGGGCATGGCGTCAAACACTCGCTTGACCAATGGTGCCATCTTACCGGCATAACTGGTGATGTCGGCACGATATGTAGTCATGATTGAGCGTTGTACTTTTACCACTTCATTGAAGTCGGTCTTCGTGACAAAAGTCTGCACGGCTTCAGGCATTCCCCCAACCACAAGGTATTCCCTGTAATAACGGCTAATCTGTTGATGGATGAATTCGGGAACAGGAGAAAGTTGTCTATAACTCTTTTTTAAGATTTCAATCACATCGTCAGAAACACCATTAGCCCATAAGAATTCTTCGAAGTCCAATGGATACACGTCATATCGCTCTTCATAACCTACAGGATATGAAGGCACTGGCTTGTAGTTGATGCCAAGGAGAGAGCCAGACTCGATATAGTCAAACAAATGCTCTTCCACAAGAAACTTTATTGCCGTCCTTGCGTTTGGACATTCTTGGATCTCGTCAAAAAACACCAGGGTCTTGCCTTCGACAAAGGGTCCGAATCCCATTGCCGAGAGGTTGGTGATTATTGTGTGCGTTGTCAAGTCGCCATCAAAAGCCTTTGCTGCCATTGGATGTTTCACAAAGTTTACCTCGATGAGGTGACCGTAATGTGCCTTTGCAAACTCCCTTATGGCGGTTGTTTTGCCTACTTGTCTTGCGCCGAATACCAGTGGAGCTTTGTAATGTCCTGACTGATACCACTTTTCGAGTCTGTCTATTATCTTTCTTTTAAGCATATTTGCAACTTTTTTCCATTGTTTCGGCTGCAAAGTTACAACTTTTTTCCAATAAATCCAAGTGTTTTTTGCAACTTTTTGCCAATAGAAGTATTAATTGTTATTAAATTACCAGTGTCAAACCATATCAGTTTCGGCTTACGTCTTGTCTCTGGTATGACTGGTTGTATGGGGGATGAAGTAGGACAAACCAGTTCAATAAGCATGGCTTTC
>CAZPNC010000207.1:356-1733 GCA_964587945.1 uncultured Prevotella sp. | reverse complement strand
CCGGGGTTCCGTCATCTTTGTACGAGAAGTCTGTCAGGCACCACGAACAGAAGTCCTCCGCGTTTTCTACAGGTAGTGACGCGATTGTATAGAAGGCCCCATTGGGCATTGGCGAATACACTCCAGGGATCTTGTTCAAGCCTGCGATAAAGAAATCACGTCGTGCGAGATATTCATCGAAGCATTCTTTTGAATATTCCTCGGTTCCTTCGATTGATGCTTCCGCGACAATCTGGCCGAGAAGTGGTGGACTGAGCCTTGCCTGGCAGAATTTAAGGATCGCTGCCATCGCTTCTTTGTTGTGACTGACTATCATTCCGATTCTCGTACCGCATTCCGAGTACCTTTTCGAGACAGAGTCTATGACCACAACATTCTGCTCAAGACCTTCAAGGCAAAGGGCTGAAAGATATGGTGCGTCCGTGTAACGGAATTCTCTGTAGACCTCATCGGCGAAGAGGTAGAGATCATGACTTAGAACGATGTCGCGAAGTCTCTGCAGTTCTTCTTCTGAATAGAGGTATCCTGTCGGATTGTTCGGATTGCAGATGAGAATGGCCTTGGTCTTGTCGGTGATCGCTTTCTCGAAGTCCTCCACTGAAGGAAGCGCGAATCCGTTCTCTATTTTTGATGTGACGGTCTTGACGGTCACTCCGGCGGTCACGGCGAACGATAGGTAATTGGCGTAACCCGGCTCGGTCATTATGATCTCATCGCCGGGATTCAGACAGGCCATGAATGTCAGAAGAAGAGCCTCAGAGCCTCCTGTTGTGACAATGATCTCATTGGCATTTACTTTTATCCCGAATTTGTCGTAATAACCGACCAGCTTGTCTCTCAGAGATTTGAGACCTTGGCTTGGACTGTATTCGAGAGTCGTTCTGGTTATTGTCTTCAATGAATCCAACGCTTTTTGAGGCGTAGGAAGATCCGGCTGCCCGATGTTTAGATGATAGACCTTTACCCCTTTGGCTTTTGCCGCGTCAGAAAACGGGGTCAGTTTTCTGATTGGTGAGGCGGGGATTTTTTCCCCACGAATAGAAATCTTCGGCATATTAATTATGTAGTTTGTCCAAATTTAGAAAAAATGTGGTTACCTTAGCAAAATAAATACAACTTTTTTAATATGAATGCCCGAATTCTTGTGGTCGATGACGAGGAGGACATCTGCGCGATTCTGAAATTCAATCTTTCCAAGGAAGGTTACGAGGTTGTGACCGCTAATTCCGCAGAGGAGGCACTGACGCTGGACATCGCGTCATTCAATCTGCTTCTTCTGGATGTTATGATGGGCGGAATGTCCGGCTTTGAGCTGACTGGGAAGTTGAAAACCGATCCAAAGACCGCCGGGGTTCCCGTGATATTCTTAACAGCTCG
>CAZPNC010000207.1:0-346 GCA_964587945.1 uncultured Prevotella sp. | reverse complement strand
CAGTCGAAGGGCTTGATCTGGGTGCGGACGACTACATCTCCAAGCCGTTCTCGATCCGGGAGGTGGTTTCCCGGGTGAAGGCTGTGCTGAGACGGACCGCCGCGATACCGGATGCCAGCACGGGCATATTCATAGATGATGAGAAGAAGGTTGTTACGGTGGATGGTGCCGCTGTGGCGCTTACAAGGATTGAATATGAGATATTCAGACTCCTCTTCACCACCAAAGGGAAGGTTTTCCCGCGCGAGGATATTCTTTCAAAGGTTTGGCCTGACGATGTGATTGTCACCGACCGCACCGTCGATGTCAACATCACCCGCCTTCGCAAGAAGATCGGTGAATATGG
>CAZPNC010000206.1:0-1733 GCA_964587945.1 uncultured Prevotella sp. | reverse complement strand
ATTGATGGCGGATATGTGTCTTCTCACCACTGTTACCGCAATTATGCCGCATCTTCTAAAGTCGTGGAATAACTCTAATGTCTAAGTAAAGTAAAGAAGAAAATGAAACAGTCACATCATTTCATGACGCTTGTTCTTATAAGCGTGTTCGCTATTATGTCCAAAGTGGCAACGGCACACGATGTCAATGGTTTGGTAAAGGATGAAAGTGGCAGGCCGATGCCATACGCCACGGTGCATCTGCATGACCTTCATAGCAGTGTGACTACAGATCTTACAGGGTGTTATCACTTCACTGGTATACCCTCTGGCAACCACCAGTTGTCTGTTTCGTTCATTGGTTACAAGACAGTGCAGCAGGGCGTGGCGGTGCAGGGCAATACTACTGTGCCCGATGTTGGCATGGTGGAGGAGGCTGTGCAGTTGAGTGAGATGATAGTCTTGCCAAAAGGCATGACAATGGAAGAGTATATCCTGCGGCAGGTGAACAAGAATATTGTGCCGTTAAAGAAACGTCTGCCACGCTATCGGGCGAGTGTGACGTGCAGGATGGAGAAGAATATGGATTTGACCAATATACCACGGCGGCGTACTTTGAAAGCGGCAGCGTGGGTGTTAGGCTACTCCAAGATTCTGAATGCACTGATGGATAACAAGTACCTGAAACTGGTGATGACGGAAAACCTTGTCTTTGACAATGGGAAAATGCGTGGGTCACAGCCCAAGATGCAGGAGATGGTGCCACGCCTTACGGACAAGCAGGTGGCAGCCTTCCTAAAACATGATGAATTGTTGAGGGCTAATGTGTATGATGGCTTCTATGACAAGGTTAAGGCCAAGACCAAGGAAATGCTGAAAGCGAAACGTAAGCATGACCGTATGGACATAAAGTATGCGGGCAGCTATAGCCTTGACAGACATACCATATATATTGTGAAGTATGACAATACGGAAATCCATGTTGTGGATGGCAGTTGGCAGGTTCTGCGTGTGCGTTATAATGAGGGCAGGAACATGATGTATTATGAGTTTCGCGAGATAAAGCCCAATGTATTCCTGCCCGTTTCCGGTTATGCCGAGATACATCTTGACAAGGAATCGCTGCCAAAAGGTTCTGTGGTCATGAGCATGGCGTATGATTATAAGTGACATTGCGTGACCATAAGTTGTTGGCTTTTATGGATGTAAGTGTAGGAAACAGGGGCAGGATGTTGCTTCGGAAATCAGCTGAAATAGATGCTGTAGAGATGCTGTTTCTGTCTGTATAAACAAAAGCAATGCAATTACATTGCAAACGTGCCCAAATAGCACTGTAAAAGCGTTCCTTTTATAGTGCTATTTGGGCACGTTTGTCGAGATAGTCGTTTGTTTGCTCTGGCGGGAATGGTAGAACCCACTTTCAGTATATTGTATCATGTTGCGTGTGATATATGTATGTCGTATTGGCCGAAATTTCTTATAAAAGGGCAAATTATCAAATTTAATGTGATAAAATTGGGAGAAATATGTTTTATTTTTGTTTTTTTTATTAAATTTGCAATTACAATTGTTACGATAGAGTTCGTCTTAAACGAAGAAGAGAATAAATCAGTCATTCATATAAATGTTTAGCATCCGCAATCATCATCAACAGCGAACCTGGTGCTAATATACCTAAATCATTTTAAAGATGAAAATAATATCAACAAGAACAGTGATATTTGCATTACTTTGGTTGACAACAATCATCCAGG
>CAZPNC010000205.1:0-1734 GCA_964587945.1 uncultured Prevotella sp. | reverse complement strand
GCCCTTCAACTCGAAGTGTACCACCTTGCTGCGCTGTCCGTTCTGAATCTTTTGAGGGATGTTCTATAAATTAATTAGTTGAAAATCAGTTATAAAACTTGCATATATCAAGAAAAAGTCGTAACTTTGCAGTGTAAATCAGATTTTTTATGCAGAAAACTACTATATACCGCAAGCCGATGGGCGAAAACCTGTTCGAGGAGGAGTTCACAATTGAAGCTCTCTCCCAAATGGGCAATCCCCTTGAGAAACTCTCATCGTTGGTCGACTTTGAGATGTTCCGTCCTACACTTGAAGATGTTCTGGTCAAGAAGGACTGCAAGACTCCAGCAGGCCGTCCGCAGATTGACGTTGTCCTTATGTTCAAGGTCATATTCCTCCAGCGTTACTATGGGTTGGGGGACCACCAGATACAGTACCAGATAACAGACCGTACCAGCTTCCGCCAGTTTCTTGGCATTCACACCGTGGATGAGGTTCCTGACGAGAAGACGGTATGGGCATGCAAGAACAAGCTCGCTGAGGATGGAACCTTCGACCGCCTGTTTGATGAGTTCCGAACTTTCCTGGACAACAAGGGCCTTTCGTTCAATGAAGGCAAGATAATCGATGCGACCTTTGTGGAAGCTCCTAAGCAGAGGAATACCAAGGAGGAGAACAAACAGATCAAGTCAGGCAACGGCAAAGACCTGTGGAATCCGGAAGAAGGCGATTCTGAAAGGGAGAAGGCCCGCAAGAAGCACAAGAAATCTCACAAGGACGTTGATGCCCGCTGGACGAAGAAACGCGGTGAAAATCACTATGGTTACAAGAATCATGTCAAGGCAGACAAGAAAACCAAACTTATAGAGAAATACCACACTACAGACGCAAGCGTACATGATTCCAATGTCATTGAACCTCTGATTGACGAGGAGAAAGATAAGGGGCAAGATTTGTTTCTTGATGCCGGTTACGAATCCAAAGAGGATGTAGTCAAGAGGAAAGGAATGAATCCCATCATCAGTGAGAAGGGACATCGAAACAACCCTCTAACCGACGAACAGAAGAAGAACAACCGTGTCAAGTCCAAGGACAGATGCCGCATCGAGCACATCTTCGGATTTATCGAGGGTGCGATGAACGGCTCGTTTGTTCTCAGCATCGGAATGATGCGAGCCAAAGCCGCCAACGCTCTGACCAACCTTGTCTATAACATATTCAGATATGCACAAATCTGCATTTACCATCCACAACTTATCACCTGCAAGGGATAACTGTGCCCATACGTGTCAAATCATCAAAAATATAACGCAAATGAGTGGATAAACTAACACAATCGATGGCCGAAGCCCTATGATGGGCGAGAGATTCCGAAAGACCGACTCTTGCGGAACGGCTTACACTCGAATTTATGAATTAATAGAACACCCCTTAAAACATTTGGAAAGATATGAACAACAAGAAAAAGTATGTAAAACCGCAAATGGAATGTTATGTAATCAATAATCCGTGCCTGCTCTTGGTGTCAGGCACGGAACAAGAAAATACAAGTAAAACTCCCTATTTTGACGGAGAATTAGGCTAAATTAAAATCATCATGAAGGATATGAAAGCAATGAAATATGTATTGAAGCAGATCAATCGTTTTAATAACTATTAAAGGAGGAAATTAATTATGTATTATGACATGCAAACAAAAGAATTATATAATAATGAATATGCTATGGAAGGTATCTTTGGAAAGTTAAAAGA
>CAZPNC010000204.1:0-1736 GCA_964587945.1 uncultured Prevotella sp. | reverse complement strand
ATCAAAACTTTATTTCTGTGGATTGAATACTGTCTTATCACTTCCTTGTGATTTGAACCCAAGTATTCATTTTCAAGAAATAAGTAATGATCCTCAAATCCGCAACTACGTCCCAACCCTCTCCTTTGAGTTCAACTGAAAGGCAAAGGCTGCGTTTTGGCTCCAAGCCGTCGTTCATTGCTTCTTTAAAGACATATTCTCCCCTTACCCCATAAAGCAACTTGAGGCAATATGCTGCTAGTGACCAATAAATCCGGTAATTTAGCCAAAGCCAGTCTTAAACAGTTCTGCATAGGCGTGATTGCTGGTGTATATGTTCAGCACATAAGTTCTTGATGTCTTGATCCACTTGGCTGGTACGGATATGAACTTGAATACAAACGCCTTGATCCGACTGTTTTTCTTGAGCCCGAACCTCTTTACGTCAAGTTTACTCATGATGGTCTTGTAGAAGTTGCGGATCAGAGCCGTAAGAAGAAGGAACACCGTGTTCTCTGCCATAAACGATTTGGGAAGCCTGTTCCAGCCAAAGCCGTTGTTCATCTCATCAAATATGCGTTCCTTCCCTCCACGCATATTGTAGAACTCCACGATTTCCCTGACGGATGACTCGTAATCGTTGGTCAGAATGCAGCGGTATGTGTATTCTCCTTCCCATAGGTCAAGCGTGCCGTCCATACGCTTCTGTCTTTGAATGACAAGCCGGAATGCCTTCCCTTTCCATTTCTCCACTATGATGGAATTCAATTCAAACTCTATTTCGTTGATTTCCTCCTTTTTCCAGCCCTTAAGGGCAAAGAGGTCATCATAGAGTGAACTGCAGCGGTTGGCACGGATATAGAAATGCCTGCAGTGCTTCTTTACCATATCAACTATCTCCTCCGAGCATGAACCGCAGTCAGCTCTAAAACGGTTAATGCGGAGCTTTGCCTTTTCAAGCCTCCGGAAGAATCTCCCGAGGGTGTCCTCCTGGTGAAAGCGCACATTGGTGTTGCCGTCGCTGTTCTCTATGCCGACAATCATGTCTCCTATGACTGCCACGCCAGGCCTGTAGCCAGGGAACTTCTTATATGTCGGCTTTGCGTCATACTTTTCGGCTTCTATAAACTGATGGTCGAAGTCAACGTCATACGACCCGCCTTCCTTAAGCTGGTCTGTTGCCAGCAGCGCGTTAATGAGCAGGGTGTTGAGCGGGCCGGCTGTATTGAAGTTATACACCTTGCCCTTGTCTGACGTGTATGATATGTTTTTCTGCGTGAGTTCCTTAATCGCCCTGAGGATGGTGTCCGCACTGCAGGTGCGAATGGTCGGGTGAAGCGACAGGTAGTTCATGAGATGGGCTGTCACATCTTCTATACATGAACCTCCACAGAAGTAGACACTCATGAGTGAACTGATGATTTCGCTGTACTGATAACCATACAGGCTGCACCTTAAACCAAGTGTTGAATTGATTACGGATGAGAGCATGGAGTCAAATTGCTCCATAATTGAAAATATTCCTCCAAAAGGAGTGAGTTTGTCGGATTTTATGCTTACTTTTGCCATATCTGTCGAAGATTTCTTATCTTTTTTTGCGACACTAATTTAAGTGAATCTTTCGACATGGCAAAGTGCTGGACAATATTTTATTGCTCAGTACTTTAAATAACTGTTTTAATATAGTGTTGCGGAATTAAGGATGATAAAAAATAAACTGCCCGTTAGATTCACGGGGCAACATTTTACTATTGATA
>CAZPNC010000203.1:0-1738 GCA_964587945.1 uncultured Prevotella sp. | reverse complement strand
CAACACTGTATTGCCAGCAAATTCTACTGGGTATGCTGACGATATTCGGACCCATCCAGTGGGCTTTCAGTCTCCTGCCTAAATGGGAAGGTGCTTGGGCAAAATGGACTACACGATACCTGACAGTGCATTTCTATGGAGCCATGATATACTTCACAGGATTCTATGTGCTGCTACTCTTTGATATTGTACTAAGTATTCAGGTCGAGAACCTGTCAGCAATTACTGCTTCAGAACAGACAATGGCTGCTTACTTGCAGAACTCATTCTTCTCGGCAGGATACCTGATGGCGGCTTCAATCGTAGCACTTAAATGCTTGAATCTTGTACCTGACCTTGCTTCATGGATGATTCCAGAAGGTGATACAGCATTCTCAACACGAAACTTTGGTGAAGGTGTGGCACAACAGGCTAAAGCAACAGCAACAGGTGCAATTCACACCATGATAAGATAAACGAATAACGAACTAAAACACAAACACAATGGTAATAAAGAACCTAGAAAATAAAGTAAAACTCGTAACCATCGTATGTTCACTGTTCTTGATTGGATGCGTTGTGATAAGCATCTTATCCATCTGGACTGCTAAAAATATGGTAAACGATGCCCAACAGAAAGTATACGTACTCGATAGCAATGTGCCTATCCTTGTGAACAGAACTACTATGGAAGAAACATTGGATATTGAAGCTCGAAGCCATGTAGAAATGTTCCATCACTACTTCTTCACGCTAGCTCCTGACGACAAATACATCAAGTACACCATGGAGAAAGCCATGTATTTGGTTGATGAGACAGGTCTTGCCCAATACAACACGCTAAAAGAGAAAGGCTTCTATAACAACATCATGGGTACAAGTGCCGTATTCTCAATCTTCTGCGATAGTATCCGGTTTAACGAGAAGAATATGGAATTTACATATTATGGCCGTCAGCGTATTGAGCGACGCACCAATATTCTAACCCGTAAATTAGTGACCGCCGGCAAATTGAAACGTGTTCCACGAACCGATAACAACCCTCATGGATTATTGGTTGTAAACTGGAGAACATTGCTGAACAAAGACATTGAACAGAAAACCAAAGTGAACTATTGATTATGAGCTGGAAGAAAATGATACTGGGCGAAAAGATGCCCGACAAGGACGATCCAAAATACAAGGAACGCTACGAAAATGAAGTTGAGACAGGACGAAAGTTTGCAAGGTGGTCCGGCATAGACCGCTTTGCAGCAAGAGTACAGAAATTCGCAAATGAGCATCGAAACCTGTTCCTGACACTAGTCTTTGGTACAGTGATATGTTCCTTTACATTCAATGCCTACCGTTTTGCCATGGTTTATAAGGCTAAGAACAACAACACAACAGCCACGCAAAGACAGGAAGATGTGCTGAAAGCCATTCATGCCAAAAGGCAGGCACAACGAGATTCGATAAAGATGATGAACCCACAAATACAGAAACATGAAATTAAGTAACATCAATTGGAAAGCCCCGAAATATGCGTTGCCAGCTATCCTTTATCCCCTACTATTGGGATGTGGTTATCTGATAATCGACATATTCTATACGGAAACCGTTGAAGCTCCAAGCACCTTGGAGAGTACAGAATATCTAAATCCAACGCTTCCAAAAGCACAGATTAAGAATGACGGTATCGGTGGTAAATATGCCAATATGCAAAAGTCATTTGGTGGTGTGCAGGATTTCTCTGCCGTCGAAAATATCGATAGAGATG
>CAZPNC010000202.1:0-1751 GCA_964587945.1 uncultured Prevotella sp. | reverse complement strand
AGGACTTAGGCAAAAAGTGGTTTGGTTTCTCCAAGATGGAGATACTTACACCAGATGAATTGGTAGAACGAATCAATAGAGGATAATACTTACGAAAATTTCAAGAAAAAGAACTTAATACATAAATATAAAGTAAGCAATGAAAAGGATTTGGATTTTTCTGATGGCGATGCTCAGCATCGTTTCTTTTACAGGTTGTGATAAGACAGAGGAACCTAACGGACCGGTTATTGACTATGACAATCTGTTCGATAGGACTTATACTATTAACAACGATGGTTGCTGTGTGCTCGAAAGTTGCGAGCCTACAAGAGCTACAGTTATTGAGGATGAGGTAAAGGGCTATGGATGGAAAGTCATAGGCATATATGAAGTTCAGGATGACGGCAGGCTCTCACAGAAAGATTATCGCGAAACAGTTTGTGGTGGAGGATATGTAGATTACTGGTTTGAGTCAGACAGTCGGCTTGTCGGTTTCCACCATAGTGACATCCCAGGCAAATTCTATAATAAGACAACGTGGAGCTACGATGCTACAAAGGGTTTCATCATGCGTGGCACAGAAAGCGAAAGTTTGCAAAACCGCTATATGCAAGTGCTGGCTTTGACCACTCTCCAAGGAAAGGAATTCTATATGTACACCATGCAAAATATTGGTGTCAAATACGACGAGCACGGTAATCAGAAACCTTTTTATGGCATGGTTGTCTATCAACGCATGACCGACAATGAACTTGCCAAAATGAAGAAAGCATACGATTATGATGCAAACTTTGATTTTACCGGTGCCGTTCCTGACGACTGCAAGTTCCGTGTAAGTGCAAGATACTACAACCCCGACGATTTTGAAGAAGGTACCAACGGAAGTGTCATCGTCGCTTTTGGGAATGTAGAATTCTCACTGACCGACCATCTCGGCACGGCAATGCTTCCAAACCCAGCATTGGAATATTTCGACTCCATCGTTTGGAGTGCCAACGACAGAATTGTTCCAGACAGATATGTCATTCACCGCAACAATCAGAGCAAGGCGCAGACTGTCCTGACATGGACTACCCGTTTCTTCTATACGAACCCAAACCTGACCACATACTTTGAGGGTTACAAGAAAGGTCGCATCGTCTATACATACACGATGCACCACGACATCTACTTCGACAAATTCTTGTGCTTCAATTGGGGAAAGTTTTCGATGAGCAAGCCAAGAGAGTTTACTGCTACATGTTTGCTTGACACAAGCCGGAGTTTCACCGTTTACGAACCAAGGACATACAACAATGATATGAACAAGGTGTATGCCGAACTGCGCTACAATTCCGAAGAAAAAGGCAAGGGCAACGATATTGCCATCCTGGAAAAGGAAATCAGTGAACTGACAGAACTTATGATTAACCATTATGGCAAGGGAACCGAAGTGGGTAAGCAGGCAGAGCATTACCGCACCTTATTCAAGGCTCTTCCTGAAAAAGCGCATATTATTACATATTGGGCAACTGCTGATACAAGAATTGCACTTGTTTTCAATCGCGACGATGCTGACTCCAAGAATGATTACTATTACGTTCATGCTGAACCAGTTCAACAATAACAAAGCAATCAATCACAACTGGAGGTTTTATCCGCAAAATAGTTGATGGAACGAATCGCTATAGTATAGTGGTGAATTACATTATTATAATAAAAAATGATGATAAAAAATAAGTATAACATTTGTGGCATTATTATTTGCTACAATTTCATTTGGACAAGTA
>CAZPNC010000201.1:0-1754 GCA_964587945.1 uncultured Prevotella sp. | reverse complement strand
TACCTCAAGTAAATTTAGATTATTACTGACCGGACAGTTGGTAAAAAATCTAAAAACACGAGAGGTATATAAGATGAATGTTAAAGGTAAACAGAAAAGAAATCAAGTAGTAACAGTAAATATTTTTGAACAACAGGAATTAGTTGCAAGAGCTGAGGCTGTTAAAAGCAATCTCAAAGCTTCAACTTGGCATGAGTTAGAAACCAAAGGTAAGTTCGATAAGAACGCAAAGCTCTCCTTCATTAGTGATGACATGCTTATACTTGGATGCGATATAGGCAGTGAAACCCATTATGTAAGAGCAATTGATACCAGAGGCAGAGAACTCAGTAAGTCCGCATTTCCATTCAGCAACAGCTTAGAAGGATTCCAGAGTGCAAAGGAATGGGCAGTGAAACTGGCTGCTACACATAATAAAAGTCAGATAGTGCTTGGCTTAGAGCCTACAGGGCATTACTGGTTTGCACTGGCAACTTGGCTGATCACAAATGGAATCAGTGTTGTTCAGGTCAATCCATATGCTGTAAAGCAGACAAAAGAAATTGAAGATAACAGTCAGCTGAAAGATGATACAAAGGATCCGAAACTTATTGCAAATCTTGTCAAGGATGGCAACTTTGGAATGCCATACCTTCCAGAAGGACTCTACGCGGACCTTAGACGGTTATCAATGTTTCGAGATCAATTGTGTGAAGACAGAATTCGAAATCTGAACCGACTTCATCGTGAAATGAAGATTTATTTTCCAGAGTACAAGGAAGCACTGGGAAAGGTTGATGGAGCCTTTTGTCTGGAACTGCTGAAAAAAGCACCATTTCCAGAAGCAATGATAGCACTTGGAGCGGATGGGATAAGGCAGATTTGGCATGATGCAAAGCTAAGAGGACGCGGCTATAGCAGAGCCAATGAAATCCTTGAGTATGCTAATAAAAGTGTTGGACTGAAGGATGGTACAGAAGCAAGCAGTCAGGCTGTGAAGTGGTTTGCAGAGCGAATTATGGAGCTGGATGAAGAACTAACAGTTATTGAAAAACAGCTCACCAGCAAATGCATGGAAATACCACATGCAGAAAACATCCTTGAAATATCAGGAATAGGTGAACGAATACTTACTGGAATTCTAGCAGAAATAGGTGATGTTACCAGGTTCGATGATGTGAAGGAAATACAGAAATTAAGTGGATTAGGGCTTGTGGCCTGCAGTTCAGGAAAGCACAAGGGAGAAACCAAAATCAGTCACAGAGGACGCAAACGATTGAGATACTGGTTGTTCCAGGCTGCGAAGACAGCAGTCGTGCATTCGGAGGAGTTCAAGGAATTGCACATCTATTACACAACAAGGACTGATAATCCATTAAAGAAGATGCAGTCGCTTATTGTAATAGCCTGCAAGCTGCTTCGAGTGATTTACACAATACTGACGAAAGGAACGGTTTATGATCCGAAGAAGATGTTAAAGGACATAAAACGTCCAATGAAACAGCAGAAAGCACTGGCAGCATAAAGAATAAGTAAGACAACATAAAAAATCCAGACCCTTGCTGGATTCCAGCGCAATCTGAAATCGAGCAGGGTTCTGGAAAGAAACCCGATAACGATGGAGTGTATAAAGTACTACATCTGCAACAAGACCAACTAAGGGAAACAAGGGAAAGCGTCCACTGATAATCAGATCCTTGTGAAACAGGAAGGTCAGTAAAAATCGAAATACAAACAAGAGCTGTAGCTGGCAGTAGTTCTCTCCGTGGAGCATG
>CAZPNC010000200.1:0-1756 GCA_964587945.1 uncultured Prevotella sp. | reverse complement strand
TGATTCAGTTCCTCCACTACTTTATTATATTCAGTAGTCAACTGCATATATCTCTCACGAATAGTATTTCTATGTTGTTGCACAATTCTTCTACGTCGTCGGACGAACACACACAGAAGCCCTGTCAAACACACAAACGCAACAACTACTATACCCGTAACAAATCGATAGTGCTTAGTCTTTTTCGTTGCTTTCATTGCCTTATGCTGACTATCTTCATAGTTATAAATAGCAGTAGCCCTTACAATCTCATCGCCAGAATGAATGAGATTAGCAGTATCATTAGTTTGACAATACAACTTTGCATATTTTACAATAGAATCCTCTTGCTTTTGTTGTTGAAAATAGTCCATTAGCCCTTTATACGCATTTACTTTGGCACTGAATGATGCCCATGGACGTAATGCTTTACGATAATACAAGACCGCACTATCCGAATGGCCTGTATATTGGTAATACTTTCCTCGATATACATAATAGAGTTCTTTTCCTCTTTCGACATTCCCTTTCTGATCAAAGAAACCAGAATGCTTTTCATATTCATTCAGTATGCGTATGACCTCTGGATAATTCCGCCGTTGCAATTCAAAAGCTGCCACATCAATTTCCATTGCCGCAGCAATTGATTCATGCCCCATAGCTCGCAACATGGCAGATGCTCTTCTACTATAGTACAATGCAGAGTCAGGTTGGTTCAGCATATTAAACACTGGAGCAAGATAAGAATAAAACATCCATGCAGACAATGAATCTTTAGCGCGCCAAGCATAATCAACTGCCTTTTTCTCTGCATCAAGTTCCATCTGAGGTACACGTTGTTGATGATACACCTCCGCTATCTGTCCATAGACCCGACTCAACCTTTTAAAATCACATTCAGCAGACATGGTGTCAGCATACTCCATCGCTTGTCGGAAACAGACAAGCGCTTTAGGCATATCGCCTTTATCATAAGCCGAACGACCCATTAAATAATGTGCTGCCATTTTTTCATTAGAAGTCCCCCATTTATCAAACCACATAACCATATTCTGTAACGATGTCACAGTATCCAGTTTTGCACCAGTTTGATTAAGCGAATCTATCCGTTGCAGTTCGCTACGCATCTGCTTTCCGTGGCAAGAATATACTATTAATACACCTATTATATATATGAGCGTTTTAGGGTTCATCATTAGTATTTCAGTTATTCATAGGCAAAGATACAAAATAACAGGCTCATTATGCCACATGGAGTTTACAAACGTATGATATTTTAATTTTTATAACATTAAATTGCAATTAAAGTGTTTCATATAATAAGTTTTTTTGCTAACTTTGCATCGAAAGAAGAACAAACATCATTAATAAAAAACAACTATGGAATATTTATCAAATGACAAGCTTTTGATCGTCGGTGCCGGCGGTATGATTGGTTCAAACATGGTACAGAGCGCTTTGATGCTCGGTCTGACTCCTAACATCTGCCTGTACGATATCTATGAGCCAGGTGTTCATGGTGTATTCGACGAGATGCAGCAGTGTGCTTTCGAAGGTGCAAACCTCACCTATACCGTAAACGCAGAGGAAGCTTTCACAGGTGCTAAGTACATCATCTCTTCAGGTGGTGCTCCACGTAAGGAAGGTATGACACGTGAGGACCTTTTGAAGGGCAACTGCCAGATTGCTGCCGATTTCGGTGACAACATCAAGAAGTATTGTCCAGAGGTTGAGCACGTAGTTGTTATCTTCAACCCAGCTGACGTTACAGCTCTTA
>CAZPNC010000199.1:0-1760 GCA_964587945.1 uncultured Prevotella sp. | reverse complement strand
CATTCTACGGGACTGCCGTCGCCGTTGTGAAGGTTGCTGCTAATGAGGTTCGCAACTGCTTTAGCTAATGCCATTGTCTTTTCTTCCAAACTTTCGCGAACGCCGCCCTGGCGTCCGTCAATGGTGGGACGAATCCCAATCTTAGGATACTTCTTCATGATGATATGATTGTATTGAGTTATGTAGTTTCGCATAGATGCGATGCCGTGCAAATTTACTCATTTATCCGAATGTTTGTATTTGTTTTTGGAATTTTTGTTTTCTGCGTAAGCGTTTCTTCTATTTAGAAGTAATCAATGGTGTTTTAAACCTGAATCGGTCATTAGCGTTATGATGATAACAACTCTTGTTTTTGTTCAGATGTCTCTACGTTTTGAGGGCGCAATGGGGTTCCATTGCAACCGAAAAACGGAAAGGCAGATGACAAAAAGAAAGTTTGTTTGCGCATAATAGTCTAATGACCGATTTGGGTTTAAAATACAATCGAGTGAATAGTGTCCCTTACCCGATTCGCAGACGAATCGGATGTTTTTCCATGTTGTATATAAGCGATTTATCTGTCTTCCAAAATCTTATTTTTTCTACTTTTGAAGTAAGAAGTGTATGAGTTTCGTAAAGCTCGCCGAGACATATCTCATAAGCTCAGCCATGCCTTTTCTTCTGTCTGCTCTCTTTTTACGCAGTCGTTTCCAGATTGAGAATACGGAGTAGACTGTTCTTTGGATTGTATCGAGATTGCGCGCCGATTTGGCAGACTTACGCCTTATCCTGTCCTGTTGCAAATTGCAGTCCAGTCCCCAGTGCATGCTTTCTATCGACCAGTGACTGCGCACGATGGCACCCAACAGCGGTGTGTCTGTGGGCAGGCTGGTCACATACAGCCGTCTCTCGGTTGTGCGCGCTCCCGTCGACTTTCTGACCATTTCCGACTCGTATTCCACAACCGTCATGTTGCCGCCCCATTTCTCCTTGTCGGCTATCATATCCAACCCGTCATAGATGCGGTATGTACGGGTCTCGATTCTTCCATGTCCTAGTTCCGGACCTTCCGTGTATGAATACAGCGGAGTGTGCGCCTTGATCCTGTCTTCGATTCCGTAACGCAGGGCAGGCTGGTTGGCTTTGAGCTCAATCAGAAAATTACCTCTTTTCTTCCTGATCTTCTCAATGATGTCTTTCTGCATGGACATGGCGTCCGCCGTGACTATTTTGCCGGATATGTCGATCTTATCCAAGAGCCGAGGAACAGCCTTTATCTCGTTGCTCTTTTCCTGGCAGGCCTCCGTGGCAAGCGTCACGCCGATGGCGGGAGCATACGCCGAGACAATATCCGGATTGCGCCCGTTGGCTAGTACGGTGCCGCACACAGCCTTTCCGTCTATACAGATTATCTCCTTGATGCCGCATCCCTTGAGCAATTCCTTGTGATATTTCCCCACGAAATCCTGCATCCTGTCGGCCAAGGCAAAATCATCAATGCCATTCTCTATCCTGCATAGTGTCGCTTCCGACGGGATTCCGTTCTTGAACATGCCCATCTTGCGGAATCTGGCGAGATGGTGCCTGCCAAACTCAATTATCTCAGCCCGTCCGACACATTTTGAGGACCGGCCAAGCAATATCAGCAGGATGATGTCGCTGAGGCGATGACGGATATTCCCCTTGGCTAACCTGCGGAAATCGGGAACTGACGAGGCAAATTCCATCAGCCTTTTCAGTATGTTGCTATGTGGTTCAATCTTATTTTGTATTTTTGCGGT
>CAZPNC010000198.1:260-1764 GCA_964587945.1 uncultured Prevotella sp. | reverse complement strand
TGGCCTGCGAGAGGGAGGCAAAAAGGGTAGCCGGTCCTGGGACTCCAGAGGAGCGGGTTCAAAGCCCGGCCAATCCTGCGGCCTCCACTCCTGTAGGACAACGATTCCCCGTCCTCAATGACGATGCCATTATGCAAATGACCATCCGTCAGCCTACGGCCCTGCAGGTCGTACTTGCCCGAAGGGTGGTTGCTGTCAGCGTATGTTTCCTTTATTCCTGTGGCCATAGCCTCCTTTATTCCGTCCATCATGTGATGGTTGTAGATGGTGAGGTTAGAGCGGTTGATGATGGTCATGGATGGTCTTCCGCAGTAGTTTGTATCCCACATCATAGGCACCATTCCACGCTCCAGTGCATATTGTACCAGCAACTTGTAGTGGAGTTTGATACTTGCATCATGTTTCTCCTGACTTTCCCCCTGCTGACCACTGACATTACGCCAGTTGGCACCGAACTCGCCAATGAGAACAGGAATTCCTGCATCAACAAACTGTGCTTTCATAAGGTCCAACTGTTCGCGCATAGTGCTTTCCTCGCCACATGTGGCATTGTGCTTTGAACCAGAAACGTGGTTGCCGGCCCCCCAATAGTAGAAGACATTGCCCCACGACTCGTCCTTTTCCATGCCCCAGAACTGCCAAGGATTATAGTAGTGAACCTCCATCATCAGACGGTCGGTGGCAGTAGGGTCATATGGCATCTCACCATAGTATGCATTCGTGTTGTCGATATTTGTGGTTGGTCCCTGCACAATCAACACACGCTTTTCATTGTTTCCTCCGGTTGCACGAACGGTGTTTATGAAGATTGACTCGTACTCTTTCAGTTGAAGCGTAGCCTCAAGAGTATTGGCTTCAGGTTCGTTGAGTCCGGCGAAGAGAAGGCGCTCGTCGTAGTCCTTGAATGTATTTGCAATCTGCTTCCAGATAGCCTCAAGTACGGCCTTGTTCTTTTCCTTCGCCTCGCCAGTAGCAGTGATATTGCGCTCCAACCATCCACCGTCCCAATGCTGGTTGATGATTACATACAGGTCGGCATTCAATGCCATATCAACAATCTCTTTCACACGCGCCATCCATCTTGAGTCAATCTCGTATGTGGAGGCATTGCTTATATGGCCCATCACCCATGCACATGGAATGCGAACGGACTGGAAACCCTGCTGGCGGACAAACTCAAAGAGTTCTGGTGTGCATCGTGTTCCCTGCCACGATGTCTCTGCCCCCAAACCACCTTTGTTGGTGAAGTTGTTTGCGTTGTTTCCAGCCTCAAGCGTGTTGCCCAGGTTCCAACCGATTCCCATGCGTGATGCTACTTCTGTGGCTGAGAGTTCGAAGTTTGCTTGTGCATAAACTGTACATGCTGTCAGTGTAATGATGACCGCTAAAAAGATACGCTTCATATGTTTCCTTAATTCCGCAGCACTATAACATTAAACATATTTTAATATCCTGAGCAACAAAAAGTTGCTCAGGATTTTGCCATGTCAGATTTTTCACTTAT
>CAZPNC010000198.1:0-250 GCA_964587945.1 uncultured Prevotella sp. | reverse complement strand
TTGGCGGACGCAAGATTTATTCAACAATGTTTATTAAAAAAGTAGTTGTCAATAACCTAGAATCCGCAGCATAGTTTGTTAAGATTTTTTATAATAACCTGGGCAACAAAATATTTCCCAGGGTTTTGCCATGTCAAGAATTTCACTTATCTTTGTGCTGCGAAACTTCAAACATAAGAAATTCATAACAAGACGTGGCAAAGATACAAATAAAATCTGAGAAAATCACACCTTTTGGTGGAATTTTTCC
>CAZPNC010000197.1:0-1780 GCA_964587945.1 uncultured Prevotella sp. | reverse complement strand
ATAGTTATGATTACTCTCCGACAGAATTCTTTTTGTATGTTTTGTCTTTTATATACGATAATTTTATGCCGATAATGTCGTTTATAAAAGATAAAATAGGTATCTATTGCAATAGTTTTTGTTTTAGCATGAAAAGGATGTGACCAAAGATTATCCCCGAACAGGGGGGCTATAATACCATTCTTGAATTGATGGAAAATCTCTTGAACACAATGTTTTTTGTCATTCCCAAACCAATGAAGCATAAGTGCCTATGCTTTAATTTCACAGGCTGACAAATTAATGAGTGACTCCATGTCTTTACGAGCCATATCCATTAAACCCAAATCGGTCATTAGAAAAAGTTTCTTGTCATTTTCTAATGACCGCCATTAGAAAAACAGCTTTGTATATGCTTGATTTATAAATATTTACTAACTTTACCACGAAAAAAAGAATATACTCCGATGCGAAACTGTGACATAAAGTTTGTAAATAAGGAAATAACACCTTTTGGTGGTCTTTCCCTGTTCTTCAAAATGCTTGAGAAATGCCATTTTGAAGAGCATGTTATGCAAAGTGGTTTACCTCTTCAAGGTTCCAACCGTGGTTACAAACCAATCCAGTTGATATTGGGATTGTTTGCAGGTGTGTGGTGTGGCGCAAGTTGCTTTGGCCATCTTGACGTGGTTCGTTATGACGCTGCACTATGTGACCTATTAGGATGGGAACGTGGAGCAGACCATCGTGCATACCAGCGCTATCTCAATAAATTCTCTCAAGCTGTCAACCAGCGTGTTTTCGGAAATTTGTTCCGTTGGTTTTTCTCCGAGTTGAAGTTCGACAACTACACTTTAGACTTCGATTCTACAGTGATGGTCCGTGAGGGAAGTCAGGAAGGAGCAGCCAAAGGATACAACCCCAAACGTCCTGGACGACTCTCGCATCATCCTCTCCTTGCATTCGTTTCCGATGTAAGGATGATAGCAAATTACTGGCTACGTCCAGGCAACACATCCGCAAGTACCAATTATCTGTCATTTCTTGAGGACACGCTCTCAAAACTTGAGGGCAAACGTGTTGGACTGGTCCGCATGGATAGCGGTTTCTTTGCAAAGGAAATACTTGACTATCTGGAAATGAAAGGGTTACACTATATCATTGCCTGCCGTTTCAATAATCGCATAAAGTACAGTCTTACCCATGAACGCAAATGGATAGAGTTGACAGACGGATTGGAAATATCCGAAACCATCTATCAGGCAAATGGTTGGGAGAAGCCTAGACGCATTGTGATGGTCAGGCAAGAAATAGAGAAGCGCCCTAAAGCTGCAGGAAAGCAAATCAAGCAACTGGAGCTTTTTGAGGATGAGCAGGATTTCGGAAAATACCGATACAGCTGCTTTGTAACAGACCTTGACCTGCCGGCCAAGATTGTATATGACTCATATCGCGGAAGAGCGGATTCTGAGAATAGGATAAAAGAATTGAAGAATGATTTCTCCATCGATGATTTTGTCACAAATAACTTCTGGGCAACAGAGGCATGTGGGAATTTCATTGTCATGGCATATAACTTCATGTCGTTGTTCAGACATGCGCTGATCAATTCCAACAAGAAGAAATTTCTGAAGACTATCCGATACGAGTTGATATCGACGCCAGCCTATCTGGGAAAAACAAAAGACAAGCACATCCTATATTTGGCTAGATCACTAAAAACACGACAATCATTCTTATCTATATGGGAAAAATTAAAGGATTTCTCTTTGCCGTACGACACAGAGAAATCCTAATGACC
>CAZPNC010000196.1:0-1805 GCA_964587945.1 uncultured Prevotella sp. | reverse complement strand
CAACCAAGACCTCTCTGGACTCATACGTGTCTGTACTGATGATGGAAAATAAGGTGGTAACGAAGAAGGTGCTGGAACGTGCCGGAATAAGCGTGCCGGGCGGTTATGAATACACGTCACCGGAGGCAGGTATGGCAGACTACCGCCTGTATGCAGGGAAACCTGTGGTAATCAAGCCTAAGTCCACCAATTTCGGATTGGGTATAACCATACTGAAGCACAACTATGATGAAACGGACTTCAAGGCAGCCTTGCAGATAGCCTTTGAGCATGACAACACGGTGCTTATAGAGAAGTTCATACCGGGAAGGGAATTCAGGATATTCATCATCAATGATGAAGTGGTAGGTATCCTTCACCGTGTTCCGGCAAATGTGACGGGTGACGGTGTTCTGAATATCGGACAACTGATAGACAGGAAGAATGAAGATCCGCTCAGAGGTAAAGGATATCGCACCCCTTTGGAGAAAATCAGAAAGGGGCGTGAGGAAGAAATGTTTCTGAAGCAGCAGGGAATGGATTTCAACACTGTACCCAAAGAGAGGGAAGTGGTCTATCTTCGTGAGAACTCCAATATCAGTACGGGAGGAGACAGCATAGATTTTACAGACGATATAGACGATTCGTACAAGGCTATTGCTGTGGAAGCTGCAAAAGCTCTGAACGTGAAGATTACCGGACTGGATATGATGATACAGGATATTCATGCTCCTGCCACACCGGATAACTATGCGATCATTGAAATGAACTTCAATCCTGCCATACATATACACTGTTATCCGTTCAAGGGCAAGAACAGACACCTGAACCATAAGATGATCAAGGCTTTGGGATTTTAAAGACAGTGCAGACAATAAAAAGGATATGACCTATCCTTTTTATTATAGGTTTAACCAACGTATATTTACGATTTAAATATATATAATCACATGGAACATATTACATACATCGGAGAAGTTGTTGAAAAGTTGGCGGATTATTCATCATTCCCTGAACTTTTCATCAAATATGAAGAAGGAGACCCGATACCTTCAGGTAAAGCCATACATGAGATAATAGAACTTTGCCGTGCAGTCCTGTTTCCGGGGTATTATGGAAATCATACGGTAAACAGCCAGACACTCACATTTCATCTTGGGGTGACACTGGAGAAGCTGAGCAATATCCTGACGCAGCAGATACAGGCGGGTATGCTCTTCGGAAATGAGAACATGAAGGAAAGGATAAAGGGAACTCCCTGCTGCCAGACGGCAAGAAAGTATGCCGAGAGGTTCATACGGAGCCTTCCCGAAATGAGAAGGGTGCTGGCAACGGACATTCATGCAGCCTTTGACGGAGATCCGGCAGCGACCTGTATCGGGGAGATAATATCCTGCTATCCTGCCATCAGAGCCATTTCAAACCACAGGATTGCCCACGAACTATATAAAATGGAGATACCGCTCATACCGAGAATTATCAGTGAGCTTGCCCATTTTGAGACAGGGATAGATATTCATCCGGGGGCTGAGATAGGAGAATATTTCAATATAGATCATGGAACCGGTATCGTGATAGGGCAGACTTGTATCATCGGGAATCACGTCACACTGTATCAGGGTGTCACACTCGGTGCAAAAAGTTTCCCGACTGACGAAAACGGAAATCCGATAAAGGGAATACCACGCCACCCCATATTGGAGGATAATGTGACGGTATATTCAAATGCTACCATATTGGGGCGTATAACAATCGGCAGGGGGGCTGTTATCGGGGGTAATCTCTGGGTAACAGAAGATGTGGAACCATACGGAAAAAGAGTACAG
>CAZPNC010000195.1:0-1809 GCA_964587945.1 uncultured Prevotella sp. | reverse complement strand
CTGCTGACCTCCATTCCTGGCATTGGTCGCATCATAGCGTTGGAAACCATTGTATTGACGGAAAATTTCACTGCAATCAGCAATCCTCGCAAATATGCCTGTTACATAGGAATAGCCCCTTTTAAAAAGGAATCTGGTACCTCAGTAAGAAAGAAAACGGGGGTTTCCAAGAAAGGCTTTTCTGAAGCCAAGGCAGACTTATCCATAGCTGTCCTTTCCGCCATAAGGAACAATCCTTCAATAAGAGACTATTGGATACGCAAGAGAAAGGAAAAATGCGGTGGCATCGTACTCAATGCCATCAAGTTCAAGCTAGTCCTTCGTATGTTTGCCGTGATAAAGCGTGGAACACCATATGTGGAGACAGATGCATATAAGAACTAAAATGCAGCAAAAGTGAACTATCGCACTTCTTAGAGCATAACTATTTCCCGACTAAGTCTTTTGTCTGCGTTTTTTTCACTACCTTTGCCGGAGCATCTGAAAAGGAAGGAACTCCGGACGGGGGTAGTGAACTATTTTGTCTTAGACAAAGACCTTTCCCTGATCTAGTCTCCCCAGCCTGAAATGCCAGGTCAAGTGCCGTTTAGGGAATTAGCCGTGGAAGCTTTTAAAAGATGTGGCTTACCCTGACATAGAGAGCTCCTTCCTACAAAATGCGGTACAAAGGTATGAAAAATAAATCATTTATCGGCATCGACATCTCAAAAAATGTCATTGACGTATCAATTTTCTGTGAAGAAACCCCAATTAAGGACTTTTCTCACGATGTATTCAACAATTCCCGCAAGGGATTTGGCGAAATGTGCACATGGCTCAAGAAGAATCATGTGGTTCTCTCGAACTGTCTCTTCGGAATGGAGTTCACCGGCAGCTACTCCATGGAACTGGAGAAGTTTCTTAATGCCAGGAAGTATCAGTTCTGCATGCTCTCCACCCATGTGGTAAAGCATCATCCCATGGGTCCCAAGGACAAGAGCGACAAGATTGACTCTGCCAAGATTGCAGACTTTCTCTATCGCTATAATGGTACAGAATGTGTCAAGCCTTATAAAATGCCTGACAAGACCATGCAGAGACTCAAGGCACTGATGAATGAGCGTAAGTTCCTGGTGGAACAGCGTACATGCTTCATGAACAGAAGACAGCTGTGCACCACAAAGGAAGACACCCAGTTATATGATGGCTACATCAAGAAACTCAGCCGTGACATTGAGAACATCGAGTTGGAAGAACAGAAGTTGCTGGCTACAGACGAAAGTCTCCTCACGACTTACAGGAATCTTTTGACAATCCCGGGTATCGGCTCCGTCAATGCCATAAATGTCATTGTCATTACTCGAAACTTTACCGCTTTTGAAACAGCAAGACAATATGCCAGTTATGTCGGCGTGGCACCGCACTTTCGCACTTCAGGCACCAGTGTGAGATGGCGTCCACGACCTTCAGCACGCTGTGATGGTCAGGCGAAAGCGGATCTGTCCATGGCGGCCTTAATTACTGTACAATATGATGCAGAATTACAATCATTCTATAACCGTAAATTAGGAGGTAAGCAAGATTCAGACACAAAACGCAAGGCATTGAATGCCGTTAAGTTCAAACTCATTCTCAGAATGTTCGCCATAGGCAAACAGAATAGAAAATGGGAAACATTGGATTCAATGAGCAACAATGAGATTCTTGCAATATCATAAGTCTAAAACAAGGGAACTATAGCAGTCTGTGCTACTGCCATTTAGAGTCTTGTAAAGACACAAACACGGATAACTAATTAGGAATCTAGCCATACGCTATTAAAAGAACGAG
>CAZPNC010000194.1:0-1827 GCA_964587945.1 uncultured Prevotella sp. | reverse complement strand
CCCGATGTCCATAGTCATACTTGCTGCCACCTTTCAGATAAGCAGCAGTTACTGTAGCCTTGGAAGGATCGGACTTGAAATCACGGGCACGGACCTTAGATACAAGCTCAGCAGCCTCATCTTCATCTTGTCCCAGACGGAGAAGGCATTCAGCCTTGATCATATAGGCATCGGCAAGACGGAAATAGGGAACATCGTCATAACTGGTGCCATAATCACCGCTTTTAATCTCATACTTGATAAGACGGTCACTCTCAAAAGGATAACACCCGGGATTATCAATGCTGTGGAGCTCACGGGTATATATCAGAGGTTCTCCGTCTACAAGGATGGGACTTCCATCGGCAGCATACTGCTGTCCTTCAGTCCAGGTATTGTCATACCGTGTATCACCATCTTCATAGATGGCAAGGAACTGTGGAAAGACAATACCACCTCCTGTAGCCCAGCCAGAGAAATTCCAACGGGCACGACCGGCATTATGGATCCATAGATTTGCCATATAATTGGTTCATCCGACATTTCGAGTGATATTATAGTTATAAAGCATAAAACCGCTGAACAAATTGTATATTTGAATAACAACAAACAAATTTACAGTTATGAACAGCAGTTTTCTATATCATGCGTGGGGTCTTTACAACCATAAATGCACCCGTGAGGAATACAAAGGTAACACAATAATCCTACATATTGAATCAAAAGAGCGGGAGAAAGTCTGTCCCAAGTGCGGTTGTCTCCAATTGGTCAAGAACGGTTTTCGCATCCGCGACTTCATAGGTCTTCCGATAGGCGGCAAGAAGGTGATAATACGAATGAAAGTCCAACGCTATAAGTGCAAGATGAAAGATTGTGATTATGACAGGCAAGAGAAGATTTCCTTTGCCACTGGCAGTTGTAGCTATACCCATCGTTTCGCCAGATATGTAGTTGGCTTGTTAAAGGCTATGACCTTGAAAGACACAGCCAATCTTTTGGGTGTGACATGGGACACCATCAAAGACATCCATACCCGTCATCTTGAATACCATTATGCTCCGCCTTCGCTTGAAGGAGTGGATTGTATTGGTATAGACGAATTTGCGGTGAGGAAAGGGCATACTTACAAGACAATTGCGGTTGACTTGAAGAATGGACGTATCATATATGTCGGAGACGGAAAGGGGGCTGATGCCCTGGATGGCTTTTGGAAACGTGTTAGAAAAAATGGTGTCGACATTAAGTATGTTGCAACCGACCTGTCTGCGGCTTTCATTTTATCCGTATATGAAAATTGCCCTAATGCAGTGCATGTGTTTGATCATTTTCATGTGGTAAAGCTGATGAACGAAAAGTTGGATGAAATACGCAGAGTGCAGTACAACATGGAAAAAGACATCAACAAACGTAAGGTGTTGAAAGGTACACGCTACCTGCTGCTGAGCAATGGCGAGGACATCTTTGACAAGAAGTATAAGACAAGGCTTGACAACGCATTGGATATGAACAAGCCCCTGTCACAGGCATACTACCTTAAAGAACAGCTCCGGGAAATCTGGACTCAGGTTAATAAGGACGAAGCCGGAATGATTATGCTTGATTGGGTAAAGCAGGCGAAAGAAAGTAAAGTCCCACAACTAATGAAGATGGCTGCCACGATAATGACATATCGGACAGGGATACTTGCTTGGTACGACTGCCATATATCGACAGGAAAAGTCGAAGGAATCAACAACAAGATAAAGGTGATGAAGAGAGCAGCATTTGGATTTAGAGACGAACGTTACTTTGAACTAAGGCTTTATGCTCTGCATGATTGTTGTATCACTCGAAATGTCGGATGAACCA
>CAZPNC010000193.1:0-1835 GCA_964587945.1 uncultured Prevotella sp. | reverse complement strand
CGTCAACCTCATTGCCGACAAGGAGGTTGTACCCGAACTGTTCGCTGACCGTTTCAGCATAAACGCAATACGAAAGAATCTCCTCGCTATCCTCCCCGGTACTGACAAGCGTCACAAGATGGAAGAGGATTACAAGGAGATACACCGCAGACTGGGCAACGAATGCGCACCGGACAATGCGGCAAGGATGATGGTGGAGATAGTAGAAAAGAACAAAAAATGACAAATGTAATGATTAGACTTGCTATTGTATCACCCTGCTACAATGAAGAAAAGGTTCTTGAGAAATCTGCCTGTAAGATGACAGCAGTAATGAAGGATCTTATTGCCAAGCACAAGATAACGGACAACAGTTTTATACTCTATGTGAATGATGGCTCACAAGATTCGACATGGAACATAATCACAAAACTTTATGAAAAGGATCCTTTGTTTTGCGGATTGAACCTTGCCAACAATGTAGGTCACCAAAATGCCATCATGGCAGGCATGATGACAGCAAAAAGTATGGTTGATGCCGTAATAACGATGGACTGTGATTTACAGGATGACATCAATGCCATAGAGAAGATGGTAGACCGACACTTAGAAGGATCTGACATCGTTTTCGGTGTCAAGGTCAGTCGTGAGGCAGACTCAATAAAGAAGAGGCTGTCAGCGGAATTATACTACAAAATCCTCAATAGTATGGGAGTACAGACCATATACAACCACGCTGATTTCAGACTTCTGTCAAGGCAGGTTTTAGAGACTATTGCTTTATACCCGGAACGCAATCTATATCTCCGAGGACTGATAACAAGCCTCGGTTACAATACTAGTACCGTAGACGACATAATATATCCACGCATAGCAGGCGAATCAAAATACACACTACGTAAAATGGCACACCTTGCCTGCGACGGAATTACCAGTTTTTCCACACGACCTATTGAACTGATAATAACCGTAGGACTAATGATGCTGTTCATCGCTTTCTGTATGTTTATTTATGTCCTCGTATCTGTCTGTATGAAACACTATACGGCAGGATGGGCCTCATTGATGACATCTCTATGGTTCATCGGCTCAGCCGTAACCATAGCAATAGGAATCGTAGGAATATATATAGGAAAGATTTACATTGAAGTGAAGCGGAGACCACTATACACAGTTGCAGACAAACTTTTAAGGAAATAATACCATTATGGAAAAAATCCGACAGTTGCTACGAAGTCCATGGCTACGTGACAACAGGGTACTACTCTCTCTCTGGTTGGTTCTTGGTGTTGTCAGCGCACTGGCAAAACTGAAGAACCATAATAACTATGACATCTTCCGCTATGTATTCTATAACACATGGAGCAGAAACTCCATATATTCTACAAGCACAGATGGCAGTTATTGGGACACCAATCATTACGGGCCTTTATTCGCCACAATCATCGCCCCGTTCGCCGTATTGCCTACATGGCTGGGACTTTTATTGTGGGATGTCTGCCTCGCCGCATTCCTGTATTGGGCTGTAAGCCTGCTGTGCAGGAATATGCCACGGCTGAAGACCTTTACCATCTGGTTCTGCGCGCATGAGTTACTCACGGCTTTGTTCATGCAGCAGTTCAATATCGCCATTGCTGCCATACTGATACTATCATACTATTTCGTAGAGAAAGAACATGACGAATATGCCACGTTCTTCATTGTTATCGGAACACTTGTGAAGTTATATGGCATTATAGGGCTTGCGTTCTTTGTTTTCTCACGACATAAAACAAGATACCTGTTGTCTCTGTGTCTTTGGGGAATTGCTTTATTCATACTCCCTATGGCAATCTCATCACCTGAATACCAATTGC
>CAZPNC010000192.1:0-1857 GCA_964587945.1 uncultured Prevotella sp. | reverse complement strand
CCGGCGACGCCTATGTGGATCATCCATCATTTGGTGCTGCTGTAATAGGGCGTACCCTTGAGGCTTCCGGCTACAAGGTCGCGATAGTTCCCCAGCCAGACTGGCACGGTGACTATCGTGACTTCAAGAAACTGGGAAAACCACGTCTTTTCTTTGGTATCTCCCCGGGTTGTATGGATTCAATGGTAAACAAATATACCGCTAACAAACGTTTGCGGTCGGAAGATGCATATAGTCCGGATGGGCGACATGGTTGTCGCCCGGAATATCCGACGATTGTTTATACACGTATATTGAAAGAACTGTTCCCGGATGTACCTGTAATTCTTGGAGGTATAGAGGCTTCGCTCCGCCGTCTCACACACTATGATTATTGGGAAAACAAACTGAAAAAGTGTATTCTGTGTGAATCTGGTGCTGACATGATAACATACGGTATGGGAGAGAAAATAACTATTGAATTGGCCAATGGTCTTGCCAATGGAAAGACTCTCACAAACTTGCGTCATCTTCAACAGATTGTATATCTTTGTGATAAAAAGGATATACCTGGTGGAATCACCAATGATGACATTGTTCTTCATTCTCATGAAGAATGTCTCGCAAATAAAAAAGCTGAGGCTGAGAATTTCCGTCATATTGAGGAGGAAGCGAATAAAATGTACGCAAAGCGTCTTTTGCAGGCCGTTGACGGTAAGTTCGTTGTGGTAAATCCGCCTTACCCTCCGATGACGACAGAAGAGATAGACAAATCGTTTGATTTACCTTATCAGCGTGTACCGCATCCTAAGTATAAAGGTAAGTGTATACCGGCTTATGAGATGATTAAATTCTCGGTGAATATACATCGTGGTTGTTTCGGCGGCTGTTCTTTCTGTACCATTTCCGCTCATCAAGGCAAATTTATAGCCAGTCGTTCAAAGGAGAGTATCATGCGAGAAGTGCGCGAAGTCGTGAAACTGCCAGATTTCAAGGGCTATCTGTCTGATCTTGGTGGACCGTCTGCAAATATGTATGGCATGCACGGACGCACAAAGAAAGCATGTGAAGTATGTAAGCGGCCATCGTGTATACATCCCCAGGTTTGCCCGAATCTTGATACCAATCATTCGCAGTTGCTTGATATATACCATGCTGTAGATGCTTTGCCGGAGATAAAGAAGAGTTTCATTGGTTCTGGAGTGCGATATGATTTGTTATTACATACAAGTAAGGATGCCAAAACGAATGAAGCGGCAAGGCTTTATACCCGTGAGCTTATTTGTCGTCATGTAAGTGGGCGTCTCAAGGTCGCACCAGAACATACATCGGATTCTGTGTTGAAATTTATGCGTAAGCCATCTTTCAAACTTTTTGTAGAGTTCAAACATATTTTTGACAGAATTAACGAAGAAGAAGGATTGCGTCAGCAACTCATCCCTTATTTTATTTCTTCACATCCAGGTTGTACAGAGAAGGATATGGCTCAGTTGGCGGACATTACAAAGAAAATGGGATACAAATTAGAGCAGGTACAGGATTTCACCCCTACACCAATGACTGTTTCTACAGAAACCTGGTACACTGGTTATGACCCTTATACTTTAGAATCTGTATTCAGTGCCAAGACGCAGCAGGAAAAACTGGCCCAGCGCAAGTATTTCTTCTGGTACAAAGATGCGGAAATGACTCTGCGCAAACACAATAATGGCAATGCTTCAAAAAGTGGTAGAGATAAGTCTGTTACACAACACTCGTATAATCCGAATTTCTATAATAACAAGGTTAAAAAAAGCAGGAAGAAGTAATACAATATAATTAAATTAGGGTCTATGTTAAATCGTGTGGGTAATGCCTTACTCAGAAAATAAAATTGTA
>CAZPNC010000191.1:0-1864 GCA_964587945.1 uncultured Prevotella sp. | reverse complement strand
CGATAGAACAATGCTCCAGAAAAATCCTCATCAAAACCCATATAATGAGTACCTACACCAATGATATTGTATGTACTGCGATTACGGAAGCGAACCGCCATATTAAGTTTTGACGATGTTCCCATAAATGTCATAAAGTCAACCCGAGTGAGGGGATTAATGTTCACAAGTCCGAGTTTATGCACCTTGGTGTCACGACTGTAATTGATGATACCGACCTGCCAGCCACGAGGATGAGTGATACATGAATTTACAACACCTATCTGCCAGCCGTTGAGGCTGTCGGCATAGTTATAACCAGCCATCTGTATGCCTCGCATATACGACGAACAAACATTTGCCACACCTGCTATCTGCATACCGCGCTTCACTCCCATTGCCACATTGGTGATACCCGAGAGTTGCACACCACGCAGTGGGGTGGTAGTAGCATTGCCAAGAGATGAAATCTGCACACCGTTCATCTTTTTTGCAATATTATATATACCGGAAATCTGCACACCACGCATATTTCCATTAGCAGCACTGATAAAGCCAGACATCTGAACTCCGTAAGCATTCTGCTTTACAGACGAGACTATGCCGGCCATGCTCACACCACGCATTTCCTTGCGCGTTACGCTGGAGAACATATTCAGTTGCACACCTCTCAACGTATCCACATCACCGAAAAGACCAACATTAGAATAACCAATATTCAGTGCTATATTATGCATAGTGCCCTCCTGACGTTGCAAGGAAACGTTGAGCGAATCCTGTGCAACGGCAGCAGAGCACAAACACATTATTATAATAGTCAATATACTTTTCATGCCGCAAAATTAGCAATAATTATTCAAACGGCAAAGCATTTAAGACAAATTGAACATTTTTTCAATAAAATCAGAAAGAAAAACTTCCATTCTTCATTCTTAATTCTTAATTTAAAGAGTTCCCTTATCCCAGTCGTAGTTGTTGATCTTCTTCTGCACATCCTTCTGCTTGCCCGAAAAGATGTTATAGCTGAGGGAGAGACATACCATCGAACGCTGGTCGGGTATCTCGTTCCAATGACGGAAAGAGAGGATATCGTTGGGCAACGCCTCAGACTCATAATGAGGAGTGCGCAGGAAGAAGATGCTCGTGAGCTGAACCTTCAACTGCTTGTGCTGATAGAACACCGACAGGTTACTGTTGTTCTCATTCTTATGGAGGAACGGACCGTTGATATTCTTGGTCACTATGTTGTAGTACCACGAAGCGCCGAAGCGTCCTTTGCGGAAACCAATCTCCCAATCTATTGGCATACGGAAATGAGACTGACGACCGGTGATGTCGCTCTTGTAAGTGTCATTCCATGCACCTACAGAGAATCCTATCGTGAAAAGTTCAGATTTGAACGGTTTAAGACGTCCATAGAACAATCCTCCATACACAAATTCATACTTGCCGTTGAGAGGTGACATGACTATGCAACGATCGCCATCAACATCATCCCACTGAAAACTGCTACAGATGGGGTTGGAGACATAGTCGGCAAGTGCCTGCGAGTAGATGTCGAAATAGGGATGAGAGAGATTGAGCGAGATTTGCACATTGTTTCTATTACCTGATTCCAGATACGGATTACCCCTCTCTATGAGTCCCGGTATAAATATCTTGGCACTATTGCTGAGCTGTGAGATGGATGGCAGCACAGGGGATGACTGCACTAAAAGTTGCAGTTGACCGTTCTTTATTGGATATGACAACACCAACTTGGGGGTGAAATAGAGTTTGGAGTAATCGGTAACGTCATTATCCGTATTTATATATGTTCCACCAACACCGAGGCGCTGAAAACATGGAGAACTTCAAGCCCATCATTGAGCAGGCCAAGAAACTG
>CAZPNC010000190.1:0-1866 GCA_964587945.1 uncultured Prevotella sp. | reverse complement strand
CACCTGATGCCGAAAAGGCTTTCAACCTCAAAACCATACTCATGATTGCCTCGCTTAAAGCATATAAGGGTACAAGGGAGTTTGTTGAATTGGCTGTAAGAATGCCTGAATATCGCTTCATACTGGTGCTCAACGAAACGCAGGAGAATATCAACAGTTTTCTGAAGTCTATTCACGGGAAAGCAACCAAGGGTGCCAACCTCAAGATTTATCCTCGGCAAAGCGATACAACACCTTTTTACATGAAGGCTTCTATTGTGCTGAACCTGTCGGACAAGGAGAAAGTCATCGAAACATTCGGCATGACAGTGCTTGAGGCCATGACTGCCGGACTACCGGTAATTGTGCCCACTGTTGGTGGAGTGGCTGAACTGGTGGAAAACGGCAAGGATGGATATAAGATTGATGCGAAAGACTTGGAACTGATAGAGAAGCGCATACATGAAATGCTGTCAGACAAACAAAACTATATCGGAATGGCCAACAATGCACTGAAAAAAGCAAGGCTTTTCTGTGCAAAGAACATGATTTCTGCCATAGAAACGCTTCTGCAGAATGGCATACGGTAAACCAATAGAATACAAAAAACAATAATTAATAAACAATGAAACGAATTGCAATAGTTGGCACACAGGGAGTGCCTGCTCAATACGGTGGATTTGAGACACTGGTGGAAAACCTGATTGGAGTGAACTGTAGTTATAACATCAAATACACCGTGTTCTGTTCGGCAAAGGATTATGATGACAGACGAAAGACATTCAAGGGAGCCAAACTGAAATATATCCCGCTATTCCACGCCAACGGTGCACAAAGCATTTTCTACGATATATTGTCGCTGATGTGCTGCATCATAGGTTTTGACACTGTGCTTGTACTGGGTGTTTCAGGGGGTGTTTTCCTGCCCTTTTTCCGTTTGCTTTTCCATAAGAAACTGATTGTCAACATTGACGGTTTGGAACATACCCGTGCCAAATGGGGAGGATTTGCCAAATGGTATCTCAGACTGAGCGAAAAGCTGGCGGTGAGGTGCGCTGATATCGTTATTACCGACAACAAGGTGATACAGCGATATGTTGAAGAAAAATATGGGAAAAGTTCTGAACTGATAGCCTACGGTGGAGACCATGTGCTGCGCAATGTGTCGGAGGAGAAACAAAGCAGCATATTGAACGAGTATATGCTCGACAAAAAAGGATATGCCTTGTCGATATGCCGCATAGAGCCTGAAAACAAATGCGACATCACATTGCAGGCCTTTGCCGAAAGCGGTATGCCGCTGGTGTTTATCGGCAACTGGAACCACAGCAGCTACAGCAAGAACTTGAGGCTCAAATATGGCATGATACACAATATCCGCATTTTAGACAGTATCTACGACCTTGACGAGCTCTATACTCTGCGCAAAAACTGCCGCTTGTATGTCCATGGGCATAGTGCGGGCGGCACCAATCCTTCATTGGTGGAGGCCATGTTCTTCGGATGCCCCATACTGGCCTACGGAGTGGAATACAACAGAGAAACCACCTTCAACATGGCTCACTACTACCTTGATGCCGAACAATTGAAAGAACTCAGCATGAACGTAAAGCAAGATGATGGTAACTTGACCGATCTGACTTACCATCACTACCAATGGAAAAACATCATCAAACAATATGAAGCCCTCTTTTAAAAGGTAGCAAATGTTTTTACCCCTTCTCCCTTCGAGAAGTCAGGCAGCTGTTTTTCTACAATTTTAAAACAAGGGAAAGAATACACCATTTCTTTCTCATGCAAAAATCCTCCTCTCACCTTAGGAAGAGGAGGATTTTTTTGATTACATTTTCTTATTTGCTGCGATATTTGTATCTGCCTTGTGACTTA
>CAZPNC010000189.1:0-1878 GCA_964587945.1 uncultured Prevotella sp. | reverse complement strand
CCTCGTACCAGAAACTGTCCCACAACGCACGGGGCGTGGGCAGCTGCGATGCTTCGAGTATGGTCCGGTTGGCGGTCTTTATGCTCATCACGCCGATATTTTCCGGCATACCGTTCTGCATCTGGGCTGCCCTTGTCAGGTCGCCATGGATCATGCTGATATAGTTCTTGTCCTCTTCCATGGCTTTTACCAGTTACGTTGGCCGGGCTTGCGGCGATGGGAGGAGGACATGGACTCGCTGAGTTCCTCATCGGACAGGGGTACGGGATTCTTGCGGGAGGATTCCAGCCATCTGTCCAGTTCGTCACGGTAAAGGCAATAGCGTTTGCCGGGCTTGGTGGCCGGAATGCTTCCGTCCGACAGTTTCATGTAGAGCGTTCCCTTGGGAATACCGAGATATTCCGCCGCTTCATCCACGGACATGGGGACATGGGTGTCCACCGCCTTTGCATTGTTCACACTGCGCTGCTCGGTAAGCAGGCTTCTCAAGCTCATCACTTCGTCCCGAAGCTGGGCTACGACCTCGGGAAGGTCGTTGAATGTAATCACTGTTTTTTCCATTTGCGTACTCGCCTCTTTTGTAAGGCTTGGCGCAAAGGACCGCAATGATATGGCCGTGAAGATATTCACGGGATGTCATTGCAAAATAATTCCCAAATAACGATGCCCAACCGTGAATGACGGGCAAAGCTATTCGGGAAACAATGAGATACAGGCTGTTACGTGTTGCCTGATACTTGTCGTTATTGTTGTTATATCCCCGGAAAACGGTCAACTGTTCACTTCCCGTGCATAATCTTCGGGATAATGGAAGTCCAGACTGCCGTTTTCGGGTTCGTCAATGGGAATAAGCGTCTTTGACGGATCGACCTTGAAGTTCTTTATGGTCGCTATATCCGTGTCGGCAAACTCACGTGGAAAAAGGGTCTTGATAAAATTGGCACGGTTGTCCCCGTTGTAGTATTTCTTGTACATGAAACGCTCGGAGATGTTCCACACGAAATGGCGGAGCGGAATGTTGGTAATCTCCCTGGTCAGCCGTCCTGTTATCGGCTTGGGCTTGTAGCTGTGAAGGCACATCCACTTGTTGACCTCGGCACAGATATGGTTGACGGTCTCCTTGTCGGCAATACGGGGCATGACGAAGTGGATGTACTCCATGACCATGCGGATCCGTTCCGCCTCTTCCTGCTTCTGTCTGTCCTCATAGCTGGCACGGTTCTTTTCGTGAAGTTCCGGGGCAATGGCAATCTCTACCGGTTTTATATCCGGGGTTGCTTCCCTGTTTGTCGGCATTGGTGTCGGAGCTGCAGGTTCATTTGCATCCTGTAGCTGTTCTTCCTGAGCCCTTATGATTCCGGCAGATGCCTTTTTCTTGCTGGACTTGAGTTTCCAGATCTCGTATGAGTCGAAAATGACCGTCTGGAAAGAGAGATAGAGCAGCCAACCGAGAATGTTGCTGCATACAAAGACTATCAGCCTTACAAAATTGTCCTGATTGAAACTTGCGGAGACAATCAGCGTGATAAAAAAGGAAATCAGGCAGATGGCAACGCCGATGAATCCCAGAATGATGTATTTGTCCTTTATCGTTGGTTCCATATCGTTTTTTTCGGTTATTACTTGTAACTGTCAGGTCTTTGCAAATTTAATGGTATTCTTCCAATTATTGCTCATTAGCCTTGGTTGGCGGTTTCTTTTTCAATGTTTTTCACCAAAAGTCCGGAATCATACCAAAATATCATACTATAATGACTTTTTAAGGAATGGTGCCATCAGAAACAGAGGGAGCAGTTAAAGCCTGCACGCAATAACCGCTCCCTCTGAATATCCTGAAACAGGCCTATGCCTCCTTGCGTTTCAGGGTTATCTTGTCCA
>CAZPNC010000188.1:0-1919 GCA_964587945.1 uncultured Prevotella sp. | reverse complement strand
CCTTAATTCCGCAACCATGCGATAATTTTCCATGCTGTAGCATCGAAGTCGATTTTGTACGAGATTTTATCTGATTGAAACATTAAATGGACTTGAATGGCATTGATGAGTGTATATTCCCCCTTACCCCCAGAACGAGAGTTGAAATGATTAACCACGAAGATATCAGTATCACTTAGGTTTTGTATTGAATACTGACCAGTAGTGCAACCATCTGTTCTTCGTGTATATGTTCAGGGTCCACTGCCTGGCAACGCAGACCCATTTCGCTGGCACGACGATAAAGGCAAAAATGAAACGCTTTAGGCGGCATTTCATGTCAAGACCGGGAAATACCCTGCTGGCTTTG
Organism: uncultured Prevotella sp.; assembly: GCA_964587945.1. Taxonomy (GTDB): domain Bacteria; phylum Bacteroidota; class Bacteroidia; order Bacteroidales; family Bacteroidaceae; genus Prevotella. Next base: position 1,570 of record CAZPNC010000188.1, on the reverse strand, counting down.
GCCAGCAGATATTGATAAAAGTTCTTCAACATGGCAGTAAAAAGCAGGAATACAGTATTGTCCTCCATCGTTGAAAAGGGAAGATGCCCCCATCCGAAATCATTGTTTTGCACGTCGAAGTTCTTCTCACATGCTCCTCGTCTGTTATACTTATCAATGATTTGTTCTTCGGTGCTGGTGTGGTCACTGGTCAGTATGGCGCGGTACATATATTCCATACCTGGCAGGAACTGCTCACCCCCTTTCGTATCAATCTTGGTACGCTGAACGACAAGACGGAGATGCCAGTCGGCGAGGAAGTCTGTGAAATCAAATGAGGCAACATCCATATCCAGACCGTTTACATTTGTAGACCGCCACTTTTTATACTGCTCATATCTCTCCCTGCGCTCTGCACAACTGCTCGCACGGAGATAGAACACTTCTGTGCGCAGGAACAGCTGCTCCACAAGGTCCTTGATGAAAGAGCCACAATCGGCACGGAACATACGGATATTCATTCCATGCGCCTCCATGTTGTCAATCATGCGTGTCAGTTCCTCTACCTGTTCGAACTTGACGTTTGAGTTACCTTGTCTGTTCTCTATACCGATTATCAACGGGCCAGAGGTTATCACGCCAGGAAAATAACCACGTTCCTTCTTATAGGAATACAGTGCGTCGCTCTTTTCTGCAGGAATGAACTCGTTGTCAAAATCGATATCAATGCCCTGACCTTTCTTCAGAAGTCCAAGTAACAGAGCCATGTCCAGCAGCAGAGAGTTCAGCCTCATGGCAGGATCGTGCATGTATAAGCCTCCTGTCTTGCTTTTGTAGGCAATGCTCAGTGAACGCAGCTCTTTCAGTCCCCGGGCTATGGTGTCAGAACTCGGCACTTTGGCATCGGGCGCAGTACCAAGGTACTTGCCCAGGATTGTCGTAATGTCCTCGATATGGTCACCACCGCAGAGGTATATGCAGAACAGTGCGAGCATGATGTCGCTGTACTGATAACCATAACTGGCGCATCGCAAACCAAGACGGTTGTCGACGAGTCTTCCTAACCCTGTGCGCTTAAATTCATCCATCACGTAAAAAATACCACCGTAGGGAACGATATTCTCATTTTTTATTGCTACTTTTGCCATGTCTATCGAAATTTGAACCTTTTTTGTTTTACACCATAAAGTTAGTGAAAATTTTCGAGATGACAAAACTCTGAGGAACTTATTGTTCCTCAGAGACTTATAAATTTTGATAGTAATAAATCACGTACTAAGTTGCGGGATTAAGGTGAAACAAAGACCTGTGAAAAAATACAGCAAATGAAGAAGATATTCAATTTGATTTTGGTCTGTATGTCGTGTTCTATCTGCGGCATTGCCCAAAATGTGGAGCCGCTGAACAAATTGTTTTCAATTTATAAAACTTCTTGGATTGGAAACGATGGGGGTTTGCAGGCCACACATATCCCCCACGATATGCTCAACTTGTTTGTCAGTCCGAACGGTACCGTTGCGAGTGTTTGCGAATGGGATGAAGGAGGAAGCAATGTAGCCGTATTCAAAGACGGGGAACTGATTAGTGTGCC
>CAZPNC010000187.1:0-1925 GCA_964587945.1 uncultured Prevotella sp. | reverse complement strand
CGTAACCTTGTGCAGGTTCGAGAATATCATCGGGCATAGGCATACCAGGCACTACTGCGCCATCTGTGCCAGCGTCGGCATCACGGAAGAATGCAGAAAGTGGAATTTGGTAAGCATTGCAGAGCCGTAGCATACTGATGACAGGCATCGGGCCTTCGCACCTCACCCACGCCTTAAAACGATTGTTAGCTTTGGAGCCGATAGCTTGCAGAATCTCACCTTTTGGAATCTCTGGATTGGCTTTGAGCCATTCATTCAGGAAAGAAAAATTGTATTGGTACTTCATAATGGTAAGTGTTAATGTGAAAACTCGAAATATTAAAAAATGCAAAACATTTGATTAAATCAATAGTAAGATTTGATAGTTTCAATTTTAAGATTTATATTTGCACCAAAATTAAGAAATAAGAATTAGATGACAAAGGAAATCGTTGAAAAAATCACAAAATCATACACACCATTACAGACAGATGACATGTCGGTTGAAGACAAGAAGTCTCTGTATGTGACTTTGGCAAAGAAAGGCTTTACTCTCGCCACTTTTTATCTCCGTTTCTTTCAGAAGGGATTTTCTGAATGGGAGATAGAAGGCATCGATGAGTGTAAACGTCAATTCTTACTATTGACTGATGTGTCGCAGTCATTGTTAGAATATGTAGACGAGCATGATTCGCAGATGGTAGAGGGCGACAAAGGGTATTTATACACTTTGGCGCAGAGCAACGAGCCTGGCATATTCTATTCTTGTTTAAAACGAGTGAACGCGGGAAAGTGTAACAAGTTCATCGCTTATATGAACGAGCGAGGAATGAGTGCTGCAACCGTGATAAAGCGTTTTACTACCGACAACTGGAAACCGTGGGAGAAGGAAGGCATACAAAAACTTCTTACTTCTTATCTTATTGACAAATAACTATAATACTTTATATATGCTTGATATTACGCTTGACTTTGAAACCTGCTCGCTTTGCCCCACAGCAGCAGTCATGTCGATTGGTGCTGTGGCATGGAGGCGAGATGGCGAAAAATCTCCTTTTTATAATCTGAAAGATGGTGCGCAAGACCCTTCAAGTGTGTTCTCTTGCCATATAGACCTCCGTAGCATGTTCGTTAACAATTTTACCTTTGATGACAAGACAGCGGAGTGGTGGGGAACTAAGAGCGATAAGGCTAAAGCCTCGTTGTTAAGTAATGACAGCTATGAGTTGCCTTGCCGACCTATCGAAGTGGCTGTAAAGGACCTCTTTGAGTGGATAGAAGATTTCAAAAAAGAACATGGCAATCAAGACGTGTGCCTTTGGGCGCAAGGTTCGGATTTTGACATTGCTATCTTGCGTAATATCTGCTATAAGTTGAATATCAACATACCTGTACATTACACCTTCTTCCGCGACCACCGCACATTTATTTACGAGGCAGCTCGACTGATATGTAATGCGCGTGGTGTGTTCTATCGTCCGAGCGAGGTATACGACCTTGTGGAAGACTATAAAAACATAGAACAAGGTGCGGAGCATGACCCCGTGTTTGATTGCAAGCGTAGCATATATTCAACGTGGCAGATGATGAAGAAATTGACTCATCTGAAATATCCGGAGGAATAATGCCTAACCACGAGTATCTGAACTATCCATATATTCCCAACCGTCAGAATAAAAGACAAGGACGGCCTACGCATCGGGAGTATCTACACCGTATAGCATATACCGAGACCGTGCGCGACTATGACAGCGACAACAAAGTGTTGCTCTTTCATGCGCCGTTTGCATTGGTAAAAGATGTTTGTCAGAAGATGTTTACGATGATGCAGGGCAATGTGGGGAACATAATAGTTAAGAACGAGCATTCGTGTCGAATTAAGAATGGCAAGTGCTATTGGCGTGTGGCAGTAGAGATAATAGGTCTCAACGAGAGCTTTATTTCGT
>CAZPNC010000186.1:0-1950 GCA_964587945.1 uncultured Prevotella sp. | reverse complement strand
TGAAAGATGGGGATAAGGACTACCTCTCCATGCTCCCATGTTATTACAAAGCACCAAAAATACAGGTCGAGGAATGTGCATAATGCATAATCCTTGACCCTAAAAACAGTATATAAACTTATTTTTTGAAAAAAGTTATCTCGTAAATGCTTGAAAAATAGTGGTTACGTTATAATGGTCGTTTACGCTTGTCAATGAGGAGTATTGCTTTGTAGTCACGTGTTGTTATATAGCTTAAAATACTGATATTCAATATGTTAAATATATTACATATATTTGTTAGAGCCAATAAATATGATTACCTTTGCACTGCAAAAGTTTCATATTATGGCAGAAAAAGAACGATACGATACAGAGCGCATGATAATGCGTGCCCAGTATGCGATGAGCCTTATAGAGGACTCGTGGCGTGGGGGTAATTTGTCAGATATGGAACGAGAAGATTTCAAAAGACAGATAGCGGAGTTACTTCAGGGCATGACTACCTTGCTTGACTCCAACACCAGGTTGGGGCAGGAACTTGCAGATGCCAAGAAAGATCTCGATGCAGCCCGTGATGACCTGTCCAAGGCAAATAAGAAGATAGGTGTTCTCGAGTCAGAGATAAAGTATCTCAAGGGCAAGCAGAATGCCAGCAATCGCCACCGGTATGGCGATAATGGCGAGAAGAATATAAACGGCACTTCCAAGTCTAAGGGCAGGACGAAGGATGAGGATGAGAACGACTATATAGAGAACGAAGGGCGTAATGTCACTCCGGCTACAGAAGGTGACAGTTCCTCTTCCGAAACTTCGAATACCGAATCTCCAAAGGCTCCTGTAGAGAAGTCACCCCGTGATACCAGTAACCGTCCCGACCATTACAATACCATGCATGCGGATGTTTACGTGGAGCATGACTGCGACTTGGATGCATTGAAGGCAATGGGTCTCACCTTCATTCGCTACTCCCGTCCTATTGACCAGTTTGACCGCATTAGCGTAATCCGTCAGGACAGGTACAAGACAGCCTGGGTGCGCGACAAGGACGGTAAGGAATTTGCGATTTTTATTCCCAAGGCAGATGATGCGGCATCGCGCCCATGTGTCTTTTCCAATGAAAATTCTTACGACCGGCCAAGGCTCGTTGCCCATACGAGTTGCACTCATTCCTTGCTGTCCGACTTAGCAGTTAACCGCTTTCAATATGCCATGACTAGCGGCAGGGAGATGACCAGAATGCTCAACGAGAAGATGCATATGGCTCCCCAGACCATATTCAACTGGCTGAAATGGGGTGCAGAAGAACTCAAGGGAGGCCTTAAGTACATAAAGAAGAAGTTGCTCAAACATGGAACAGTGGTATATTGCGACGAAACCTGGGTTGATGCAAAGGTCAGGGAGGCAGACGGCACTGAACACTATGTAAAACGTTATATGTGGGTGATAGTCAATCTTACAACCAAGGTGTGCTATTATCTCTATGGCGACAGGAAACGCGAGACCATAGAGAAGTTCCTCGGTGACTTCCGTGGCACTCTCATGACCGACGCATACGCTGCTTATGCCTTCTTCAACAAGTTAAAGGACTGTACTCACGTTTGCTGCTGGGCTCACGCCAGACGCATTTTTGTCTCGGCACTCCGTGATTTCAAGGACGAGATGGCCGGAGCGTTCATTGACCTGATAAAGCTATTATATAAGGTTGAGCTTGAGAACATCTTCTTCCACAGAACAGAGCAGGAAGTGGTCAAGGCCCGTAAACAAGAGGCGATACCGATACTTTCACAACTTCTCCAGAAAGCGACGGAGCTGCTGAAGATGAGTGACAGCAAACAGGTTACGATATCGGAAAAGCTTCACCAGGCTCTCAAATATATGATAAACAACTGGCAGGAGCTTTACGGATATGTAAACATCGGGAATGTGCTTATAGACAACAACTGTTGCGAGAGGGCAGTCCGGCCGTTC
>CAZPNC010000185.1:0-1953 GCA_964587945.1 uncultured Prevotella sp. | reverse complement strand
CCAAAAAGTATTGTCATGCTGAACCTTCGCAGCATAGCTGCTCGGAGACTCGCTAAAAACAGTCCACTGGACTGTTTTTACACTGCATAGCAGTGTCGCTCCCTATGTTTCAGCATCTACACCACATCTAGTTCTATAGATTCCGAAACAAGTTCGGAATGACACTAGGATGTAAACTTATTGGTCATTCCCTTTTTTACCTTAGGAGAAATTTCCTATGTAATTTCAATAAAGTGGTGATATAATTATTAATGTTAGGCAATTTGCCGTTTACGGCGTAAATTTATAAAAAAGGAGTATAATTTTATGAAAAAAATTGCACTTTTGGCAATGTCTGCAATGTGTGTTCTCGCACTTGCTGGATGTAGCAAATCTAAAGGTCCTTCAGCAGCAGCTCTTAAAGCAGCAGCAGAAGGTGACTATTCAAAGCTTCCAGTAGCAAAAGATCCAGCTACAAAGAAGAGTTATGATTTCGGTGGATTGGCAATTACAATTTATGACTGGTGGTCAAATCCTGATGCTCCTGCTGCTTCAAAAGCAGAAGAAGATCAGAGAGCTTTCCGCAAGTACCTCGAAGAAACTTACAACTTTACAATCATTCAGGACAACTTGAATGCTGGTTGGGGTGGACACCCTGCAGAAGTAGCTAACTACTGTATCACTGGTGGTGACGATGCTCGTATCTTCGTCATTGATGGACGTTCAGCATTCTCAGGACTTGCTGCTAACCTTTGGGCAGATGTTTCTAAGACTCCAGATATCGACTGGACAAAAGAAAAGTGGAACAAGGCTGTTTGCAGCGTAATGCCAGGAAAATCATTCGCTGTTGGTAAACCAGAACCACGCCACTGTATCTTCTTCAACAAGCGTGTTCTTCAGGAAAATGGTTTTGACCCAGATGAACCATACAATCTTCAGAAAGAAGGAAAATGGACATGGGAAACATTCGAAGAAATGTGTGCTAAACTCACAAAAGATACAGATAACGATGGTATCATCGATCAGTATGCTCTCTCTGGATTCAACGGAGAATTTGCTTGGCCAACAATCTACTCTAACGGTGGTAAGATTGTAAATGTTGATGCAAACGGAAAATACTATCTCGATATGAGCGACAACGTAATGGAAGCTTGGGATTATATCCGCCGTATTTTCGTAAACTACAACAAACCACAGGGCGAAGGTGCTAACTGGGACTACTTCAAGGCAGACTTCTTGAGTGGTGCTACAGCATTCTATAACGATCAGTATTACGATGCACAGCCAAATGGTATACTTGCAGATATGAAGGATGACTGGGGTATGGTATGTCTTCCACTCGGACCAAAGGGTGATGGAAAATACTTCACACTTAACCAGGATAACATGCTTGTAATTCCTAGCTACTATCCACAGGACAAAGTTAACAAGATTATGAAGGCTTATGACTTCTGGTCTGATACAGTTCCTGGTTATGATGATCCAGATTCTTGGAAAGAAAACTACTACGGTTCATTCCGCGATACACGTGCTGTTGATGAAACAATGCAGTACATGATGGACAATTCTAAGTCTTGGAACGCTTGGTTGATTCCTGGCTTGAACTATGCTCCACTTTCATGGAACATCTGTGGTGGTGCAGATCCACAGGAAACATATGAGTCTATGAAGAATGAACTTCAGGCTACAATTGACGAGGCTATGAACAAATAAGTTTAATTGCCTGTCATGCTGAACTGGTTTCAGCATCTCCAAAGCCATCGTAATTGAAATACGATGGCTTTTTTTATATAATAAAAATATGTCAAATCACGGTACAATTACTAACGATAATCATGCAGCACTCTGGCACGGCCGCTTTAAGGAAGGTCCGGATGCAGATGCCGTAAAGTTTGAAACTTCAATTAATGATGATATGAGAATGGCCTTTGTTGATATCGAAGGCAGTAAGGCTCATGCTAAAATGCTTTGTAA
>CAZPNC010000184.1:0-1975 GCA_964587945.1 uncultured Prevotella sp. | reverse complement strand
TACAAATCATGGATGCCGCAGCTGCCGTGGAGATGTTTAAAGCGGGCGTTGAACTGGGAATGAAAGCCTACTATAAGTCTTCGCCAGAACATATACGTATTGACTCATACGAGGAGATGAACCTTGCCACCATGAAGAAGGACCATTATCTCGTAATGTATGACACAATACCTGGAGGTACAGGATATTTGTCAAAGCTATATGATACGGAGGAGTTTACAAAACTTCTTCAGATGGCATACGAAAAAATACATGAGTGTACATGCCAGTGGGAAGGCAAAGACTGTTGTTACCATTGCATACTGACCTACGGCAACCAATACAAGCGGGAGGCTTTCAGCAGGGAAGCGGCAGAGACCTTATTTGAAAAACTCATCAGCCATGCTTCTTCATGGGAAACTTTGTCGGGGTCTGTAGGGACAATATCTCAGACAGGAGTGGCAGAAGACAGTGAGCTGGAACTAAAATTTGTAGGTGCACTGAAGACCATCAGCAGAAACAATGGATGGGAGTTTGAGAAAGTGGCGGATGCAGACTGCTACCGCTACGACCTGCATATCATCGACGGCGACAACGACTTGATATATTATGTAATTCCACAGTTTGCCTTGGGCGGACACTATGGCGTAAGAAACTATACGGTGGCCGATTTCCAGATTATCTGTATGGCAGCAACAATCAACGGAATGAACATTGAACGTATCGACAAACTGCCTATGTGGTCAATATTCCTCGATGGATATACATTCCATGCAAAAGCTCCGAATATGCGTTTCTACAGTGACAAGGCAAAACGCGACGGCATACATGACTCCACAACCCATAAGCTATATTCATGGACGTTGACATGGGAGGACATCCAACTCTTTGAAAATGAAAAAGAGGATACATTAGGGCTCAACAATATGAACAGGTTGATTGAACTATTAAAGAATCCACAACCTGGATATATTACGGAGACTGCCTTTGGATGTATTGCTAATACTGATAATTTCATGGGCATGGGAGGCTCGCTATATCAAGGTGAGATAACGATTGACGACAGTTGCTATGACACACTCACAGATGACTCAACGGATGAAGAAGTGGCAACGGCATTGGATAAAGCTGTCAGGTATGACTGGCATTTGCAGAACAATCAATATTCCTTGGATAAGGATGAATGGACTGGATTTTGGCGAAGGTACAACCTTCTGCAGTTCTTCTCAAACAAACAGGATATTGTTGAAGCAGAAACGATGGATATAGACCGCGATGAGATAAAAATGTTCTACCCTGAATTGGAGGATATTGTTGACATTCTGATTGACAACAATATCGCTTTCGGATATGACGGAGATACTGACCTGACGGATGCAGACGGGATTGTTCTTGCTTCTGCCGGTATGCTTTTACGCGACAAGAAAGTGGCAATAAACCCTTCGGACGAACATTCAAAGGCTATCCTTGAAACTGCAGGATACAAAATATTATATTCACTAAACTTCAATATTAACGATATTATAAACATATAAAGATATGAGACTTTTTCTTTCTGAAACTTGTTTTGAACCATTGTTTGCTCTTCCTAAGAAGATACAGACGAAAGTGGTCAACTTCCAAAAGAAGTTCCGTGAGTGCACAACCGCAAATGGTATGCACCTTGAACCAATAGCACAGTTCAACGATGACTCGATGCGGACAGCACGTATTGATGATAACTACAGAGCTGTAATTGGCATAATTGATAATAATGCCTACCTCTTGTTTGTAGGTACGCACGAAGCTGCATATAACTGGGGCATTCGCAAAAAACTGGTATGGAACAACCATACCCAAGCATGTCAAATAGTTACAATGCAGCAGACAACTGAAACTATTGTAAATACCTCATCTTATGAACCACAAGAGTCATTTCCTTTCACTAATATCCCCGAGGAGAAAATGTTGAAGATAGGTGTGCCGCAGGAACTTGTTGCCCAGGTCATGCAGATAA
>CAZPNC010000183.1:0-2017 GCA_964587945.1 uncultured Prevotella sp. | reverse complement strand
GAAATGAGTTGATAAAAGAGAACAAAAGGAGAGGCGGGCGGAGCCGCCTCGGGATGGTTCTCTATTATCAACTCATGAAAACTATTCCGCCGTAAGGCGGAAAATTTCAAGCCTACAAATATGCAGATAAAAATATTCACACTGCCACTCGTACCAGACAACCAACAGACGGAAGAACTGAACCACTTTCTGCGTGCCAGTAAAGTCATAGATATACGCAAGGAACTTGCAATGATGGAGGGAAACTCTTGCTGGACATTCTGTGTGACTTACATGCAGGAAGCACAATTACCACCATTTGCCAAAGAGGGAAAGAATGTACGCATAGATTACAAGGAAGTACTTGACGAGGGAGCATTCATGCGTTTCTCAACCATGCGCAAGATACGGAAAGAGATAGCAGACAATGATGCCATACCAGCATACGCCGTGTTTACAGATGCGGAATTAGCTGAACTTGCAAAGACTGACATCCTTACTCCCAATTCATTACTCTCCATACCTGGAATAGGCAAAAAGAAAGTGGAGAAGTATGGGGTGGCTTTCTGTGACAGATTAAAAACTATAGATAATGAAACGGCAGGGGTATCTGACAGAGAATATAGCTGACCTTGACAATCTGTACGAGGCCTTCCGCAAAGCATGCCGTGGAAAACTGCGGAAACAGGAAGTATTGCTGTTCCGCAAGGATCTTGATAAGAACATAGCAACCTTACGACAACAAATTCTAACAGGATGCATTGACGTGGGCCATTATCACCTGTTCACAATCTTCGAGCCGAAAGAACGTAAAATCTGTGCTGCGGAGTTTAAAGAACGTGTGCTGCACCATGCTATAATAAATGTGTGCCATGACATCTTTGACAGCACACTGATTGACACTACGTATGCAACAAGAAAGGGTAAAGGAGTCTATGCAGCAGTGAACAAGGCGGTACAAGCATTGACAAAATACAAATATACAGTAAAACTGGACGTTAGAAAGTATTATGACAATATAAGCCATGACATATTGAAAACGGCATTGAGACGCAAATTCAAGGACGGATACCTATTACTTACCCTTGACAAAATAATAGACAGTTACTCCACACAGGATGGCAGGGGACTGCCAATAGGAAACTTGACAAGCCAGTATTTCGCAAACTTTTACCTGTCTTCTCTTGACCATTTCATAAAGGAGCATTTGCGTGCACCTATATATATAAGGTATATGGACGATATGCTGATAGCTGGGAATTCGAAGGAACGCCTTCACTCGGTAGTAAAAGAAATACTGCAATATTCCACAACGGAATTGGGGCTGACAATAAAACCACCGATATATAGAACCTCATGTACCGGACAAACATTTCTGGGATATAAGATACTGCCTTACAGATACGAGCTGGCAGGACGCAGCAAGCGAAGATACCGCAGCAAACTTGCCGGATATGGCAGAAAACTGAGAGACGGAACATGGAACGAGCATACGTATCATGACCATATTCTCCCATTGACAGCATTTGTGTGTCATGCGGTGTCTTATGGATTCCGCCATTCTTGCATAGAAGATATAAGGTGACAGTCATAGAGTGGGTCTAACCGCGTGAACCGCGGCGGCAGCTGGAACAACAACGCAAGGAACTGCCGCTCTTCGAACCGTAACAACAACACGCCTTCGAACCGCAACAACAACCTTGGGCTCCGCCTTGCCCTCTCCGAGCTTAGGATTCGTCAGTAGTGGAAACTCTGGATTTGTAAACCGACTGTCATCTTGAATATATGTTGATATATTCGAAACCGGCAGGGATTATTTCTCTGCAACATAAGGAGGTTAGTAACTTTCAACAAACTGCTGAACACCTCCTTTTTAGATTATTCATTGAATTCTGATATACAAAGAACAGTTAAAGGAAAATGAGCAAACGGATACTTTACATCACCATCATGTCTCTTTTCTGCGCATATCTTCATGCGCAGACCCTCACCGTAACATCTTTTACACTTAACGAAACCGACCTTACGGCAAACCTTC
>CAZPNC010000182.1:0-2022 GCA_964587945.1 uncultured Prevotella sp. | reverse complement strand
TATTTGAAAAACAAAAGCAGTATCTGCTTCGCCAAATGTTCATATAAACATCTGACGGAGCAAGTATTGCTTCTGCAAAGTTAGGTTTGTTAGAATGTTCTTTTCCACCAATAGTTTGCTATCTATTGCAGATAACGACTGAGCATATTGGAGTTGTTCTGTATATGATGGGCAAAAAAACTTGGCTTTGCCATAATCCTTGAAATATATGTGAGGTATAGCCATACCTGTCTTATAAGGTTCAAAGTTGAATACTTTCAGCAAATAGTAAAGATATTGAAGTGAATAGCCGTCTTTTGCTTGCAAAGTATTCAAAGTTCCTGTTGCAGAACATTTGCCTGTAACATAAGAAACAGTACCGACACCAGAACCATCTTTAACTCAAGTTTCGGATTTAGACTTCAAGCCGTTTGAGCATACTCTCTAAGTGCAGCCAATCTCTTGTCATTCTCAATAATTTGGATGGTTAGTTCATCGGAGTCAGCACCAATGAGTTCAGAAACGACGGCTACCACCTCTATTATGATTGCCCATATCTTTTCAACCACCGTCAGTTCGTGTACTCCGAGATACATGTCACCGAACAGTCCTCCTATGGTGTCATAGTCGAGTGTTCTTTTTATTGAGGCGAGTATGTTGTAACGTATCATGACCAATGAAACATGTGCAATATGGGCAGAAAAGTCGCGGGATGAACAATCAGCAAGTCCAAGCAGACGCTTGCTGTCCGAGAAGAACACTTCTATGCTCCAACGCATGGAGTATATCTCGTAGGCACGCATAAAACGGAGGCTCAGATCTGTTGTAAGAAGAACTTTCCACGCTTCCTTTTTGCCTCTCTTGCAAAAGAATAATTTTACGGAACGTTTTCCAAGCACAACTTCAATTTCGGAATAATGGCAATGGTAGCGCCTGCTGTATTTCACTTCCTTCTTAGCCTTAAGTTTGGTGATTATGGCCTTGGCAGACAATTCTCCCCAATTAGTAGTCATATACTTGGTGTTGCCCATCTTTGCCATGCCGAGAAGATGGAATTTCTTGTGGCGGCGATAAACGAAATCAACCAGTTCGGTACATGTGAACCAGCTGTCAACCAGCAAGTAATCGAAAGGTATCTTGTTGCGTATCGCATTCTTTACCATATCCAACAGCTTGACACCCTTGCTCATGAAATACTCTTCCTTGCGTTTGGCAATATGACACTTCTCATCACGTTTGCGCTCATAACGCCCATTCCTCTGTTCAGAGGTAAGCCCTTGCTCCTTACCATCAACCTTGCCCTTCTCGCCATGAAGCGAGAAGTCGAGCATGAACTGCGTGCGGCCATCACTCCAGCACAACATTAGAGCCTTGTAGCCGAGGATGCATTTCTGGTGTACATGCGAGAATATCTTGCCTATGGATTCCATATGCATGCCCGTCTTTGGAAGATCCGTGTCATCGGCTATCAGTACGGTTGGAAGCAGACTCTTCTTATGGTCCTGGCGCACGGTCACTTTCGTCAGCAGCCAATTGGTTATGCGGTACACGACATTCCGCCAGTTGACATTGTCTTGTGACAGATATGAATAGAGGATATCTTTCTTACCGCCAAACATACGACACAGCGCCGAACCATCATAATGGGAGAAGCCTTTGATTGCAAAGAATGGAAGCAGTAACAATATCTGGAACACTTGAAGGTTCGTCAACTGGCAGTTCTCACGTTTCAAGCCACCAAGGCTGCGGTTGTCCAAATTTAAGCCTTCAAGCAGGCGCGTAAATGTATCCATAACTATACTGCGACGTTTTTCTGAGAAAAAGTTGCGGATTTCTGAGGGAATATTTGTAATTTTGCTCATGGCTTTGAGTTTTGAGTAATGTTTTTTTTGTCACATCTAATTTACTCATTTTCCGTGATATACGGAAATACTCAAAGCCTTTTTTATGAACTTTTTTATGAGCTCATTCTAAATCCGAAACTTGAGTAATATTATCTATCATACGAACACGCCCTTTATTTTATTTTGCATCTAATTTTCT
>CAZPNC010000181.1:0-2027 GCA_964587945.1 uncultured Prevotella sp. | reverse complement strand
GGTCAATCATCCGTTGTGCCAGGTCTGCAATCCTTACAGGTTCGCCCATGTCGAACACGAATATCTCTCCGCCGTTACCCATAGTTCCCGCTTCGAGTACCAATTTGCAGGCTTCTGGAATAAGCATGAAGAAACGGATAATGTGTGAATCTGTAACAGTTACAGGTCCTCCGCGTTTGATTTGGTCCTTGAAGATTGGGATGACACTGCCGTTGGACCCCAGCACATTGCCGAAACGGGTCGTCACGAACTGCGTTACGCCTTCTATGTCCCCTTTTTTCACGGCCTTGTCAAGGCTCTGCACATATATCTCGCAGATACGTTTCGAGCATCCCATCACATTCGTAGGGTTCACGGCCTTGTCGGTAGAAATCATCACGAACTTCTTCACACCGTATCTCACGGCACAGTCGGCAATGATTTTTGTTCCGTAAACATTGTTCTGCACGGCCTCGCTCGGGTTGTCCTCCATCATAGGCACATGCTTGTAGGCTGCTGCATGGAACACGTAGTCTGGCCGGTAGTCACGGAACAGTTCGTCCATGCGTTTCTCCTTGCAGATGCTTGTCACGACGGTATAGGTCTCGATTTCAGGATATAGGCGTGCCATCAGCATCCTCACGTCGTGCATCGGTGTCTCGGCCTGGTCTACAAGTACCAGCTTCTTCGGCCTGTAGACGGCGATCTGGCGCACCATCTCGCTGCCGATGCTTCCGGCCGCCCCGGTGATGAGGATCGTGTGCCCTTTCAACAGTGCCCCTACGGAGTCCATGTCAACATCGATCCTGTCACGGGGAAGGAGGTCTTCTATGTCGACTTCCTTGATCTGGCTGTGGACGATGGCGCTCTTGCCGTCCCATTCCTGGGCATCGGGCATCATCATGATGTGTATGCCTGCCTGTATTAGTTCCTTCTGCAGTTTCTCGTTCTTGCGGAACTCGTCGCTCTTTAGCGGACTGACGATAAGCACCTGGACACCTTGCCGTTTCATTATCTCCAGCAATTCGCCGGTCAGTTTGTAAACCTTCACGCCGAGCAGTGTCTTTCCCGTCACGTCGTTCTGGCTGGATATGAATCCTTTCAAAATGAACTTGGCAGGTTTCTGCGAACGCAGCCCTTTGCCTATGGCCACACCTCCGGCTTTCGCTCCGTAGACGAATGCACGCTTCGCCGACTGTGTACAGAAGAAGTAGTCGTATAGATATTTTACGAATATTCTCATCATGCCCATCAGCAATGCCGACAGAATGGCGATGATGACTATCAGTTTGCCTGATATGGGCAGGAATATTGCATCGAACTGAAAAAAGATGCGGGCTGTCATTATCAGTGCCGCACCAGTAAATGCGGCGTAGAATGTCCGTTGCACGTCTATGAATGAAGAATAGCGCAGCACTCCGGAGTAAGTCTTGAAGATTCTGAAACCGAAAATATAGAACAGCAGATACACCGCTGATGTGCCTATCAATGGCCAGAACACATTTAACGTTGCCCCCAAACCGTGGGACAATTGGTAAATGAACAGCGTCGACACGAAAACTATCAGACAGTCTATTGCAAGAACCCACCAGTAGGGTAATGCTTTTTTTGAAAAATACCAGTTGCTCAGTTTGTTTAAGAGATTCATCTCAGTAAGTAAGTTTGTTTATTTGTTACGGTATGCCGTGGATAGTTCCGGCATATCTATGATTTCTGATTCAGATTGTCAGGGCGGGAATAATATCCGCATGGAACCAAATGGCTTGCCTCCGGTAGGCATGACAGCAGTCAGCCTTCACTGCGCCCGTTTGCGCAGGGTGTGCAGGGTTCCCCTGTCATTATTCTCTGTATTGGTTAATCCAATGTCATCCTTCTCTTCATGTAAGAACTGAAGGCTATAGTGTTCCATACCATCATCGGGACGCTCTCGCTCAACAGTGCCCTGTAATGCCAGAACCTCCTGTATCTTGACAGTATCCGGAGCACCTTGTGTCCGAATGTCTCGTTGGGTATGATGTGTATGTTGTCCGCAAAGGTGTCTGCGAGAA
>CAZPNC010000180.1:0-2064 GCA_964587945.1 uncultured Prevotella sp. | reverse complement strand
TCATATACATATTTTTCTGCTGCAGCTTCTTTCTGTAATACTTTCAGAGAAGCAATGGTGCCTAGTTGAGCCAAAGCATCAGAAGCTACTTGTTTCAAAACAGGGTTTTCGTTTTGAGCGACGTACTCAAGAAGCTTTGTTTCGGCAGCTGAGATCTTCATATCGCCTGCTGCTTTAACAACAGAAAGAAGTGGATTGCCGGTAGCTGTTTTCATTGCGTCAAGGATAGCGGCACGGGCATTGTTCGTATTGATTGTAACGAATGTACGTGCTGTAACATCTGCCAGACGTTCGTCCTGAAGACAAGGAATCAAAGGTTTAACACACTCTTCATCACCTACAAGACGAAGTGTTGTGATCAGATAAAACTGTCCTTCTTTGGAAGAAGTTTGACGAAAAGCCTTCAACAGTGCATAAACAAATTGTTTGCGTTGTTGTTCGTCTTTGACGTAACGCGACATTCCTGTCACTGCATATTCAATCAAGGTGTTGTCTCCTTGCTGAGGTTCTTTGTACAAAGCCATGATCTGAAGCAACCCTTCTTCTCCTGTACTTAAGAGTTCGCTCATTACTTTATTGTAAGAAGTTGCATCCTGAGCTGGAAGTTGCGCCAAAAGGTCGGCTACTTTTGTCTTAACGGTTCGATTAGGGTCTGTCTGTGCGTGCGATCCTGTATAGCAAAAGAGTGCTACAAGCAGGAGACACAAATATTTCATTGTTTTCATTATTTATATTGATTTAGGGTGATTAGATAGTCCACGGTCCTCTCATCGGTTGGTCAATCAACTTATTGGCATCTTCATCACCAATAAAACGAAGAGTGACCGGATCAAACTGAAGGTCGCGGTTAAGCTGCAAGGCAATGGCTCCCATATTGACAATGGTAGCTGATCGGAAACCGTTGATTTCATTGAGTGCAAACTTTTCGCGCGTGCGAACTGTCTCTACAAAATCGGTATTCTGTTTCACCGGATCAGGGAAAGCAGCTAGTTTGCGTTGTAAATCTGGAATGTCAGAGCGGAAGCCCGGGTATAAGTTTCCTTTTGGTCCGGCGATATATGGCACATCAGTGATTGTACCTGCACCGTCAAGGATTATCTTACAGCCATCTTCATACGTATAGGTTATCTTACGCCAGGTACCTACGGCATCCGGATGTTGTTGAGGAGCGTCAATCTCTACTTTCACCGGACTGGTATTGTCTTTGCCTAAGAAATACTGCACCGGATCAATGTAGTGCTGACCCATGTCGCCAAGTCCACCCGCATCGTAATCCCAGTATCCACGGAAGGTCTGGTGTACACGGTGTGCAGAATAAGGTTTGAAGGGTGCCGGTCCAAGCCACATGTCATAATTGAGTTCAGCAGGTACCGGCATAACAGGAAGTCCGGTATTACCTACCCAGTAAAATTTCCAATCGAAACCGGTATGCTTTCCGATAGTAACAGTCAACGGCCAGCCAAGCAGTCCGCTATCAACTAACTTCTTGATGGGTTCAACAGTGGTTCCCATTCCATAAAATGTGTCTGCAAAACGGAACCATGTATTTAAACGGAACATGTTGCCGTATTGTTTTACGGCTTCCATGACGCGCTTTCCTTCACCAATGGTACGCGTCATCGGTTTCTCACACCAGATATCTTTACCTGACTTGGCAGCTTCTACCGCCATAAGACCATGCCAGTGAGGAGGCGTTGCAATGTGTACGATGTCTACTTCGGGAAGGGCAATAAGTTCGCGGAAATCGGTAAATCCTTTGATCTTATCTTTTGCAGCTGCTACTCCGTCACTCAGATGCTTTGCATCAACATCGCATACAGCGACCAAACGGGTACCTGCATAGTCATAATGACCGCGCCCCATACCACCGACACCGATAATACCTTTGGTTAGTTGATCACTTGGGGGAATGATGCCATTACCTCCCAGTACATTTCTCGGCACAATAGAGAAGAGTCCTATTGCACCAGCGGCTTTCATAAAGCCTCTTCTGGTTGTTTTCATATGTAAATTAAGGGTTTTAGAGAAGAGTCGGAATAGTAACTACCCCGACTCATTTAAAAT
>CAZPNC010000179.1:0-2091 GCA_964587945.1 uncultured Prevotella sp. | reverse complement strand
AAATAGCTTATTGATTGATGTAGGAATAGGTGTAAAATATATAAAGGCATAAAAAGAGGCCGGGTCAAAAGTAATTTGATCCGGTTTTCTTATGTATACCATTTTTTGTTCGACTTTATGACCAAGCTTTGAAAAAGATCCCTAATAAATTTTATGCAGCTTTATTTTGACCTATAATAATACTATTAACTCCAATATTAGCTACCACAGCAGCCTTTTTCAATCTTTGAGCAATATATTTCCGCAGATTGTGAGCAATAGCTACAAGTCCCCACTCCACAGAGACTTTTTCCTTGGATTTTAGCTTGAACCTCTTGAACCCGTGATTGAACTTAATGTTCCCAAAAACAGCCTCCGGTTCTATAGGCCTATTGCTTCTGTGGCGCAGTCCTTCTTTTGAGTTAAGAAGCTCCCTTGCCTTTTCCCGATAACCATTGGCTTTGTGATTCACTTCAATAGTTCTTCTATCACTTTTTCCTTTGTAGCACATTCCTCTTAACGGGCATCCCTTACAATTCGGAGCTCGATATACAGACACTACGGATTCATATCCCATATCCGATACGGATTTGCAGTCATTTATATGTTCCAGATGATGTCCCATTGGGCAAACGAAGTAGTCTTCATCCTTGTTGTAGTACATATTGGCCGGCAGGAATGGATTGTTTTTATATTTTCTCGCCTGCTCCTTATGGAACATATTGAACTTTACATACGGAACCATACCATTGTCAAGCATATACTCATAGTTTTGCTCACAGCCATAACCCGAGTCGGCAACAATCTCTGCGCTCTGTTTACCATACCTTTGTATGAATGACTCCAGATAAGGTATCATCGTACCTGTATCAGTAGGCCTCCAGAAGATGCCAAAGTTGGTGATGAACTGGTTCTCTGTTGATATCTGCACATTATATCCAGGCTTGGTCTGACCGTTATTCATGGCATCCTCCTTCATTCTCATAAAGGTAGCGTCAGGATCAGTCTTGCTGTAGCTGTTGCGTTCTCCAAGTTCCTCAAGGTGGTGATCATACTCATCCAGTTTGGCAACAGACTCCTCCTTGATTTTCTCTATCTCCTTTCTTGCTTTCCCTTTGCTGATTCCCATATCATCCATCTTGGAAAGTATCCTCTTGGCCCTGCGATCAAACTCCTGCTGAGGAAGCTCTTCTGGTTCAGCAGCAGACTGCTCAATGTTCAGCTCCTGCTCTGCAGCTGAAAGCACTCCCTTAACTTTCTCTGCCAGTTTGGCCTTATTCTTCTCCACGCTACCTTTCCATACAAAAGTGTACTTGTTTGCAACAGACTCTATCTTGGTGCCATCTATATATTGCACATTCAAGGAGACGAACCCTTCGTCATTAAGCAGCTCAACCACTTTTGTGAATATTGCATCCAGCCTACCCTGAGTCAGCCTTTCGCTACGAAACCTATTGATTGTCCTGAAATCAGGCCTGCTCATTCCCGACAGCCACATAAAGTGAATGTTTTCTTGCAAATGCTTCTCCATCTGTCTGCCAGAGTAGATATTGCACAGATATGCATACACAACAATCTTCAGTAACATGCGTGGATGGAAACTGGATGTGCCACCACCTTTATATGTGGCCTCAATTGCACTGATATCAAACTTGTCAATGATGTCACTCACAATACGTACGGGGTGAGAAAGTGGAATTAGTTCGCCTAAAGATGGAGGAAGTAGAAGAGAATCGTTTTGATTGTAAGATTTATGTATTACTTTTGCCATACTCGTTTTGTTTAGATGGTGGTTATTTTTTGATTCGCACCTTAAATATAACAAAAATCCTCTAAACAAACAATAGCTATTCTCTTGTTAATCAAAAGAATAGCTATCTTTTTTTTATAGATACATAATCATACAAGAGCAGGCAAGGGAGCAAAATATCCTAAGGAGCGTAAACAATCATGGCTCAGATGGAATAGATTGATAGCCATATCGAAGGTCATTATGCAGCCCTTGTATGTGGATGGGTGGTATAAAACGAAAAGAAGCTGACCTTTTGGGTCAGCCTCTTTTATTATATGTAGATATCTTATAGGCTATCTCCGAAATCTTCACGGAACTTA
>CAZPNC010000178.1:0-2096 GCA_964587945.1 uncultured Prevotella sp. | reverse complement strand
GTCCAGAGGTCAGCCGTCGCAGAGAATACCAGCACAAGCATTATCGTAAGAAAGAGAACGGTGTGCCTGGTATGAAATCTACGATTGATAATCAGAAAGATAATACAAAAGAGTCCAAGTACGATCGCACTTGCGTCAAATGACATGCTTTCTATGGTTGAGATCATTTCGCTCCCCCTTGTAAAGTAGTCCCATGGTTCTTCTATTATTGCACCTAGGCCAGATAATGCAAGCGAAAGAATTAGTATAACTGATATGTAATGACCTCCTGTCAAGAGAAAACTTACAGGGAGTCACCACAAACTTATTTAATTGTTACTGAAGGCATCTGGAAAGAGCCTCGGAGTATCAGTTCCCGGCATTGGCCACTCTGATATACGTGGATTGGTTACCGACAGGTCAATGGTCCGCCGTGAGCTCTACCGTCTAAAAGCGTGGATCACAGATCACTCTGTGCCGACATAGTTGTATCGTAGATAGCTCGAACCTCGAAATGGCCGAAGCCCTTTCAAGATGCCTTCAGTTGTTACTTGGTTCTGGCCAGATGTAAATGGCGTAAGCCATCTTACATCTGCTTGATTGCCCACTATAACAGTGGGATGATGATGTCAAGGCTGCGAAGCACCGCCACAGGCGGCCTGGCCTTGATATCAGCAGCACAATGTTATACCTCATCATGCTATGTTATCGGTCATCATGCCCCACATAAAGCACGCGAGTTCTCTGGCGATGGCAGTTTTTGCAACGTTATGTTTCTTGCATTTACTTAGAACCATTTTATAGTACCTGCGTCTCAGACGCTCGTTAGCCTTATCGGCATAGGCGATGACCTGTGGAGTATTTCCATCCTGACGTGCCTTCAAGGCTTTTGATTTATAACCTATCTGTCCTCTTGAATAGCACTGAGATGCCTCCGTCAGGAGCATGCGTACATGCCGGTTTCCGGCCTTTGTAATGCCCAGCCTCGTTTGACCGTCGCCGCTTGAATCTTCGCCGGGAACAAGCCCGATATACGAGGCGAACTTTTCTGCTGAAGCAAAACGTTTGAAGTCGCCTACCTCAACAATGACGGATAATGCTGTGTGTGTCTTTACACCGATGAAACAGCAGAGCTTCCCGACAGCTTCTTTGTATTCATCTTTTGCTGCAAGCTCTTCGATCCTTTTATCAAGACGTTCGAGCTTATCACTTAAGATCGTATACGTCAGCAGATATTCATCGAGGATCTCTTTGTAAAGAGCCTCAGGGGTCAGTGACTTGAGCCAGTTTATATGAGCTGCCGTCCAATGGCTGTTTCCGTCAAATCGGTAATTGTGCCTTAGACAGAATGCCAGAATCTGCTGCTTGACCTTTTTTAGTGCGAGTTTATGATCATCACGCATACGGAGGAATTCTTTTACTTCCTCGTCAGATGCGGTAGGAACATGTACCGGACTATAGTTGTGTTGGGCAAGGCATTTTCCTATGATCTCAGCATCACGCTTATCCGTCTTGATCCTCTTTTTGCCACGTTGCTCCAGCATCGTGGTAGGAGCAAGAATCACACAGTCGACATGATGATCGGTCAACTGATGATATAAGGTGTAACCGAGGCAGCCCGCCTCATAACCGCATACGAAGATAGTATCATTTCCGTAGACGGTGCGAAGGAATTCCAGATACTTCAGGACTTCCTTATAATCTGCGGGTGTTCTTCTGGAATAGGAGCCTTTCTCTTTCTCCAGAGTATAAGCGCAAAGTGTAAAACTTTCTTTGTGGACATCCATTCCTACGTAAACTGTGGTATTATTCATTTGTGACCTCCTTTTGTATGCGGTAATCCCTGTTACCATTTGTTTTAGCAACTATAGTATACAGGTAAATCCACGTTGCTACAAAATGGAGGTCATTACATATTGTCTAAACGTAAACAACGAAACAATTTGACTCATACGTTTTTTCTCTCCAACCCCTGTTCAATTACCGCTTTGCCATTCTGTTAATCCACGTCAAAATTCAAATCTTACATTTCTTTCTGAAATACAAACATTCCCTCATTGCCATCCCAAATAAAATCATCTGGTGTATCTAACATATGATGTTTCTCATTGAAAAAC
>CAZPNC010000177.1:0-2105 GCA_964587945.1 uncultured Prevotella sp. | reverse complement strand
TACACAAGTATCTGGGCACCGCTAACGCACGATGCCTGGATATAGTCTGGATTGCCGAGGGCATTCAGTTCGATGTGCAATGCCGAAGGCGAAATCCAATAGTCTTTAGGAGTTGCTTGTGTCATATATTGTTTTGATTTTCTGTTGCGAATTTAGGAAAAAAGGTTGGCGTGAGGCGGACATACCATGTGTCAGACAACAAAGAAAAACGTCCGAAACAAAATGCTTCGGACGTAGGTTAAACGAGTTTCGGAAACTATATTGATAGGGTAGGGCTGCCATCAATATCAAGCTGTGCTGTAAACGATACTACATGTGCCTCTGACTTTGTTGTGTCACTAAAGGTAATGTCATCGTCAAAAGATATAGTGCAAGGAATCCATCTACCATTTATCTCTATCCAAACGTGTTCAGACATAAGGAACTCATGTAGATACCACTGAAGCCAATCTTCATCGAGAGGGTCGGTTTCAAACAGCCAGGATTCTTTGTTGTTCATCTTCTTTACAGCCGAGCGAGAGAAAGAGCCAAACGTTTCCTGCTTTGACACAACATAGGGTGTTGATTCGGCTGCAAAATTCTTTCTGTACACTCGTGGCACATTCACGCTCTCCAAAACACCAAAACTATTTATCAATCGAAACGTCTGTCGATACTGTCTTTCCGTGGAAGGCAAAACATATAATGTATGACCTTCTATCGTTTGCGCTCCTTCGGTCGTAATATTCACAATCTTCGATGCAGGACGCTCAAGCGTGCCACTGCTTGCTAAAGACTGCGGAGTAGCATAAGCGGGTGTATAGGCAAACGTTTCGCCCACACATGTCAACTGAGGCGACGATGTTGGTTTGCGTGACAGTTTTACCACATCTTTGCTGCCGTTAGATGTCAAACGCTCATAGTCGGAAAAAGCTCCTGCTATGCAACAATAATAGTTGTCCTTGTCAGGGAAGTACAATTCTCCCTGCTGTGTATGTACTGCACCGCCCGAATCCATATACTCGTCGTACACACGAAGCTGCCACTTGCAGAGTGGATAGGTTGCAGCATCGGGCGAATACTCGTATGCGTCGAGAGGCACACGGATTGCAGAAGAAACATCAATCTCCACGTCATTGCCTTCTATTGCAACTGGAGCCGTGAGTTTGATAGTCTCGAAATTGCCACCACTCATACCACACTTCACCTCAATAATCACACGATGAAAAGAAGGGGTGTTAGACAAGGCATTTGGCTGTATGCGAAACGTTATAGGGTTGCCAGCGAGGACAGAACCAGATGTAAGTGTTATCTTTCGTGCCATAGCTATTTTAGTTTAGATTCTACAAGTGAGATAAAGTCTGCCACTGTCTTTGCTTTTGCCGCTTCCTCTGGTTCTATTTTTATATCAAACATGATTTCCGTTTGCATAATAATATCAAGGAAGTCGATAGACTCCATACCGATGTCTTCACGAAGATTATCGGTATCTTTAATTTCACTTTTATTCCACGTTGGCATGATGCCCGTCATAATATCAATGACTCGTGAGCGTATTTCTGTTGTTTCCATATCAATAAGGTTTAGAGATTATAAACGAAGAGTTTGTGCCACCGAAACCGAAGGCATTGCAGAGAATATGTTGTGCTGAGAAGTCGAAGGTGTCGCAAACGAGGTTTAGCATTTCAAAATCGCAATCCCCCGTACCTATCACACCAGGCAAGAAATCATATCGCAACATCTGCACCGCCTGCACCGCTTGCGACACTCCTGCCATCCAACACTCATGTCCTGTATGTCCTTTGGTGGCCACAACATACGTGCCCAGAGGAAAACAAGACGTGATAGCTTCGGCTTCAGCTTTGTCGCCCATTGGTGTTCCAGTGGCGTGAGCAAGAACAGCATCTATCTGTGTGCGCTCCAGTTGTGCATTCTGCACGGCGTTGTTCATGCAGACGGCTTCAAGTCCTACGTCGGGTGTGCTGATAGCAATGCCATTCGACGAGAAGCCATAGCCGCTTAGTTGTGCGAGGGCTGGCAGTTCTGGACTACGCTCGGCAAATGTATGCTCGTTTTCGAGAATTACACACGCAGCACCTCCAGACGGTGCCAGACCATTGCGCTCC
>CAZPNC010000176.1:0-2146 GCA_964587945.1 uncultured Prevotella sp. | reverse complement strand
CATTCACGACTATCCGGATATTCTCATCCGTCTGACCCTCTATCACTGCGTCATTGCGGATGGAGTCCCCCAGCTTCTGGAGCACAATGCCCTTACCTGGATTCACCCCAGCCAGATTGGTGCCTACGACTTCTGTCCCGCAGACACCGACATTCTGAAAAAGATCCACGAAGCCTACGGCAATAATCCCCCGCTGACATGACAAATCCCCCTGCGCTTTCGTGGGGTGTTCGTAAGACTGTTAAATAGGCAAACGGCGTGACGAAGGTCACGCCTTTTGCCATAAGAGGATAGCTGCAAAGCAGCGCAATGGATACAGTCCCTTGCGCGGAACTCAGTGACGCAAAACGCTCCGGGCAGTTGAAGGTATCCGGGGTGTTTTGCCTCGCAAGCGCACATACGGGGTTGCCCCGTACAGAAGTGCGCCCTTGTATTTGTTTGACAAACAGGAATTTACCGGTACTCCTTAATCATCATTACGATAACGAAAGTTAAGAGTATTGTGGAGACCAAAATCGTTTTTATACCCCAGATATTAGATAGGACTCCTCCGATTCCGGCTCCGATTGCAAAAATTATAATTATACCCCAAAAATGAAGTGCTTTATATAAAGATTCCTTATCCTTATTCCGGAGGTAATGTGATAAGCTTTCTGTTCCACTTCTTAAATTCCCTATACACATAGTGCTCGCATATCCGTATCCATGTACTTTTCTAAAAGTTTGCACCTGCATAGCACATGAAAAGGAAACTAACATATTAGCAATCATATTTAATTTGATTGGCATAAATCCGACAAGACCAAGCATTAGTATTTCTATAAACAGAATGATTTGTCTCCAGTGTATGCCCTTACTGTTCTTGAACTTGTTTTCAATTTGCTCGGCAATAAAAATTCCTGCAGCAAATGAAAGCAAAGGAAACATATAATGAAACCCCATAACCATATTGCCCTGCATAAAATTCTGACTCATCAGAACAACATTACCTGTTTGAGCATTTGCAAAAACATGGTCTCTCATATTGTAAGTATATGCATCCTGAAATCCACCTGAAAACGACAAGATAGCACTTAATCTAAAACTCTCTGATGTTTGCATTGTTAATGAACCCCTCCTTAAGAGAACTTCTATCCTCCATATTATTATCACAGGTTCCCTAGATTATCAATCCCTTCTTCACTAACCAACATTTTTTCTCAGGTCTGAGAGCAATGATAAGACGCAAAAATAACCACCCAGCTGTCATGTGATATGCCAGACTGAGTGGTCTTTTTGAACAATATTAATTCGTCATATAAATGTACAGTAGCTATACATGTTATTATTGAATATCTGTTACCTTATATCCCTGATCGGCAACTGCCTGCATAAGAACATCATCTGAAACACTTTTTTCAAGCGTTACAACAGCGGTTCCTGTCTTGTGACTGACCGTAGCCTCTGTCACACCATCAAGTGCTTCAAGAGCTTTTTTTGTGTGCATCTCACAATGTCCACACATCATACCTTCGATTTTCAGTGTCTTTGTCATAGTTTTTGTCTCCTTTTTTGTTGTGATTTTAGATTTATTTGTGATTTTATGATTCCGTTTGGAATTATACATCCGAAAGAAATTCAAACGCAGTGCATTAGTGACTACACTAAAACTGGATAAGCTCATGGCTGCCGCAGCGAACATTGGATTTAGCTGCCAGCCCAAAATACTGATAAACACACCTGCCGCTAACGGAATTCCAATAATGTTGTAGATAAATGCCCAAAACAGATTCTCGTGAATATTACGCAGAGTTGCACGGCTTAGACGTATAG
The DNA here is from genome assembly GCA_964587945.1 of uncultured Prevotella sp. Classification (GTDB taxonomy): domain Bacteria; phylum Bacteroidota; class Bacteroidia; order Bacteroidales; family Bacteroidaceae; genus Prevotella. The sequence continues at coordinate 334 of CAZPNC010000176.1, read as the reverse complement.
CTGCAGGTACATCGGACAGGCAGCTTTTCATCAATACCACATCTGCTGCATCAATTGCAACATCTGCACCTGCACCAATGGCAATGCCAATATCAGCACTTGTCAGTGCAGGAGCGTCATTGATGCCATCACCGACCATAATGACCTTTCCTTTTTGCTGCATATTACGGATCACACTTTCCTTGCCATCAGGAAGTACACCGGCAATCACTTCATCCACACCTGCCTTCTCCCCGATAGCTTTAGCCGTGCGTTCGTTATCACCGGTCAGCATTACGACATGGATGCCCATATTCTGCATTTCTTTAACTGCCCGGGGACTATCCACCTTAAT
>CAZPNC010000175.1:0-2150 GCA_964587945.1 uncultured Prevotella sp. | reverse complement strand
CTGTAAGTGCAGCTGCAAATAGTAGTTTTTTGATCATATTTATTTTAGTTAGATTCTTTATTATCAGTTAGTATACAAATATATTGTAGCAAGTTTAGGGTATAACTTTTAGATATTGTATATAATACAGTTATGCTTGCAAAGATAATTTAAAATATAGAAACAGGATAGCAAATATCAAAAAAAAAAAGAAAAATATCAAAAAAATAAGGGAAAACATATAATATACGATATAAGGCAGAAAAAAACTACAAGGGGGTGTGTCAAAATTCACACCCTCTTTTAAAATATCACAAAGCCCGAACTTTCACAAGCTCGGGCTTTGCTATTCCATAATTTTTTTGTACCTTTATGGAAAGAAATTTCTAATATGTCAAAGGTACAATTTATTCCCAATCTAAGCAAGGAAATCCTGCTTTTTCCTTCAAGAATCGACGAAGATATCGCCGATGACGCTCCAGTACGCATTATCGACTATGTGCTTGACAAGATTGATATCAGCAACATATTGAAACTTTATCATGTAAAAGGGCGTAATGCATTCTATCCCCGTATGATGCTCAAGGTGATCATCTACGCCTACATGAACAATATTTATTCTTGTCGCCGCATAGAGGAATTGCTAAAACGCGATATCCACTTTATTTGGCTTGCAGGCTACAACAAGCCTGACTTCATCACCATCAACCGCTTCCGCAACCGTGTGAAAGACGAGATTTCAAACGTGTTCACACAGTTGGTTCTTCTGTTGGCAGAGAAAGGTTTTATCACACTTGATGTGGAGTATGTCGACGGCACGAAGATAGAATCCAAGGCCAACAAGTACACCTTTGTCTGGCGCAAGAACGTGGAACGCAATATAGACAAGCTCAAGCGTCAGCTTGCCGTGCTCCTGTCTCAGGTAGACGACGCTATAGCCCAGGACAATGCAATCAAGCCCGAGTCAATCGAGATAACCCCAGCCATTATCTGCGAGATAACATCACGTCTGAAAGAGGAGTTATCGAAAGAGGCGCCACAGGCAAAAGAGGCGAAGAAAGCACTGCGTGAGAAAAAGAAGCAGATAAAGGAGATAGAGAAAAAGGCGGTCTCTCTTGCAGATTATGAACAGAAGAAGGAAACGCTCGGCAAGAGAAACTCCTTCAGCAAGACGGACCCCGATGCCACCTTCATGCGCATGAAGGAGGATGCGATGAACAATGGACAGACCAAACCTGGATACAATCTGCAGATAGGCACCGAGAATCAGTTCATTCTCAACTACGCCTTGTTCCCCAATCCCACAGACACTCTGACATACATTCCATTCATGTACTCCTTTGCTGCACGCTATGGACATCTGGCAAGTACTGAGGTTGCTGACTCTGGCTACGGTTCTGAGGAAAACTACCGCTTTATGGAGGAGAACGGTATCGAGGCCTACGTCAAATACAACATGTTCCACAAGGAGCAGCGTATGCACTATGCTCCAAGTCCATTTCATCAGGACAGCTTCTTCTACAATGCCGAACAAGACTATTATGTATGCCCGATGGGGCAGCACATGGAACGCATTGGCACCAAGCTCGACAAGACAGCAAATGGATACCAGACGGAAAGCGTAAGGTACAGAGCCCAAAACTGCGAAGGATGCCCGCTTAGAGGATCTTGTTTCAAGGCTAAAGGAAACAGAGTCATAGAAGTCAATCACCGCTTGAAGGAATACAAGCGCAAAGCATCAGAAAGGCTGACATCTGAGGATGGAATAAAGCATCGAGGTCGTAGGTGCATCGAACCAGAGGCGGTCTTTGGGCAGATGAAGGCTGACTACGGCTACAAACGATTCAGACATTTTGGAAAAGACAAGGTCGAAATGGACTTTGCCTTCTTTGCCATTGCCTTCAATCTGAAGAAAATGTGTAGAAAGTTGAAAAAGGCGGTATAATGGGCCTGTGTTTGCCATATTTTCTGTTTCGTAGAGTGTCTGGATGGCAATTTTAAGACAATGGGGCACCATATAACAAAAATAAATAAAAAACTTTGGTTTTGCTCTCGCTAAACGATATACAAAAGGAGGGTGCACCATAAATGACCATAGTCAATTATGACACACCCTCTTACTCCATTGATAGTCATTTTCTGTTCCATAACTGAATTGATAGAATTGTTAC
>CAZPNC010000174.1:0-2155 GCA_964587945.1 uncultured Prevotella sp. | reverse complement strand
GGGATCTTCATCACGTTTCCGATGAAGCCGTCCTTACCTGTCACGAGTTTCATGATAGGGTGTCAAGTTTGTGTATAACATCATTGCCACTTTAAGGGGCTAATTTATAGTCTTTTACGCATTATAATATATTACAAATAAGTAAATATATATTAACTTTATTTCTTTGTTTATCTCGCTGAAAATCAGTACCTTTATGGTGCAAATAAGATATATAACTGTAAAGATATGACTGTAAGAAAAAGCGAAAAAGACAAAGGGATTACCAGACTGAAACGTGAGCTTAACAAGGTCAATAACGACTTGGCGAAGAAGAAGGAGGAATTGAAATCAGCCAGATCGGAGCTTAGGGGGCTCAAGGCTGAGAATAATAAAAAAAAAGAGCAGACCATAAGACTGACAGAGGAACAAAGCAGATTACTTTCCGAACTGCTTGGGGATACAAGTATAACGAACTCGTGATTAGGCTTGCAGTCCTGCTAAGATCTCGCTTGCCAATCTGTGGCTCACGGTCTATAGTTGTAATACTGGAAATCCTCAACGAGTGCTTCAAGGGAGAGCTGTTTGACAGCATTCCATGCAATCAAGTCATAGAGGATTGGTGCGAAAAGGCGGGGTTGGATATGCATACGAAAGTCAAGGATCAATTCGTGGACAATGAGTACATCACCATCACGGATGAGAGTATTTCTGTAGGCAAGCAGAAGTTGCTGCTTCAATTAGCCGCTCCAGCTGACAGTACAGGAAAACCCTTATCCCACTCTGACGTAAGTATTGTCGGGATGAGCGTCAGTCCGTCGTGGACTGGGGATAGTGTAAAAGCCGAGATGGAGAAGACTTCGAAAAGCATTGGCAGGAGACCTCTGTATTCAGTTTCTGACAACGGTTACAATCTATGTAACGCTTGTCGTGATGCCGGTATACCGCATCACAGAGACATCAGCCACACTTTTGGCACCATATTAAAGAAGTATTTCTCAGAGTCTCCAGATTTCAAGGAATTTACAGGACTCATGGAGAAGAAACGCCTTGCTTACCAGCTAACAGACAAGGCAATAGTTCTTCCACCTAAACAACGAGCAATAGCCAGATTCATGAATACATTTATTTGGGTGAAATGGGCGCACAAACTTCTTGAGAGGTATGACCGGCTCACGGATGAGCAGAAGGAAGCTGCACGCTTTATGCTGGACAACAAAGACCTTATTGAAGAGCTAAACAGCATCCGAAAATGCATGGAATATGTTGAAATGAGATGCAAGAATGACGGATTGAGCAAAGAACTGGCAAAGTTTCTCATTTGGCGGATAACCGTGGATCTAATAACCCCAGCAGACGGTACCAGAAGAATGAGAAATGTCGGCCTTGACATGTGGGAATATCTTCAAGAGGAATGTAAACTGCTTCGATCGGATACTGATGTACATATTGTCTCATCAGACATTATAGAATCTTGCTTCGGAGTATTCAAGGCGATGAAGTCTCCAGACAAGCTCTGCGGGGTGACAAAGCATGCATTGGTTTTACCTTTGGCAATAAGCTTCATTTCGAAAGAGAGCAGAGAATCATTCGATTTTATTGCGGCCATGGAGAATGTCCATTATAAAGATTTAGACGAATGGGCTGGCTTCAATTTATACGGGAATCCAACTCAAGAGAGGATAGATCTTACCCGAAAAATTGGATAGAATTATGAGCACAGACTTGACACTCTAATTTATAATTTTGGGTCAACAAACGTATTAGTACTCAAATTATTTGCATTATCGCGAGAATAGCATTACCTTTGCACAAAATTATTTGCAACGATGTAATAGACAGAAGACTGTACATATACAAATTTTTAGAGGCGGCATATTCATGTTCGTGCGTACAGTCTGTTGGCCCTCTTTTCATTTTTTATATTATCATCAATAGCAAATAGTTATGAGTCTACAAGTACAAGGCTTGTCGTACATCCATCCCAATAAAGACATACTGTTCCAAAACATTAGCTTCTCTGTAACTTCGGGAGACAAACGCGCCATTATAGGGAATAATGGCATAGGTAAATCGACACTTCTAAAGATATTGGCTGGCAGACTTGCCCCGTCGGCCGGTACAGTGCTGTGCGATGACCGTCTCTATCTCGTTCCTCAGCATTTTGGTCAATACA
>CAZPNC010000173.1:0-2160 GCA_964587945.1 uncultured Prevotella sp. | reverse complement strand
AGAAAGAAATAGACGCTAATTCAGTTATTAAAGATTTTTTAATAACTGCCTCATGCGCTGAGTTGATTGTTGCAGCAGTGTTGTCTTCCTGCTGGGGAGCAGTTATCTGATGCATTTCTTCGGCCACCCTGTCTTTTGAGGGGGACTGCATCAGTCGGTAATAGTATTGCGACCCTATGTTGCGATGCAGGGTGCGACTGCTCCACGTTTCGCGCAGAGCCTCTTGCTCATACCATTTGCGAGCCACACCATCCTCTACGCGTATCAGCTCGCGGTACAAAATCTACGGCAACAATTTTGGACGCACTGCGTCCAAAATCTCAGGAAAACAACGGTAGAACTTTGTTTTGTATTCTTTATCAATCAAAAATAATAGTTTCGGTCATATCAACATTTATTCTAGCCATACCGTCAGCGATTATTCTTCCATACCAATGTCCTAAATCTGCTTTGCAGCTCACTCAATCGTTCCATAATCTCATCGAAAGAAGGTGCATTGGCATAGATGAAGCCAATTTGCATCTGCTTATAGTCGTCACGCAAAACATCTTCGATGCTTTCAGGAGGCATGAACGATATTGTGTGTGGAAGATGACTCGTATAGTCCAATCCACTCCAAGCCGTAAACTTTTTACGATGAGTCACAATCTCCTCGTATAATTGTTCATCCAGCATTGCTTCCATAGCAAACGGTTTATCCATCATCTTTACAATGTCATACATGTGTCGTGTGATACGTTCGATATGCGTACAGCCATTGGGACGGTTAAACTCTTCATGCAAAAGAAAAACCTTTTCCAGGAATGTTCGTCCTGGCACTACGGTAGGAACAGTAAATATAGGTAATGAGAACTCTTCACCTGGATAAGCCTCTTCTATCATAGAACGCATTTCCACATCTTCTGACGGTTCCATGAGTGAACGACAGCTTATCTCAACTTTGACTCGCTCGGGTATATATAGCATTTTCGTTTGCAGCACTGAATTATACTCGACAAACAGGACTACAGGATCAAGATCACTGACAGATGTCTCCGGAACTATAACCTTACAGCTCTCTGATAGCCCAAACTCTTTTAATCTGGTCTCAACGTCGAGCGCGAAAGAGCCATCTATGAACTTCTTGGAGTCTTTCCGCAACTTAGTCCGTTGACTTGTAGTCTCAATATTTGTAAAGCCGAGATATTGGGGATCTATTGCAAGGTCAATATCTTCCGAAAACCGTTCTATTAATCCCCAACCTTTGCTAAGGCTTGTTCCTCCCTTGAAAACAAAAGCTGCTGCATACGGTAAAGAAAATATGGCACGTAACACCATACTGACCCAGTAGTCCTTTTCTACGGCATTGTCCACAATCCCTTTATCTTCGGCTACATTAGCCAAAATGGTAAGTTGTTCTTCTTTTGTAAGCTTAGTAAAATTCATAATGCAAGTCTTTGTTTAATCCATTGCGGGGCAATGCTATAATCGTATTTGATTTCATCAGGACTACCATATTTTTCAATGGCTTGTTTTATGATTGCAACCTGTTCATCTGTCACGTTATCTTTCCCTAATTCTTTCATGGCAGCGACTATAAGTGGGAATAAGTCTGTCTTGTAGGCAAAATTGCGAGGTACGCTGCGCTTGAATATAATTGTACGGTTCCCGATAGTAAGTTCCCTTGCTGTGGCATCTGTCAAATAGACTGCATTCATCGTGACCTGTGTGGAAAGTCCCAATTTGTTCAATGCTGTCAATCCACTAGGTATAATACGAGCCTTATCCTTTTCCGCTATAGCGTATGCGATATCTTCTATAGAGGGACGAAGTACACCGAACTTATTCCGTAATGGATATAGATATAGACCTTGAGAAAGACGAATGAGCACACCCTCTTTCTCTAATCGGGAAAGCGCACGAGTAACTAGCCCATCATTATTCAGATGGGCAAAATCACTCACCATATAAAGCCTGTTCGGTCCGTTTCGGTCTATGATGTTTCGTATTTCCTTCGTCAGTATTGTCTTCATATTCACAATGATTCTAGTTGCAAAGATACGATATTACTCTTGATGCCACAATAAAATGTCCGAAATTCTTAAAGAAAATCGGACATTATAGAATGCTTTGCGGCTTAAGGGGTGTTCTAACCGACCCATTGTAGAAACATTAACACCA
>CAZPNC010000172.1:0-2162 GCA_964587945.1 uncultured Prevotella sp. | reverse complement strand
CCCTTAGCGTTGTTAGCGTTGAGAAAACAGTCGGAGTAGAAAATGAAACACAACCCCCGTCCCCTAACGTTGAGAAAACAGTTGGCATAGAGTCGCCAGTCGGAGAGAAACCTTTGGAAGAGCAGTCGGGACAACAAGCAAAAGGCAATGCACAAGGTGGCAGTCAGGAAAGTAAAGGCGAAGGTTTTGGAACAGGTAATCCACTTCTCGAAACATTGTTGCAAAGCAAAACACCTGCAGCAGAGGCTCCGATTGAACAAAACAGCAGTATTTTCAACCGGACGACGCAGGAAATTATGAATCAGATTATGGATTATATGAAGATTCAACTAAAACCGGATATGAACCAACTGGAGATGCAATTACATCCGGAAAGCCTTGGAACAGTACATGTACAATTAACCACCAAAGGTGGTGAAGTAACAGCACAGTTCCAGGTACAAAACGAAACAGTCAAGGCAGCAATTGAAAGCCAGATTGTAGAGTTAAAGGATAATCTGAAAGACCAGGGCGTAAAAGTAGAATCGGTGGAAGTAACAGTTGATGCCCATGGTTTTGAAAGCAATCTTTGGCAGGGACAGGGACGAGAAGAAAACGCTGCTTCACAAGGTAGCAGGAAAACACCCAGAAGACTTAATCTAAATGAACTGGACGGGTTGTTTGAAGAAGAAGCAAGCGAAGAAGAAGTATTAGCTGCTAGAATGATGGAGATGAACGGAAATACAGTAGATTACACTGTATAACAAAAAACAGCACTCAGGTGCAGAAAGGAGCAACAATGGCAGTAGGAGCAATCGTAGAAGACGGCAAGATTCAGGAAACTGCATCGGAAAGCTCAGTCAAAAAAGCAGCTTCCAAAAACGGAATGGATAAGGATGCTTTTTTACAGCTTTTAGTAGCACAGATGAAATACCAGGATCCACTGGAACCAACATCTAACACGGAATACATATCACAGTATGCAACCTTTTCACAGGTAGAACAAATGCAAAACATGTCATCATCCATGGAATTATCCAGAGCATCCTCTATGGTAGGACAACTGGTTAATGTGGAAACTACCGATACCAATGGAGAAACCAAAGAAATTCAAGGTGTGGTTGAATATGTAACCTATGAAAACAATAAAGCGTTTGTATCCATTGATGGCACGATTTATTCAGCAGATGATGTGAAAGCAGTAGTAGACCCCACTTATCAGACAGCATATGATTTGGCAGTCGCTTTCGCAACTGCAATGAACCAACTTCCTTCACTAAATGAGTTGAGTTTAGGTGATAAGGAAACAATTGACGGACTCAGCACTGGATTTAACAACATGACACCTTATCAGCAATCCTTCATTGCAAATGCATATATCAAGAAACTGGAGGAATATGTAGCTCAAATGGAAGCGTTAGTTGAAGCAGCGAAACCGGACGAAGAACCATCAACGGATGAGACCGATAAAACAACGGATGAAACCGATAAAACAACTGATGAGACCGCCGGAAAAACGGATGAAACAACAGAATCAACTGATGAGACAACAGGAACCTGATTTGATGCAGGAGGCAGATAACAGCTCAAGGAGGAGAGGAATATGAAAATTCAAAATAACGGATTCCTTTCAATTGAACAGCTGCAAGACCAGTACCTGAATCCTAAAAAGGGCAATGTACCTGTTACCACTGGCGAAGGACTTTCTTTTCAGGAAATTTTGGAAAGCAAGAAAGCCAAAGAAACAGGCGAAGTCAGATTTTCAAAGCATGCAGCGGGAAGACTGGCAGACAGAAATATTGAATTAACCACAGACCAGATGAATCGCTTGCAGGAAGGTACTGCAAAAGCAGAACAGAAAGGAATTAAAGAATCACTGGTAATTGTAGATCAGCTGGCGTTTATAGTGAATATTCCAAGCAATACGGTCATAACAGCTATGAACCAAACAGATGCAGCAGAGAACATTTTTACCAACATCGATGGAGCCGTAATTATTTAGCCGGACCTTATGGAGGCTAGCAAGTTCCCGAATGACAGACGGAACAAAAACGGTAAAAGCTTAAGGAGGTCATTTCATTATGATGAGATCATTATATGCTGGTGTAGCAGGCTTAAAAACACACCAGACAAGAATGGACGTTATCGGTAATAATATTGCCAACGTTAACACCACAGCTTAT
>CAZPNC010000171.1:0-2209 GCA_964587945.1 uncultured Prevotella sp. | reverse complement strand
ATTTGTGAGATATGGAAAAGAAGCAACTGAAGCGACTGCCCGTGGGCATACAGACCTTTGAGAAAATCAGAGAGAATGATATGCTGTATATCGATAAGACTGAGTATATCTGGAATATGATACACCTCAGCAACTATATCTTCCTGAGCCGTCCAAGGCGGTTCGGCAAGTCGTTGCTTGTATCTACTCTCCAGGCTTATTTCGAGGGACGTAAGGACTTGTTCAAGGGGCTTTTCATCGAAACAGTGGAGAAGGATTGGACTGAATATCCCGTGCTGAGATTCGATATGTCTATGGGTAAGCACATGGAGAAGGAACAGCTTGAACGCTACATTGGTAATCGCCTTGAAGAATATGAAAAGACTTATGGCATTATAAATCCTTCAACAGATAATAATGACCGATTAGCAGCGTTGATACAAGCAGCATACCAAAAGACTGGCAAGAAGGTGGTTATCCTTATCGACGAGTATGACGCTCCGCTGCTTGACGTGATGCATGAGGAAAAAGCCTTGCCGATACTCAGAAATGTAATGCGTAATTTCTACTCTCCGCTAAAGGCCTCTGACCCATATTTAGAATTTGTCTTCCTCACAGGCATTACCAAGTTCTCACAACTCAGCATTTTCAGCGAGCTTAACAACCTGAAGAATATCTCCATGCGCCCAGACTATGCCGCAGTGTGCGGTATCACTGTTGAGGAGATGACAACGCAGATGTCCGACTATATTGACGACTTTGCCGAACATAGGCGGACGACACGCGATGAGGCGATATCACAGCTGAAAAATCAATACGACGGCTAACATTTCACATGGCCATCGCCGGACATCTTCAATCCCTACAGCCTGCTGAACGCATTCCAAGACCATGCCTTCACCAACTATTGGTTTGGTTCCGGCACACCGACATACCTTATAGAAATGCTCCGAAAATTCGACATCGTGCCCACAGACATCATTTCTATGGAAGGCGGTGCCGACGATTTTGATGCGCCTACGGAAGGGATGACGACCATAATGCCACTGCTATACCAGAGCGGATATGTTACGATAAAGGACTATGACGAAAGTTTCAACAGCTACACGCTCGGCATACCAAACAACGAGGTGCGCATAGGTCTGACGAAATCCCTTGTGCCTGCATACGTCATGCCCAACACGCTTGTTGTCAACAACACCGCACGCAACATAGCCCGTTGCCTTGCCAAGGACGACATCGACGGTGCACTGAGCCTTCTGCAGACCTTCCTCGGCACGGTGCCTTATTGCAACGGTACCGACACCGAAGGTCACTACCAGCAGGTGCTCTACATCATTTTCACCCTCGTGTCCGACTACTTTGCCGATGTGGAGATACACACACCTACGGGACGAGTGGATATTGTACTTCAAACCAAGACCACCCTTTTCCTGTTTGAACTGAAACTGAACAAGAGTGCGGAAGCAGCCATGAAGCAGATCGACCTGAAGGATTACAAGTCGAAGTTTGCCAACTGCCGACTGCCCATAGTGAAAGTAGGCGTCAACTTTGACTCTGAGAAACGTACTATCGGAGAGTGGAAGGTTTGACCTATACTAGAAAAAGTGACAACCTTTTTCAGTTTAGGTCATTTTTACGACGTTATTCCTCTGACTTTTTACATTTTTATAGTAAACAAAAAGGGTGTGACCATCGACCGTGACAAGACCTCCATCAACCTCAATGAGAACAAGGACAGCCTTCTCCTTGCCACCCTTGCCTATAACGTCGGTTATGGGACGCTCATGGGCAACGCCAACCACCCCAAGAGCCGCCTCATTCAAAAGATAGAAAGCGGCGACCGCAATATCCACAACGACTACATCCGCTTCTGCCGTTACAAGGGGAAAGTAGTTCCATCCATCAGGAAGCGGAGAAAGGTGGAATTGTTACTGCTATTTCAGACATAATGGAGCTGTTTTCCATAAATATTTGCCTTATTCGCAAATTTATTTATAGATTTTTGAATAAATATGCTGTAATTCCAAAATAATTTCTTAATTTTGTGCCTGTAACAAGACAATTTGCATATTATGGCATCTAATAAAGACATCAACAGGCTGAAAGTAGTATTGGCGGAAAAGAAACGTACTGGTAAATGGTTGTCTGAGCAACTGAACAAAGATCAGGCCACTGTTTCAAAATGGTGTACCAACAATGCACAACCATCACTGGAAATGCTACTAAA
>CAZPNC010000170.1:0-2209 GCA_964587945.1 uncultured Prevotella sp. | reverse complement strand
GGGTTAAACTTCATCTTCGTATGCGTCGTGACCACAGAACGGACACAAGCCGTCGTTAAAGTGGTCTACATACTCTTCTCCGCAATAGGTACAGCGGACAATATCAATCTGGTTCTCCGGCTCATCGTCGACCTCTTTAAGGTCGCAGTTCTGGTCGTACTACCAAGCGACATTTGGTTCTTTACGCTGGAGGATGGCTTCTGCTTCATCGACAGCGTTTTCTTCTTCGTTGACTGCTACCACAACCGAGCGGTAGGCAATAAAATCAACTCTTATTTTCTTCATCTTTATACATTTTGTGTTGGGTAATACAGATTGTGGTTGTGGTCTATACAATCCAGAGGAAGTATCATGGAAACGACCGGTGGTCTTGCGGGGTCATTGTATGCTACATGCCTGTAACATTTGTTACATATTGAGCATTTAACAACCTCGGTTCCTCCGTATGGCAGGAGCCTTACATCCTGTCCGCTGCAATGACTAATATCGTGGTTCATAATTCAAGTTTTAATTGTGATTGTTCCTTTTCTATTCTATTTAATGCTATTTTGTAATATTCTTTGTTCAACTCGAAGCCGATGTAGTGGCGTTTCTCGCGCAGGGCTGCTACGGCTGTGGTGCCTGAGCCGATGGTGTTGTCGAGGATGGTGTCGCCTGGGTTGGAGTAGGTGCGGATGAGGTAGGCGATGAGGTCAACGGGCTTTTGGGTGGGATGAAGAGTGTCTTTGCTGTGCTCTTTGTTGAAGTACAAAACGCTCTTCGGATGCACGATGCTGCTGTTCGCTTCCACATCTTTCTTCTTCTCCTCGAAACTTCCGTAGCACTGGTTCGTCTGCTTATGCTTGCCATATCCCTTCGCGTGGCTGTCGCCTTGTCTCATCTGAGGATTATACGTCGGCAGTTTGCGATAGAACACGGCAATATCCTCGTGGCTTCGCATTGGCATACGATTGGCGTTGAGGAATCCAGTGACACGTCCTTTTTCCCAAATGAGATTGTATCGCCACATCTTCGGGTTCGACATCATCAGTTGGGCTGTGAACATCCCCTGACAGAATAGAACGATGGCTGCATTGGGCTTGGTCACTCGCTTGTATTGCTCCCAAAGTGGCTCCATCGGAATAATACTATCCCATTGGCAATTGCCTTTGTTCAGCACTTCGTAAGGCAGGTCGCAGATGATGCAATCCACGCTCCCGTCGGGGATTCGCTTCATACCAACAAGACAATCTTCGCAAAATATTTTGTCTTTAAAATTTTCAATCATAGGTCAAGTTTTTGTTGGTTATAAAATACTGAATTTCCGTTCAATATGGGGATGATTCTAATTGTATCACCAAAAAAACCACAATTATGGTCATTAGCAAAGTAATTAAAAATCATCTTAAGAACCTCAACTTTGGGGCGTTCTTCCGTTAAAATCCACAGGTTCATTGTTTTATTTTTTTAATATGTATAATTGTTCAAATACTGTTTTCTTTGTTTTTGCCAAACCGTTGTTATTGCTCTTGAAACGAGCATATTCAAACTGCTCTAGCTTAACTTCTCCATAATGTTGAAGGGTTTCGACAATTTTTTCTTGGGGCATTATTCCTTCAGAGTTATAACTTAAGACTAAATAGTGAAACTTGGCAGAACCAGCGATTTTGTCAAGGTCTTCTATTGCAGTGTTCGCTCTACAGAACCGAGACTTCTGTTGTGAATAATCTCTCATACCAGTAACACCTCTTACAGACGGATTATCATATTTGGCAATGGTTTCTAAAATATGATAATTAGGAGCGTACTGTCTCTCGTTATATGGTGGGTCAAGATAAAGAATGTCAACATCTATATCATCTATTAAACTCATACTGTCAATACAGTAAACCTTATTTTCAAGGTTGTTGTTTACAATATCTATTGTTCTTAGTTCAAGAGGTTTCAATGCTCTTGGGTCCCAGTGTTTCTGAAATGCAGCATATACTCCGGCGATATTTGAATAGAAACCTATTGTTTCTATAAGGCAAGCAAGAAGGATATAGTATTCGGAATCATTAATCAAACCAGCAAGTTTCCAATCCTCAATTCTTGTTCTAATTGCATCAATTTTTTCTCCATTTTCATCAATGAAATATGTTCGTGGTCTTGATAAATGGATTGTGCCACCAGGAGTATAGTTCTCATATATAAAACCTTTGACCAATGGTATAGAGTTAAGGTAATCAAC
>CAZPNC010000169.1:0-2238 GCA_964587945.1 uncultured Prevotella sp. | reverse complement strand
GTGGCTGTCCTGTTGTTCGATAGCTGACATAATCAAATGGTTTTAAGTTTGAAAATTACCAGTTGCAAAAATATAATCAATTATCGGATAGGTTGTTATGCAAAACACGGCAGAATGATGACAAATAGCCCCCGAAACAAAAACTTTCAATGGTTTGGGGCAGGAAACGGGTTGTGCAAACGGAAAAACTCCCGAAAAGCGAATGTCGGATTACGCTTTTCGGGAGAAAAAACCAGAGCGTCTGTCGTGCTGTCGTACTGACTTAATGAATTACTGACTTACCGAGTGAATAATGTCAGGCATTCAGCTACGAGAAGTATTCGGATTTGGATATACTGTTGGTATTCAGCGAGAAGAAGATGCTTGTTTTCTCTTTTCGCAGGTACAGTCTTTCAAGAACGGCATTGCGTACCCTTTCCGCTCCGAATGTGCCGATATGGAAAGCGAGGGCAACTATCGCTTCAAGGTTGTAAACCTCCATACAGCAATTATCGGATACCCGTATGTTTCGCCTTGTCCCGTATTCCCTTAAAACTCCGTTCTTGCAAAGAGCCTTTACCCCAGCACGGAATGTCGGGGCGGTTACTCCAAACAGGTCGCAAAGTTCCCATTCGCTCATGGCGGTTGCGCCTATATCGGTCGGCAAGGTGATGTTGCCGTTGCCATCCGTTGTGATGATGCTTCGTTTCATGGCTATGCTTGGTTATGGGGTTACACTTCCGAACGATGCGTTCAGCTTGTTGCCGAACATCGTCAGGTCATTGTCAAGTTTCTGTGTGGTTATCTTCGCATAGATTTGAGTCGTGACAATGTTCGTGTGTCCCAGAACACGGCTCACGCTTTCAATGGGCATCCCCTTGCTAAGAGCCAGTGTTCCAAATGTATGACGTGCGCAATGGTAGGAGATTTGCTTCTCTATTCCGCATTCCGCCATTACCTTTTTCAGCTGTTTGCACATCGTCCAATAGTTGATTTTCCCGAAAACCAGCTTGTCTTCCGACAGATACTTGTACCGTTCGATTATCTGCAAAGGAATATCCAGCAGCTTCACTTGGAACGGGACATTTGTCTTGTGCTGTTTCGACAATATCCATTTCTCGCCGTTCACCTCCACTATTTCGTCCGTTGTGAGTTCTTTCATATCCACGAAAGACAAGGCGGTGAAACAGGCGAAAATGAACAGGTCCCGCACCAATGCGAGGGTGGGGTTGTCAAACTCGTGCGCCATGATTCTTTTGATTTCGTCCTCTGTCAGATATTCCCGTTCCTTAACATTCGGGCTGATATGGAACTGCGCAAACGGATTTCTCGGTATCAGTCCGTTATAGTGCGCACGCATGACCACGCCTTTCAGCCACATGCAGTTCAGCCAGATGGTGGCGTTTTTCAGTCCACGTTCAGCCGTAAGATAAGCCGCAAACTCCTTGATGAAGTCGGGCGTAAGTTCCAGCATGGACATATCCGTCCGTCTGTAGAATGACTTGATAAAGGCTGCGACATAGTTCCTTGCCCTTACCATTACCTTGTATGTGCCGATGCTGCGGTCTTTGCCGACACGTTTCAGGAAGTTGGCGCAATCCTTGTCAAAAGCCTTTATCAGTGTCTCATACTCGCTTCCTATCCCTTGGTAGGCATTGCGCACCATTTCAGCCGTTACGTATGCCTCTCGGTCGGATATGCGCTGATAGTGCTTGATGATTTGCGCCTTGGTGTTGTCCAATGCCAGATTGATGTTCCGTGCTTCGGCACTCTTGCCTTTGGCTCGGTTGCCTTTCGCATCCCAAAGGGTTTTCGGGATGCTCTGCTTGCAACTGAACTGCGCCACAGTACCGTTGATTGTCACTCGTCCCATGATGGGGACAATACCGTCTTTCTCTTTGCTGCCGTTCACGTAGAACAGCACTTTGAATGTACTTCTTGCCATACTCGTTTTTTTGTTTGCAAAGTTAAATATCAACGAGTTAGACCTTGATACGCAAATCGGTGACAAACGGTGCAATAGCATCTCTCATATGTTAAATCTTACTCTTTCACGGGTAATGATTTGCAAACCATTCTTCTTCTTAAATCCGCTTTTCTTTGCGTTTTCCGATTTTTCGGCTTGTCATCATTTGACATCGTAACGACTCTGATATTAAGTCGTTTAGCGTCATTTCTCCCGTTTTTCGAGGTTATTCCAGAGATCTACAGGAAGTTTGTCTATTTGGTTTTCAGATATTTGCACGTGCGTGCTGTACC
>CAZPNC010000168.1:0-2289 GCA_964587945.1 uncultured Prevotella sp. | reverse complement strand
TCTATCTGCATCTGGCTGAGGCTCTGAACCGCATGGGCTATTCTGACATTGCCTTTGCTGTCCTTAAAGACGGTATAGACAGACAGTTGCTGTCGGCACCTTATGTTTCAGAAGCGTCAAAGACCGCCTTGCAGGAGGGACTGTCATTGCTCTCTGCGGATAACATTGCCATCTTCGACCCTGCTGCCGGTTCTTCACAGACAAAGGTGGCGTATGGCATTCACAAACATGGATGCGGATATACAAATGGCGTTTTCTCGCCATATCAGTATGAGACAATGTTGCAGGCACATTCTAAAGTGTTGCAGACGAGGCAGGACACAATAGACACCATGGAAGAAATGTTGTGTGACGAGTATGCCATGGAATTTGCTTTTGAAGGTTCACGCTTCGCGGATCTTTGTCGTATGGCACGCCATCGCAATATGGTGACTGCAGGGGAGGGGTCAAAGTGGCTTGCCGCAAAATTGGCTTTCAAGAATCCTACGAAGGACCTGACAGATGAAAAGAACTGGTATCTACCTTATAAATAAGGTATGTGTGGGGTTGTTGGTTTTATGTTGCTTGTTGGTTGGGTTTGATGTTTCTTGCTTAGGCAAGCGTCACAGTGTGCCGGGCGACGCTGAATATGATGCTCTTCCAAAAGGACAGACCAACAACCTGCCTACGGACTCTGTTGTGGGTGGTTGTCAAGATGCTGCAAAATGTATGTCCACCTGTATGCCAAGAATAGCGAAATACAGGCATAATGCAAAGGCTGCCGTGTCATACACTTTCGATGATGGACTTTCCGAACATTATACTATTGTCATGCCGATGCTTGACTCATTGGGCATCAAAGGCACATTCTGGATAGTGGGGCGTAACATTGAAATACGCAAGAAAATGCGTGAAGCGGAAAGCATGACATGGGAACAGGTGAAGACAATGGGAAACCATGGCCATGAGATAGCAAGTCATGGTTACATGCATACTAATTTCAAGAAACTGTCTTTTGACGGGATTGACCGTGAGATAGACCTAAATGACAGTGTGATATTTCTTAATACGGGCTTTCATCCGCAAACCCTTGGATATCCCGGTAACAGCAAGACTGACAGTATAGTGAGGTATGTGGAGGCTCATAAAGGTATTGTTGCCACGCGCACCCGTCAGCAGTCTGTCGGTGGAACGCGCATGAGATCAGTTGCAGACATTAACGCATGGCTGCAAAGAAGCATTGACAGAGGAGAGTGGGCTGTGGGAATGACACATGGTATAAGGATTGGCTATGACCATTTCGCCACCGACGGCATTTTGTCGCAGCATCTCCTTTGGGCAAGAACCATGAAGGACGAAGGCCTGCTGTGGATAGGGACTTTTTTAGAGGTGGCCTCATATCTCCGTGGATTGTCAGTGGAAGTCACATATATTCTCGATGCCGCTCCAAAGTCTGTAATCCAGGATCATCAATTGCTTGTCCCCTATAAAAGTTGGGACGGCACATGGTGTGTAGACGGCAAAAGGGGCGTTCCGTTAAGAGTGGACTATTGCAAGGCCGGGGAGAAGAAATGAAGTCTCTGTCATTCAAATACCCTCTCAAGCAGTATCAGTGTGATGAAGCCCATGAGCAGGGCGTAGGTGGCCTGCTTCTGGTAACCGTGGGCATGTGTTTCCGGTATCATCTCATCAGAAGTGACATAGAGCATCGCACCTCCTGCAAAGCCAAGCATAGTGGGTAGAAATGCGGTTGATGCAGAACCGAGACCATAGCCAGTCCATACACCGGCAACCTCCAGCAGACCTATTGACAGTGCTATGGTGAATGTACGTAGGCGTGTGACACCGGCCATAAGCAAAGGTGCGATTATTACCATGCCCTCAGGAATATTCTGCAAAGCTATGCCGAAGGATACGGACCAGTCGGTTGCTGCACCTGTAGCCGTATTCATGCTTACTCCTGCCGCCATGCCTTCGGGTAGTTTGTGCAGGGCTATTGCCATGACGAAGAGCAGTATGTGGTTCAGTGTGTTGTTGTTGCGGTGCTCTTCCGGGTCAAGGCCTGTGATGGTGTGCAGGTGTGGCGTTATCAAGTCGAGGATGTTGAGAAACAGTGCCCCTCCTATAACCCCAGCTGTCACCATCCACCACCCACTGCCACACATATTGAATGCCGGCACTATCAAACCGAGTGTTGAGGCGGCAAGCATTATGCCGGCGCAGTATCCGAGAACAGTGTCGTTCCACTTGTGGGGAAGTCCTTTGAAGAGGAATCCCATGATGCTGCCTATTATTGTGGCTCCGCAAAGA
>CAZPNC010000167.1:0-2320 GCA_964587945.1 uncultured Prevotella sp. | reverse complement strand
TTCGACCAACTCTCATTCCAAAGTGAGAAAGATGAGGCGGCAAGGATTATTGGAGGTTGCAGGCATTAGGAAATTGTATAATCTTGTGGCGATAATGAAAGACAGGGTCAGAACTTCTGATCGTCGATGACCTTGCCTCCAAAGCCTCTCTCTCCTACAATCCCACATCGGAGGTTACTCGTTAGGCGAGGTGTGGGAGAGACCCCCACACTCCTATTCACAAAATCGGGGCAATGAACCTGTCACTGCAACCTTATTCAGAAAAAGACAAGTTTTTATGCTGAAAGTATTCTGATTTCCAATGAAATATTCTAAAAGTCCCAAAAAATATATTACCTTTGCACCTGCTATAAGACAACTTTTGTAGAAAACCATGGCTGTATTTCTTTACCACACAGTATAAGACTGTGCTATCGGGAGTGGGAGCAACGAGTATATGAACAAAAATGCCTTTGACTTGCAACAAAGATTCAGTACCTTTGCACTCGAAAAGTAAACTCAAAAACAAATATTTAATATGCAAGAGGTTTTAAATCTTATCAATGAGATGTCTCCCTATCTTCTGTTGGGATTCTTTTTTGCAGGAGTGATGCATGCTTTTGTTCCAGGCATGGTGTATAACCGCTATCTCGGTGGCAAAGGTTTCAAGTCCGTATTCTATGGTGCATTGTTCGGTATTCCGCTGCCATTGTGCTCTTGTGGAGTGATACCAACAGCCATGTCGCTTAGAAAACAAGGGGCATCCAGGGGTGCTACGGCTTCTTTCCTCATTGCTACACCAGAAACGGGTGTTGACAGTATCATTGCCACGTACTCGATCCTTGGACTTCCGTTTGCCATTATCCGTCCTATTGCAGCTTTCTGCAATGCCATAATGGGTGGTTGGCTGATCAACAAATTTGGTGATAAGGAGGAAGTAGTTTCGGCTGATACATCGGTAAACACTTGTTGCTGCCAGCATGAGCATGTTCATGAAGAAAACACTTGCTCCTGTCATCACGTTCAAGGAGAGTCCCGTCACAATGGTTTCCTTGGTAAGATGCGTGAAGCCCTGAGATTCGGATTTGTTGAGATGATGGAGGATATAGGCAAATGGCTTGTGGTGGGTCTTGTAATAGCAGGACTGATAACGGTGTTTGTGCCAGATGATTTCTTTGCCTTGTTTCGTGGCAACACCCAACTGAGCATGCTTCTCGTGCTTTGTATAGCCATTCCCATGTACATTTGCGCAACAGGCTCCATTCCGATTGCTGTTGCACTGATGATGAAGGGTCTTACACCTGGAGCTGCACTTGTACTGCTCATGGCTGGTCCTGCATGCAATATGGCTTCAATCCTGGTGATTAACAAGGCTTTAGGTCGCAAATCATTGGTGTTTTACCTCGTTTCTATCATCACCATGGCCATTCTCTGGGGACATGCAGTCGATTATCTGCTTCCTGCCGAGTGGTTCCATATATCATTGACTACCGGCAGTTGCGGTATGGAGGAAAGGGCTTCGTGGTTGAACTGGAGTAGCACCATAGCGCTTGGCATATTGCTGCTCAATGCCCTCTGGCAACACTATCACAAACCGCATTGCCATTAACATGAAAAGAGGAAAGTTATGAATCAAAAATATGAAGAAATACTAGAACAGGCAGGCATTCGTTTGACAGCGAATCGCCTGCTTGTGCTCCAAACCCTGCATGAAACCGTGCAAGGAACATTTTCGTTTTCGGATATTCTGGCGAAGATACCTTATATGGACGAATCTTCTGTCTATCGTACACTGACCTTGTTTGCAGAAAACCACATCCTTCACCATGTTGATGATGGCTCTGGCAAACAGAAATATTGCCTGTGCCGATGCGAATTGAAAAAAGGCGGGCATGAACTCCATCATAGGGGACATGTTCACCTTACGTGCATCAAATGCCACAAGACCATCTGCCTTGACAACATCATGATTCCGCAAGTACCGATTCCCGACACCTTTACTGTTGTCGAGTCTGAATATGTCATAAAGGGATTGTGTGAGAAATGCAGAAAGAAACTTCTCCCAGCTACCAAAGGGCGCAATTAGATTTCCGAAACAGGGTGAATATTACTTCCGAAACTTTTGCGGCGATAGTGAAAGACCGGTTCAGAACTTCTGCTCGTCGATGACCTTGCCATCCTTATCCACTGCCCGCCAATGCGTGATGTTTCGTGCCTCTGAGGATATGGTTACTCCGCATTTGGTCAGCTGGCGTCCGTCGGCTTCGTAAGGGATGGCATAGCCCTTGTCTTTTCCTGAAATATATCTGTCTCTTCATAATGCTTTATGTAGTGATTTCGG
>CAZPNC010000166.1:0-2322 GCA_964587945.1 uncultured Prevotella sp. | reverse complement strand
TAGGCTCAAGAGGTACAGCCGCAACCAAGTGGTTCGTCATCATTTCAGACCGAGGTGAACATCTCACCTCAGAGTGGGACCTCTCAACTAATATTGGCGGTGGCTTCTTCCCGTACGAGCGCGGTCCAAAAGTTTTTCGCAACACCTACGCAATTAATAAAGAACGCGAAAAATACCAGCATAAAGCCAAGTACCGGTATCCCTTCGAACTTGCCAAGCAGGATGTTACAGCGCAGTATTTCCTCA
The DNA here is from genome assembly GCA_964587945.1 of uncultured Prevotella sp. Lineage (GTDB taxonomy): Bacteria > Bacteroidota > Bacteroidia > Bacteroidales > Bacteroidaceae > Prevotella. The sequence continues at coordinate 2,076 of CAZPNC010000166.1, read as the reverse complement.
CCAGCAACATCAGTCTGCCAATTGACAAGGCTGTAAACCGGCAGATCAAGGACAAGTATGTTTACATTGCTTCGGCTGTTCGTGACGACAAAAATCCCTGGCAGATTGTTGACTTTGGCGAAATAAAACACGGCAAGGCCTGCTTCAAGGACATGGGTAGGGAGGTCCTCTACACCGTGATGGGATTCGATGGAGAAGGACTCATTCAGATTACCAAGCCATTCATTCTCCACAAGAATGAGACAATCGAATACGTGAGTGCAGACACAATAAGCTCACAGAGTCTTGACAGATGGAAAAACAACGCATTATGAAGAAACTGATATTATTCGCTATAACCATAACATTGCTGTTCATGAGTTGCTCAGAGGACAGTAGATACCTGCGTGAAGCGCTGAAGGTAGCAGGTGAGAACAGAGGGCAATTGGAGGCTGTGCTTGAGCACTATCGTACCGTTGACAACGACCCGCAGAAGCTTGCTGCTGCTGAGTACCTCATAGCAAATATGCCTGCACATTATTCATATCGTGACACTGCTGCCATAAATAGATATTACCACCAGGCTCTTGAGATTCTTGGCACAGGATCCAGTCCGGACTGGCAGCGCGACACTCTTCGTGAAATCAGCGAAAAACAGTATTTCGGACTGACTCAGGATACGATTTCTGACGTTAAGGTTATTACCGCCGACTATCTGATTTACAGCATTGACCACGCATTCAAGCAGTGGAGGACAAAGCCTTGGGCACAGCACCTTACCTACGAGGAGTTCCGCGATTGGATATTACCGTACAAAGTTACAGAGCTCCAGAGTCTTGACGCTTGGCGTGATACCCTGTCACAGCACTATAGCGACAGCCTCAATACCATACCGCCTACTGATATACAGCGTAACAGCATATTCGGGGCAATAGAGATAGCTCGTAACGAGATACACAGCAAGCAATCTGCCATAGGACTACGTGTAATTTGGGAGAATAGTGGTAGCATGCCTATGCTTAGTGCCGCCACCTGGGTGCGTATGACCTACGGCAGTTGTTGGGATTATGTTATTATGGGAACAGCTGTGTTCCGCAGTCTTGGTATGCCCGCCGCAGTTGATCAAGTGCCGGTATGGGGACGTAACAGCGAAGGGCATAGCTGGTACGTGTTCACCGATGACCGTGGACGCGAGCAGGTGACCATCAACTCCCTCATCATGCCGGCAGGTCAGCAATTCTACCCATACGAGCGCATACCCAAAGTTTGGCGAAACACCTACACTATAAACCGCGATGTTGAAAAGTATCGCAACACATCCAAGTATGTCCATCCATTTGACCCCTGCCAGAAGGATGTGACAGACCGCTACAACCTTACCTCTGACCTTGAAATAGATACTGACAAAGAGATACTAAAACAGCTTCAGGACCGTAGGTATGTCTATATAGCAATGACCGTAAACTACAGCGGCCCGCATTGGAGTATACTTGACTACGGAGTACTCAAGGGAGGCAAGGCACACTTCAAAAATATGGGGCGAAATATGCTATATATTGCCTTAGGCTATAACGGCAGCGACCTCATACCCATAAGCCACCCATTCATACTGCACAAGAGTGGAAAGGTGGAGTACATCAACAACCCGTATGACGACACAAACAGCACCACAAGGACCATCAGTGTGGACCTTCGCCGCAAGTATTACGAATCATACAACGTGGTTGACATGCGCCGACGCATACTGGGTGGAAAACTACAGTGTTCTGATCGTCCAGACTTTAAGAACGCAAAAAACCTCTACACAATAGAGGATACAGAAATTCCCTACCTTATAGAACTGAATGCAGACCGTCCTTACCGTTATTGGCGTTACTTTACTCCGGACGGTTCTTGGGGAAGCATATCGGAACTCTCATTCTATAATGCGGACGGAAACAAACTGGCTGGACGCGGAATAGCCAACCCCGAAGCAGGCCAGGATGCCATAGATCGCACGTATGATGGTAATCTGCTATCAAACTTTGAGATAAACCAGCCCAATGGAAACTGGGTGGGAATGGATATGGGCAAACCAACAGAAATAAGATACTTCAG
>CAZPNC010000165.1:0-2341 GCA_964587945.1 uncultured Prevotella sp. | reverse complement strand
CTCGTCTTCGCTGACTCCATACGGACTAAGCGCACCCATCAAGTTATTATGTTCAAGCAAGAACTGCATGTTGGTGCTAATCCATACCTTATGCTTCTTAGTGGCATAGTCAATGTAGGGCGAAGCGTTCAGATATGCCCAGATATAGTTGGGAAGACCTTTTTCACTGGGCAGAAAGAAGTAAGCCGTCCCATGGCGATACATCGAGCGATGACCTGACTCCCAGAAACCTTTGCATCGTTCCTCGTCACGCTTTTGGATAAACTCTTCTACCTCCTGCTCGGATAGACCTTCTTCCGGCTGCTTACCTTTTGCTTTGTAGCAAATTCTTCCCACTCTCGCTATATGTTGCGCAAGTGTAGTCTGTTGCCACCATTCTACTTGTGGTTCTATCAATTTCATCACTTATGAATTTTAGTTTATTATTTAATAGATAGTGCATTTTCATATCCTCTATGCTTACACAATCATATATCTCACTCGCTGAACCTCGTCAAGCAAGACTTCATACGAATCATTATTGAATATTACGGCATTGTAGAACGACAGAGGCAAACGCTTGCGATTCTTGTCGCGGTCCATACGTTCCTGCGACACACCTCTTCGTATTCGGTTTTCTTCGTGTGCCGATACACAAATCTTGAATAGTTCGATGCCGGGGAATTTCTCGCACAAGGCTCTTAGCCCGTCCTCGTCAATGACATAGATAGCCTTGTCCGTTACCTGGTCGATGGTAGTCCAATACTCATAGCCACCATACTGTGTATATGCCAACATCTTGTCGTGCGGCACATCACACTTCTCAACAAAGTGGTGTTCTACACCGTCAATCTCGCCATCACGCTTCGGACGTGTGGTGTAAGAGCATAACACTTTATAACCTCCCATTTCGGATAGCATACGCGCCACAGTGTCTTTTCCTGCACCGCTCGGACCTGTTATTGTTATCAGTTTCATATATCGTTTTTGTTTAAATTTTAACATTTGAATAGTCATAAGACAATCATAGAACAACCGTAAGCTAACCGTAAGACACGCATAGAATACGTTTTAGCCCTATTTTGCCATGGTTTAGACTTTTAGATTTAACACTTGTGAAAAAGTGTTTTGTATAGATTCTCATGATTCTCAAGTATTCATTTCGTTCCAAACCCTCCTGCAAATCTGCCGATACACATCATCGCCCAGTTCTACCTTACAGGCATGAATGAGATAGTTGTACGTCACGGTCTGACTGCTACCCAACTGCTGCCATTTTAGATTTGCCTGCGCCTCATTATATTTGGAACTGCATCTTGATAGTTGATGGAAAAGCGCAAGTCCATACGGATGCAAGCGCAAAGCCCATCCTGCTTTCACCCATTCATCGTAGCTCTCGGTGATGTTCTTATGGTTGTTCACAAGTTCCTGCACAATAACCTCAATCAATCGGTCTTGTACTCGCTTCTGTTCCCAGAATTTTGCGTTGTCATCTACTTTATATTCCGCATTTGCATCATGTGAGCGATACGCTTGACGCGAAGCCAAAGAGACAAGTTGCACTTCTTCACCTTCCAGTCCCTTATACGGCACCACTTTCTCATTGATATAGATATGCTCAGGGTCATCCCAAGACGCAAAGCGAACACGTCCGATATTGCTGCAAGCCTTGTCGAGCATTATGCCGATAGCAGCATAATCTTTTAGCAGAGCTTTGAACTGTTCTTTATGCCGGTCGGGATAAGCCAACTTCACCAAACCGAAATATCCACTACCCGAACACGACCGCATGAGTAGTGCTATCTCTGGGCGGAAACGACATATCATACGCACATTCTCGAAGTTGCTCACCTGCGCGTTGTCGGCAAGATCTATGTCGATGGCGAGCCAACCGGTGTGTTGCTTCAGGTGGGTTTCCCTGCGCGATACTGGAGCCATAAACTTAGAGCCATCCCTGCGTATGCACTCATCATCATAGAGCGCGAACAATCCGCTCAACGTTGCACCAGGCAACTGCTTTTTAGTTTCAATATACTCCGGCATTTTCTTAGCCTTATTGCCAAACTCCTCACGCATCCGACGAAGCTGCTGCACATAAGGCTTCCATCTATCCGTTAGGCAAAACTCACGGATAGTCATCTGCGTGATGCACTCACCCGTCTCACGGTCAACATATCGACCAACATTGTCGAGCGCATCAGAGTATATGGAACATATCTCATCGAACATATCATTATAATTTAATGAATATATTGTTATCGGTTACAAAATTAAAAAATATATATCACTCCCACAAATATTTTATAGTATAATTGGTGTGTCCTATATATTTTTAACTTTTATAGTTCTATAAGTGATGGTT
>CAZPNC010000164.1:0-2344 GCA_964587945.1 uncultured Prevotella sp. | reverse complement strand
TATCTCTGTGAATACTGAGAATATTGACCGAGTAATCCTCACGCAGACGGGAATCCCTGATACGGGTTCCGATAAGGCGCGAGGTGGGCAGTACTACAATCTCAGAAATGCCTATATCATAGAAATCAAGTCGGTCGGTTGACATGCTGACAAGATGACGCTCACGGGCAAATGTCTCCATTGCCTGTTTGTCGCCATAGAAATATAAGATGTCACCCTGCACTATCATAGTGTCCGCCCAAGCCATATTCTGACGGATTTCCTTGCCCAACGCGTTCTTCGTTTCATTGCGTATTTCAAGTATCGTCAATCCATACTTATTCTGCAAGTCCAAATCTTGCACTCGCATGCCAGCCAATCCTCCTTTGTTGTTGCCTACACTATACTTATAGATATTTTCATGAAGCTGATACTGAACTGCCAAATCATCAACGCTCTTGCCTTGACCACCGTTTTGATGTTTGCCTTTCTTCTTAATGAGCAACAAACTCATTGGCAACAATACAGCCAGACCGATAGCAATCACAATAACACCAACTGGGAAAAAAGAAAAGAACTTCAACGGAGCATAACCATTCTCTTCAAGTGTTTCACTAATAACAAGGTTAGGAGGAGTACCTATCAATGTCAGCATACCACCAAGACTACCAGCAAAGGCAACTGGCATTAACAGACGCGACGAACGTATGCCGGAACTTGCAGCCATACTCATAATGATGGGCATCATAATAGCAACCGTTCCTGTATTGCTCACAAAAGCACCAATAATAGAAGTGGCCAATACCACATATATCAAAGCTCTGGTCTCATTACCTTTAGCCATTTTCGAAATGCTATTACCTGCCGATTGAGCTAATCCGGTTTGCAATATTGCTCCACCAACAACAAAAAGTCCCACCATCATGATAAGAATTGGCGATGAAAAACCACTTAGTGCTTCACTTGTTGTTAGAACACCTGTTGCAGTAAGAACCATGAGAGAAGATAAGGCAACAATATCGCCACGCACCCTTCCCCAGATAAACATGGCTATAGTTATAATCAATACAATTATAGTTATGGCCATGAATCTATTATATTTTGTTATTCTACAAAGATACTACAATATCACAAGACATACGAAAATACCATAAAGCTACAACCATAATATTAACCAAAGTTAACATGTTTTGAGGGTTGTTATCAACACATAGACTAACAACATTCACAATAATCGGAAACAATAAGCCGAAGTACCTCATGCCACATCAATAATGGCCTATGTTAGAATCATAAGAAGGACAGCATCATTCACGCGTGAAGAGAGCATGGAGAGAGCGTGGAGAGAGCGTGAATACAAGAAAAATATGCCATCGCAAGAATACGAGGGATAAAATCCAATCCCCAATCGACACCTTAACAGCAATCGGTTGGGGACTGTTATGATTCGTATAAAATCTCTTAAGCCACTACTTGAATAACATATTCTATGGACTTAAACTGATAAATAATCACTCATCATTTCGATTTCGCAGGTACAAAGGTCTCGTAGGTCTGATCATCATAATAAACGCGAATCTCTGTAACCTTGCGCGGTTGTCTGTCAATGTTTTTCATATCACATGCAGAAAAATCCAATCGTGTACTTTTTACACCATGTGAATAACTATGTTGATAAGCCGGTTCTGCACGATCTTGAACTGCAGAATCAAAATCTAATGTTGGCTCCGATGGGGTGGAAGTGGCTGATAAAGAGCTATCGACAGGTTCTGAAGAGGCACCTATATGCATGTCTCCGATACCCATCAACAACCAGTCGGTGTTTATAACAGGTATCTTCTTTTTGATGGCCTCGACAATGTTAAGGGTAGGACGGGTACGTCCATTGAATATACTGCTCAATGTTGCAGCCGACAATCCAACGAAGTCGGCGAACACTTGTTGACTCATATGCTGCTCTTCCATGACGAGCCTGATGCGATCTTTCATCTCCATAAGGTATGATTTTAGTGCAAAATTAGTATTTTGGATTCGGTTTACAAAGGTAAACAGAATTTTTGAGATACACAACAAATGTAGAAGGAATTTGCGTTTTAAAATTATAGCTTTCAAATTCAGAATTTAAAACTCCAAAGCATCGAAGGGGTTGTTTTTAGATTTTGATTTTAAAACCAAAATTTCAAGTACTAAAAGTGATATCCCGCACGATTTTAGCGTTTTTTCTTAACTATATGGCTACTATTGTGTTATTTACGAAAATATGCTCAGAAGAAAGCATCTATGCAATGTTAAGTAGGCAAAAACTACATAATTTTTTATTGGTTCCTTGTTGTATTTTACATAAAATACTGAGTTTAAGCATGTT
>CAZPNC010000163.1:0-2435 GCA_964587945.1 uncultured Prevotella sp. | reverse complement strand
GCAGAAGAACAACACGACAGACTTCTTCTTCTACAAGGCGGATGCCATCAAACGTATGCGACTTGTGAAGATTGAGTTCCAGAAAGTATATCGACAAGACGATGACCAGCAGTTTCTGCAAATATTGGAAAATGTTCGTATGAATAAGGTCACAACAGACGACATCATACGCCTGAATAGTCGAGTAGCCCAACCTAAGAGTGAGGACGGTATGGTCATTACCCTTGCTTCTGTGAATAAAACTGCCGATACCATCAATCAGCAGCGGCTTGCTGAGATTGACTCGAAAGAGTTTACATACGAGGGTATAATAAAAGGAAGGTTTGATGAAAAGAAACTGCCTGTGGATCTAAACCTGCGCCTGAAGGTTGGAGCTCAGGTTATGTTCACCCGTAACGACGCACAAAAACGATGGGCAAACGGTACGCTTGCCAAGGTGGTGAATCTCAAAAAGAATGAGATTCTCGTAGCGTTGGGTAATGGTGAGACATGCACAGTGCCTTGTGCATCATGGGATTCAGTGAGCTATGAGTATGACCCGGATTCACGCAAGTTGAAGAAAGAGGTGACAGGGTCGTTCACACAATTCCCCCTGAAACTGGCATGGGCTATCACTATCCACAAAAGTCAAGGTATGACATTCAATAAAATGTCCCTTGATCTCAGTCATAGCCTTTTTGCAGGTGGTCAGTTGTATGTTGCGCTGAGTCGAGTGCGTTCGTTGGAAGGATTATTCCTCTCAAAAGAAGTGATGCCTCAGTATGCCCAAACAAGCCATGAAATCTTGGCATACGCAAGTGGCTATAACGATGAGAAACAGATCAATAGTGAGATTGAGAGTGGCAAAGCAGTCTATAGTGCACTGCAACATTGTGACTATGATGAAGCGGCAAAACAATACCTCAAGCTCGTTTCCAAGAAAGCACAAGAAGGTGATATCAAGGAGGCGATGCAGCAGGCAAAGCGATTCCTCGACACCCTAGTATGTGATGATGAACTTATTGGCACAATACATTAGTGTCCCGTTAAAATCGGGACGTAGTTAAAATTAATATTTAAACCCCGGAAATAGGGGATAATCGAGTTCTTTGACATCGTTGAATTTAGTCTTATCGAACAGGTCCCGAAGGTGAGTTTTGTCCGTGAGCGATATGCTAAGAATTTGCAAAACCTCATAGGTAGATCGTTTCAGTTTCATATCATAGTGGACAATAGCTACAAGACAGTATGTTATGATGGCAACAGCAATCTGGATGCGCACAGCATTCTCTGAGGTACCCCAAAACTTCTTAATCTTAAGATGCTGTTTCAGCCATTTGAAGAAAAGTTCTACCAACCATCTTTTCTTGTAAAGTTCAGCAACTTCGAGAGCAGTGAGTTGCTTGGCGTTGGTGAGAAAAGTGAACTCGCGTTCTTCTTCCTCATCATAGAATCTAACGAGTCTGAATGACTCTGGATACTTCTTCTCGGACATGTAACCTGTAAGTTTTACCTCGGCATCAGTAAGTACATTCTTTGGCATACGTCTCTTCCATTTCACGGTCTTGTACTTCAAGTTCGTCTTGGCTCTGACTACATAGAAAGAGCCTGTCAGGTGTATCCTATAGAGTTCCTTAAATGAGTCGTAAGCCCTATCAAATATGTAGTAAGCATTTGGCTCATAGAGGATTGAAGACATTGCTGTCGAATCATGCTTTGATGCGGTTGACACTGTATAGAAGGCTGGAACCTGGGCCTCAATGTCGTACAAGACATGTGCTTTGACTCCACCTTTCTTCCTTCGGAACTTTGCCCACGGAAACGTAGAGAGACATAGTGAAATCGTAGTAGAATCAAAAGCATACTTCTTCCCCGGAATATCCAGAATGTTGGTTGCTCGTTTCTCGCAAGCTTCCTTCATCATGTAGAAAGCAAAGTCTTCAAAGATTCTACAGTCGCGATTTTGGTTGGCTGAAGCAAGGGTCGTTTTGGCGATAGGTTCACGACCGACACCAAGATGATATTGCTTTGCTCGATGTGCCTCAAAAGCGACTATCAGATCACGCAAACTCTCCCGGTTACTCAGTTGGCCAAACATCATTGCAAGCAGTTGGTTCCAACAAGTGAAATGCTTTACATATCGATTTCCATCGTACTTGCGAACGTAGTTGTTGAACTGGGTCCTGTTCATAAAAGCGGTAAGTTGTGCGAAAACGTATTTGTCTTGATTCATATGCAGTCATTAATTTGGCTGCAAAGATACAAATTCAAATCCGTTTCATTGCAAAATACGGCGTAATAGGCTATAATTCAATTATTTCAAAGAGCGATTAGTCCACTTTAACGGGACAGTAGTGAAATAATATTAATACTGTCATTTTTTCTGCTGCAAAAGTATAACTAATAAGATAAACCACTATTACACTTTTGGGTAATACCCTTACTTTATGTTAAAA
>CAZPNC010000162.1:0-2519 GCA_964587945.1 uncultured Prevotella sp. | reverse complement strand
ATGTGCAACTTTTTAGCCATCAATTTATTAACTTTTTAATTCCGCCAACGGGTTAAAAATAGATTTTTATGTGGGTAAGGAATAGAAATTGGTGATGATTTAGATGTTATATGTGGGTATGATTATAGATTACAGCATTGCCGTTGTATGATTTTACGCATTTTAATGTAAAAACGTAACAAGCCCCGCAGGATTACGAAAATGATTCTGCGGGGCTTGTTGCATTATGTATGGGAAAATCAAATGCCGTCTGTTATGATGATTCCGCCCATGGATTGAAGTGTAACCTTGGCGTTGCCTTTCTTGTCTACCTTTATGGCTTTCTTGACAGGGGCAAGAGGTTCGGTGCTGTTCTTCTTGGGTGTGGCATCGGTGTAATATGTTACCTCACGTCCGGCGAACATAGGTAGGCTGAGGGTAAGCACCTTTGGCGTTGTTTCGCCGTTGAGTCCTGCAACGTACCATTTGTCACCGTGTTTGCGTGCAAGAACGGCATACTTCGTAGGATAGCCGTCAATGTATTTTGTTTCGTCCCATGTGGTGGGCACGGTTTTCAAAAAGTCCAGTTCGAATTGTTCCAGCTCTGTGAGGTTGCTTTTCTGCATACATATACATTGGATGCTTGTCTGGTTGATGATGGCTGAAGCCATCTCGAAGGTGTCACTGGTGTATCGCTTGTGGCGGCTCTTGTTGTCTTTGCTGAGGCAACGGTTCATGATGGAACCGCCCCAGTCCATGCTTGCTACGGCATTGCGGCAGAAAGGGTGCATGGTCAGTTCAAAACCCTCTTGCTTGGCGTGGTGCTCACTGAAATAAACGTTTTCTGATGCCAGTACTGCTTCTGAGGCGACAAAGTTGGGGTACATTTTTTCCCAACCGCGAGGAAGGGTGCATCCGTGGAAGATGACTTGAAGACCGTGGCGGTTGGCATCGCTGAGTATGTCTTCATAAAGTTGCATTGTCTGCTGTTTGTCGCCGCCGAAGAAATCGACCTTGATGCCTTTGATGCCGTTTTTCTCCATCCATGCCATTTCTTTTTCGCGGGCGATGGATGTGCTCATGCAGTTGCGTGGGGTTTGTGGCGCATCGTTGACATGACCGTTGCTGTTGTACCAAAGTAACAGATTGACACCTTTTGATTGGGCGTAGGTGCTTAGTTCTGCAATCTTGTCTCGACCGATGGTTTCATCCCAGAAACCGTCGACAAGACAATATTCCATGTTCATGGCGGCTGCGACATCTATGAACTCTTTCTGGTCTTTGTAGTTGATGGAGTTGTCTTGCCATATCAGCCAGCTCCATGTGTAGCGGCCTGGTTTGTATGTTTCGCGGGCGGGATATTTCTCTTCTACTACATCGTAGCTGATGGTTGTTTCTGCGATGGGTTTCAGAGTGCTGCCAACGGTAATGGTTCTCCACGGCGTGCTGCCGGGAAGGCTTATGGATGGGGTGGAAGACCCTAATCCGTGCTGCTCCGTAGCGTCGGGGAATGATAATGTGTAGCCTTTTGTGACATCATAGTCGCTGAGGTGTCCGCCGCAGTAGTTGCTGCCGACACCTGTTTCGCTGATTAGAACCCATCCGTCATTGCCTACATGAAACAGGCAAGGGAAGGTGTAGCCCTTGCCATATTGGGATTTTTCTGTCATTGGGGCATCGGCTTTGTATTCCTCTTCGTAACTGGGCTTGGTGCTCATCCAGCCTTTGTGGTCACCGTCAATCTGCGGGCAGATGAAGGTCGTGGTGTTGGTCGGGAATTTGAAACCGCTGGCTTCTTCGAGTATTGTGGTTCGTCGCGGTTCGTCGCGGTCGTTGGTTTTGGCACCCTTAAGATGGTAGCGGTATGCTATGTTGTTGTTGCTTACTTGAATTTCTACGGTCATAGGGCGACTTGCGCTCTTAGCCGTTATTTCTAAATCAATGGCATTGGCTTCGTAATTGTTGCCCGACGCTTTGGTGCCGGTCATAGAGTATGTGTATGATACCTTGCGTTCTTTGCTGCCTGTGAGCTGGATGTCGCGTGTATAGTCTCCCATTTCAGCGCGTAGACCGAGTAGGGAAGGATGTAGCATTTCTTTGTTCTCGTATTTTACGGAGTACGTTAACTGGCCGCTTGCGTCATCAATGTACACCGTCAACTTACCGTCGGGGGAACTTATTGAACGTGTTTCTGCGATTGCCGAAGTACAGCCTATTAATATTAATAAGGTGTAAATGCTTTTTTTCATTTGATTTGTTTGTTGGTTAGTGATGCTTGTTTGAAATTATTGCAAAGTTACGTATTTATTTCTAAAACACCAAATATCTATGCCTTTTGACTTGATTTTTGTCAAAGATATTGAAAAAATGATGGGTGATTGATATTTTTTCTTCAAAAAATTTGGTGGGTAACCAAAAACGTTGTACCTTTGCACTCGCTTCCAAATCATAAAACGATTTCTATTAAACGAGAAAGTTTGACGATGGAGGCACGCTAAACAGCGTTCTTTGACAAGATTTACATAAACAGAAAACAAAGT
>CAZPNC010000161.1:0-2529 GCA_964587945.1 uncultured Prevotella sp. | reverse complement strand
CATAATTTCTACTATATAACGTGAGTTCGACGAATATACTTTAGAATAAAGTAAGCTGTCTGTCATTTGAAATATCAACGGTCTGTACTCGTATGGATGGTTTCTTTGGGAAGTAGCAGTATGCAGCTATACCTCCCAGAAGGTTGACTACGAAATTGTCAAAGCTTCTATGTCTCGAGTGTTCAACTTGAGCAATGTTCTTCAGCTCGTCATTCACAGTCTCTATTATAGCCCTCTTCCTGAGAAGCAGTTTGTCGGATACGGACATCAATGCTCCCTTCATGTTGCTCTTCAGTTTCGTTATAAGTTGTATGCCATCCACAAAGAGCCTTTCGAAAAGACGCTTGCCAATGTATCCCTTGTCGCCAACGAGCTTTCCATATATGAATTTCACAAAAGCTTTATATTCAAGAGGTTTCCTGTCATCCACGTCACCTGGTGTTATCATAAAGTTGAGCAATTCTCCCTTCTCATTGCATATCAGGTGAAGCTTGAATCCAAAGAACCAGCCCATGGAGCATTTGCCCCTTTGTGCGATGCCCTTGAATGTCTTGTGCATATGGATCCTCTGATTCTTGCATACACGCAGAGGGGTGCTGTCCACAAAGCTGATACCTGTACACTTGCCCAGGAGAACCTTCTTGATGAACACTATCAATGGGATGGCAATCTCACGTTCCAGTTCAACGAAACGGTTGTAGGAAACCACTTCTGGAAACAGATGGCGCATGTGCTTGCATACCTTTTCGAGATAGAAATGCTTCAAGCAGCGATACCCTGATGAATGAAAGAGAATCATTATCACCATGATTTCCGCCTTTGACATGCGGCTTTCACGGTGGTATTTGCGCTTTCCTACTGCCTTAAACGTATATTTTGCCATCTGTGCATCAAAAACTTTGCAAAAATCATCTGCAATACAGAAAATTTCAGTAACTTTGTCCTCGGTAATCATAGCGAAATTCTTTAGTTTCATTGTTTTTATCCACTACAAAGTTACTAAAAATTTCGCTAATTACCAAATTTTCAATGAGTTATATTTCGTTGAACTCACGTTAAATATATGGAAAAACAAGAACTCAAAGACCGAGAGGCAAAAATAATAGAGATGGCTGTTGCTTTCTGCAATAAGCATCTAGATGAAGAATGTGCCGAATTATGCACAAAGCTGGTACAGAAACTTGGCCGCAAGCGTTCAAACCCCTTGCAATCAGGACGATTAGAGATATGGGCAGCCGCTGCGGTCTATACCATTTGTAGTATTAACTTCATATTCAGTAAGGATTCGCGCCTAAGTATGCCTTCGTCCGTAATTTTCGACTATTTTGGGACAAGTAATTCTACCATAGCTCAGAAGTCGAGGACAATAAAAGATTTATTGAAGATCAGCCAATGTTTTGATGCACACTTCTCATTGAAGGAAATAGCCGAGAATAATCCATTCAACAGTTTGAAGATGATAAACGGCTTTTATTTCATTGACTGATAATTGACTGTTGACATGAGCAATGATTTCATCTTTTCATGGGCAGAGAATGCTGAAGGCAGAATGGTACATGTTGACAGTGTGTCAAGGGGTCTTCAGTGTGGTTGCACATGCCCGAACTGCCACGAGCCATTGCTGGCAAGGCATGGCGAAAAGAATGAACATGGTTTTGCTCATCATAGTGACACTCGTGGTGCAAACCTGAATATCTGTTACATGGTTTCTATTATTGCTGTCCGGTAAAACTTTTATGATTTGATAAATTTAGGGCTGGTACTCACATGAAGTATCAGCCCTTTTGGTTATCTTTGCTTTCACCACAAAACCAAATCATAACCATGAGCAAAGATAGTCATTTTACCGGACAGCCGGTGTATAGTCAGGTGTTAAAGTTGCTTGATCGTGAGAAAATCCTGCAAATTAGTCGTGAAACAGCGGGAAGCGAGGCTTATGTGAAGCGTTTCGACGGCTACCAGCATCTCGTTGTTATGCTTTTCGGCATATTGAAACACTTTGATTCTCTGCGAGAGCTGGAGATTGGCATGAAGGCAGAAGCCAACAAGCTCCAGCATCTAGGTTTGGACTATCTTGTGCGCCGCAGCACACTTGCAGAGGCCAATATACGTCGCCCTCAGGAGTTCTTTGCGACGGTTTATGCGTATCTGCTGGAGAAATATGCAAAGTTTTTAGCGGACAGCCGCCCTCCTAAGAGCTATAAGGGTCAGACGCATGAGCCGAAGGACTGGGAAAAGCTGTTATACATGATGGACTCCACTACCATAACCCTCTTTGACAACATTCTCAAAGGTGTAGGTCGTCATCCGAAGTCCGGCAAGAAGAAAGGAGGGATGAAAGTGCACACCGTAATGAAGTATCATGTAGGTGTGCCTATGGTTGTACAGCTTACATCGGCTGCAAAGCACGACCATTATCTGCTCAAAGAGGTACATCTGCCAAAAGGATCCAATCTCGCCATTGACAGGGCGTATATAGACATCGCACAATTTCAGCGACTTACGGAAGAAGGTGTTTGTTATGTCACG
>CAZPNC010000160.1:0-2546 GCA_964587945.1 uncultured Prevotella sp. | reverse complement strand
TATTCTTCCATTTCCGGTTGCAGGGACATCATTGCCATGGTGACGGCACTTTCGGGTGACAGGCACTCCTTGCTTGCCTTGCCCTCGAAACTTGTTGCTTCGCTGCTGGTGCCGCCTGCCACATCCACCACCTTCATTTGGAATGCCACACTCGCCTTGTATCCTCTTACGGAGCCGTCACCGTTCTTCATACGATAGACGGGAATCTTGACTATTTCGCCTGTAATCATCTTCTCCGCGGCTACGGATGCTCCCTGTTCTACAAGGTTATTGCTGTCAATGAACGCCTCGTTCTTTTGTAATTCCAACTCCGCGTCTATCTTGTCACGACTGGTACGGTCAACCACATGGAAGCGTTTGCTGTTGGTCAGCATCTCCACCACTTTCTCTGTAACCAGTCCTGTGTATGGACTTTTCTCACAACCAGTAAATTGTGATACTCCGACCACTGTCCTGTCATCTGATGGCTGTGCACTGATTGTATTGGCGCACAGAACTAAAAGTAAGGTAATTAGTTGTCTGCACATAGTATTCTTATTAGGTACGAGTTGCAAGCCATGACCAATAAATCATGACTTGCAACCTATGATTGTGACCGGCTACAGGTTCTTTCCCGATTTTAAGGTAGTTATTATTTCGTTTATGGCCTTTGCCTGATTACCGGTCTCTTCAAGAAGGACAGGTGTGGCAGCGTTGCCGAACTCAATGACAGCAGTGGCTGCCTTTGCGGTCTTTACCGCTTTGGCCGCTTTCATAGGGTTCTTGACGTTTGAAGCCTCCGTAGCAAGGTTCTTGGCTTCTTCCCCTGCGCCTGCCGCTTTGTCAACAGCCGCCTTGACACTAATTGCTTCTGCTGCGACAGTTGTACTTAATGTAATCCAGTCTTCAATCGTTGGCTTTTTTATTGTCACGTCAGTCACCCCGTCTGCAGTCTCGCCAGTTTGGCGTTCGTACATCTTTTCCAGTTGTTCGCTGTTACTGATGGCTAACAATGCAGCGGCTTTCATGTCGTTTCCATAACCGTCAATGCCAGCACTGCCGCAGGTTTTGTAGTCATTACACAGCACCTGTAACTTGGCAGCACGGTCACGGCTCTTTTGGATTTCGTCCTTCATCTGGGCATTTGCAATGCACACTGAAAACAGAGCCACTGCCATAAAAATAAATTTTTTCATGATAAATGAAATATTTGTGCCTATAGACTACCCCTTGATTCAGCTATTAAAATGTTGTTGTTTGGATACGAAAGGACGTGGGTTAGTCTGTACTTATGCTAATCCCTCCTTCTGGCTCTGGTAAACCGCATTCTGAGATCAGCAACCAGTTAGCCCACGCCGGAGGGTTTATGTATTAGTATAGCCACGCCTTGTCCGTAAAAAGACAATACGGACACGCATAAGCGACTAAGAATAAATCACCCACGTGGACGCCTCGTTGCGCAACCTTCAAGAATGCTTGTAATTTTACCAGAATTAGAAGAATGAAGATAAACGTTCGTAAACGTCCTTTTTGATGCCACAAAAACCTTAAAGCCTGCACGAGACTATGGTGTATTGTACATCAAAACAATATGTATGAACCCACCACCCTTTAACAGGCTAACTGGATTCGAGGCCAAAGTTAAGACTTATTTTTGAAACATGCAAACTTTTTAACAACAACTTTATCCTTGCATATCTTTTTTTCAGCCATTGCAAAATATTCCTTTCCAATGGCTACAGGCACAAAAACAAATAAGGGGAGGTCCAGTATTGCTACCAAGGAACCTCCCCATATCGTCGTAAAAAGATTGCGACTGCTGATTTTCTTTCACAAGTTCACAGCAGAAATTGTTTTAATGTTGTTTTAATAATTGTTTTTGCTTGATTGTATATTATAGCATAGAAAATTTGTTCTATTTCAGGTTGGTACGGCGTTTGCATTGCTATCCCCGCACCTTTTGCCACTAATTGGCTACAGGTATTATCGTCACCTTGTTGACCTTTGCAGCAGAGTCACTCTTGGCCACAGCATTTTCCTCCTTTTGTATTTCCGGATTCTTAATGGTGTTGGCTATGTTTGCCTGCTCTTCCTGCCTTTCACTGTATGGCATCTGTGCTGCCTGTCCAAGTGCAAGTACCACTGCCACACAAGCAGCGGCTTTGTAGATAGGTCTGAGACGGCGTTGCATGGTGACAATACGTGCCTTGACATGCAGTGGCTCCTGCTTTTCCTGCTGGCTGATTGCGGCGAGAATCTTCTGGTCGAAAGTGCTGTCAAGCACCTCTTCCTTATTGCTTTCTGCCGTTTCGGCAAACAACCTGCGGTATGACAGCATACGAACTGGAACGTCCTCCTGTGCAAAGAAGGCACGGAGTATCTGCTCCTCTCCGAGCGATGTCTCGCACTCAAAGTACTTGTCAAGCAGTTGTTCTATGTATGTATAGTCCATTGTCATGTTCTTTTGGTTTGCAGTTGTGTGGTTTTCGGCTGCAGGTCACACGGTACAAAACCGTCCGCCACAGATCAATCACCACCAACCATAGTTGCTGTTTCTATGCTTACGA
>CAZPNC010000159.1:0-2614 GCA_964587945.1 uncultured Prevotella sp. | reverse complement strand
TGATTATCTTTCCTCTAAAACGATTTATGAGAATGATTGGAAAAGACACCCACAAAGAGTCCTTATAAGCTTACTTTTCCCTATTTGGCATACGGCGATTGTATCCGTGATACACTATCACGGAGTTCATACGTTAAGTTTGCTACTTTCCTCTACAAGCTTGGTTAGCTTATGCCGGTGTCCAACTCCTTACCGTGTATCTGCAAATTTGTAAGCCGGGCTGTCATGCACCACAAAGATAGTTACATTGCACGGGAAGGTATATCGAATGGCTAATTGGCCATAAACGATTCAAGTAATCTGATATTCTCCTCCATCGCTCTTTGTTCTTCAAGCCTATTGAGGTAAACGTCAATGAAGTCCTCTTCTTTGGAGAGCATGTGCCATACGGCTACAAGTATCTTGCGGGCGATGGCCACCTGGATTTTCATCTTGCTTTTTTTCTTGACAGTTGTCTGGATGTAGCTGAAGTTGGAGAAGAAACAGTTCCGGGTTCTTGATGCGGCCCATGCGATTTCTATCAGTATTTGTCTGAGATACCTGTTTCCGTGTGTCACTTTTCTGCTTTTGTAGTGTCCGTTGCTGACATCGTTTCGGGGCTTCAGCCCACACCATCCCACCAAACAAGAAGCTGTAGCGAACATCTTCATGTCAATCCCTGTTTCCGCAATGATTGCCGTGGCTGCGCGTTCCTTTACTCCAGGGATGGTCTGAAGACGTTCGTACTGTTTGGGAAAGTGTTCCTTGCAAAGTGCCGTCAGTTCTTTCTGGCATTCTTCTATCTGACGCCCAACGAGGTCTATCGTCTCTTTTAACTGTCTGAACACGGTCAGGTCAGTCTTGGAGAATGACGCTGTCACGGCATCTTTTACGATGTCCCGTCCGTGTTTGTTGAGCGTGCGCCCATGGACAAGCTTGACAAGCTCCTCGGGGCATGTATGCCCCCCGATGATGGCCTGCAGCACAGACTGATAGCTTTTGCTCATGGTGGAGGAGACATAGTTGCTCAGTCTGAACCCGCACCGTTGCAAGGCGGCATCGAGCTTGTTGCAGTTGTAGGTCATGTCCTCATTCAGGTCCATGATTCGTCGGTTAAGCTTGCGCATGTCCTGAACAACTGGTTCGGGCACGAAACTTCCTTTGATAAGATTCTTCAGGACGCATTCCGCTATCCATTGCGCATCCTTGACATCGCTCTTGCGGCCAGGCAACTGCTTGATGAAATAAGGATTTACCAGTTTGAGCTCCATTGAACCGCAAAGCTCGTTCCACACGGGAACCCAATATACGGCGGTGCTCTCCATGGCGCATTCCGTAACTCCGTGACAAAGCATGTCATCGCGCATCTGACGAAGTTCTGTAGTCAGTACCCCATAGGTTTTCTGAAAAATAACGCTCTCGTTATACCCCATGATACAAAGATAAACGCTATCTTTGTGAACATCAAGGCCGGCGACTATTCGATTCCTGTTCATATATATAAACATTTTAGAATTCGACCTCCAATTTAGTAATTTGTGACAGTGAGCACGTAGGAGGGGACAGGAAACAAGGCGCCAGCCTTGTTTTTTTATTCTGCCGGTGTAGAATCTCGCAGATTTTATGTACATTTGTTGGATATTAACCATATATATTTATTGTTTAATCTAATAAAAATGAAAATCGGAGATAAAGTCAGATTTCTCAACGAGAAGGGCGAAGGTATCATTACAGGATTTGTCGGCAAGAATATTGTCAACGTGGAGAATGAAGACGGATTTGAAATTCCCATGCCCTTGCGGGAAGTGGTGGTGATAAACGCTGAAAAATATGATCAACCTGAAAAAAACAATGTTTCTGAGGATGAAGAAAAGGAACCGGAAGACCTACCATTAACCTTCCGACCCATGATTCAAGAACGTAAAGGAGGCGATTGTATTGATATCTATATCTGTCTAGTGCCTGTGAGTAATAGAAACATTACCGACTCAGATCTTGATATCTATCTGGTGAACGATAGCAACTATTTCACCGATTTCACCTTTATGGATGGTGAAAACAAGGCATGGAACGTTAGATATCGAGGTACAGCTGAACCTAACACCAAAATCTTTCTCCAAACTCTGGACCGACAAGACCTCAACCAATTGGAAAAACTTTGTCTGCAGATGATATTCTACAAACAAGGTAAACGTTTCCTGTTGCGACCTGCCATGACGGCAATACTGAAACCGGATTTGTGCAAATGCTATAAACTGCATGCCTTCCAACCTAACCTTTTCTTTGACGAAAAGGTATTGACCTGGAAAGTAGTGAACAACGGACAGCCCATAAGAGAAGAATATTATCACGAAGAAGTATGAATAAGAATACCGCACTCCGACAACAACACCTGATTTTTGTGGACTGGTTACGCCTTGTAGCCTGCTTTATGGTAATGCTAGTACATGCTAGCGAAAATTTCTATGGTGCAGATAATTCTGGACTGGCAGGAAATGTATCTATGCTGGCTAATGAGAGCAACCGATTTTGGGTAGCTTTCTATGATGGTGGTATAGGACGCACCTGTGTACCACTTTTTATGGTGGTATCGGCTTTTCTACTAGTCCCCTTAAAAGAGGGAACAACGATGATA
>CAZPNC010000158.1:0-2623 GCA_964587945.1 uncultured Prevotella sp. | reverse complement strand
ACTTGCTGATGCGCTGTTTCTCACCCAGTGTCATGGCCGCCACAATGGAATATTCATCGTGTGACAGCCCCTGTTGGCGGTAGATGGCGGACAAATGGCCGCGTCTCTCGTCCATATAGTCTGTGAAAGAGGGTGGGAGAACGCTGTCCGTAGACGTCCCTACGCCCGTGATGTCGCTGTTACTGATAAGGAAAACGCCGAGAACGAAGACTGCGGCCAGCACTGTTGCTGTCGCAATCCGTTCCCGGCGTTGTATTATAAATGAAGGGATGGTGAGAAGAAAAGCCCCTACGGCGAGTGTCATAGGGTGCATGGCCTGTTCCACCCACGGTATATCAATGAAAGAAGACGCACCCACTGCCCTTCCTGCCGCTATGCCTGCGATGAGTGATGTCACCGCCGCCAGTGTGGAAAAAGACTGTGAGTGCGTCTTCATGATGCTATGGTTCTGTGTTTAACGGGTGTGTTTCTTCTTGTTGATGATATACATTCCGTCCTTAGGTATGCTGTTCAGGCGCACGCCCTGCATATTGTAAATGGTGCCGTTGCCCTGCGCCTCCAGTCCGTCGGCATGATGTTCCGTTACGCCTGTAGGGTCAATGGGGTTGAGCCATGAGCCGAGAACGTAGGAATCGTGCAGCGGAGAGGTAGTGAGACCGGTGATTACGGCAAAGCCTGTACCTCCATTTATCTTCTGTCCGTCAGCAAGATAGAATCCGAGACCGCGGTTGCCGGTGCGGAACTCATAGAACCCCTTCGTGTCACTGTGTGCGGTCATGGTGGAATCACAGTAACTGCCGTTTACTGTTGAGCCGGATATGGTGCTGGCTGTCTTCGTGGTAGGAACGAAAGTGACTTCCGGTGTCGTGGACTTGTATATTATTCCCGTTCCGGCCGGCATCACGGTGCCTGCTGCAAGTTTAGTAGTCCTGATGGTGTCAACGTCGTTTGTATATGTGCGTGTGCCCACTTTCCATGCCGTTACGCCCTCCGGTATTATTACAGGATATGTGGTGTAGAAGCAGTCCCAGTACTTGCCCAGTGTAGCGGTGCCGTTGTTGATGCCTGCCGAAGGCTCTACCTCGAAGCACTTGCGTGTAATCTTCTTGGAGTTACGCAGGTCATAACTGAGGTGTGGCGGCTGGTTGTAGCAGCAGTTCTGGTTTATCACCTGCGCACGGTAGTTGAGGTCGTCCATGAGATGTGGTACGGTGTAAGGCGTTTCGTAGTTTGTGGCGTTGATGACGAGGTTGTACACATCGTCCACCATCGTCCATGTCACAATCTCTTCGCGCCAGTCTCCGAGCAGGTCTCCCATTATGCAGGGATTGCGTTTGCTGCCGTTGTTCAGCGTTCCTGCGGTGTAGTTCGTGCCGTTGACCTGCATCCGCCAGAAGGCCTTGCTGTCAACGTTGTAGTATTCCAGTACGGACTTGTCGAAATAGTCATCCGCCAGTGTGCCGTTCCAGTATATTCTGTTGTTGAGTGAAGCTCCGCCGCCGTGTGAGACGGTCTCGTTCACGATTTTGGCGTTCCAGTCATAGAGTGCAGCCGATGCACTGTGCTGGAAGTATGCGCCCTCTACCTCTGGGTTGAAGTGGCCTATCAGTCCGCGTCCTGTGTCGCCTCATCCGGTAGGACGGACAAGTATCTTGCCTGTCTTTGCGTCTCTAAGGTCTGCTCCGTAGGGGCTTTCCTCATGTACCATGAACACTTCGAGACCGGGATTCTCCGGTGAAAAGTCCCCGAGATGCAGTGCATCGCCGTGTCCGAGTCCTGTCCTGTAAAGCAGAGTGCCGTCACTCTTCAGTGCAGCAGAGCCATAGACGATGTCCTGTTTGCCGTCACCGTCGCAGTCACCTACGCTGACCCAGTGTGCGCCTTGTCCCCACAGTCCCTTTCCTGACACTGTGTTGCGGCTTACCCAACGCTCTTTCAGCGTTTTGCCGTCCCAGTCGTATGCGCCTACAAAGGCACAAGTGTAATATCCGCGTGCAAAAATCGGCGAAGGATTCTTGTCTGCTCCATCCAGCCATGCTATGGCTGCGAGGTATCGTTCGGAGCGGTTCTGGTAGCCGTCACCCCAGATGTTCTTTCCGGTAGCATAGTCTGTATGGTATGGAATGGTGGAAAGTTCTGCACCCGTTGTGCCGTCGAACACAGTGATATACTCAGAACCATGGTCCTGTTTGCCCCAGCTGCTCTTGAGATTCTCCTTCGGGTTGTCATTTCCGAGAATGACATATTTGCCCTGTCCGTCAATGGTTCCGGGGGCAGTCTTGACCATGAACTCTCCATAGCCGTCGCCGTCGAAGTCCCATGCAATGAACTGTATGGTGTGGGATGAAGCAAAGAAGTTATGCCCCATGTCTATACGCCACAGCCGTTTGCCGTCCATCTTGTAGCAATCGAAGAACACATTGGACGTTGCACCGCTGCTTGCGGCATCCTTTTCATTTGAAGGTGACCATTTAAGTATTATCTCGTATTCTCCGTCTCCGTCCATATCGCAGTATGAAGCGTCGTTTGGCGAATATGTCGCGCCATTGCCTGACGGGTCTGTCGGGGCACCTTCGGTCAGCGGAATGTATAGAGTCTGGTTGTTCCAGGTCTTTCCGCTCAC
>CAZPNC010000157.1:0-2655 GCA_964587945.1 uncultured Prevotella sp. | reverse complement strand
AGGGAAATATAGTCATAGAATTATACAATGAAACGCCAAAACACCGTGACAACTTCATAAGCATTGTGAACAAAGGCAAACTGGACTCGACACTATTCCATCGCGTCATGCTTGACTTTATGATTCAAGGAGGCGACCCTTCGTCAAAATATGCAGAACAGACAACTGCAGAATACCCGGCCACCCAATTGGGTTACACCAGTGTACCTAACGAGAAAGGAGAAGAATACACCATCCCTGCCGAAATACAGTATCCACGATTCTTCAACAAACGCGGTGCAGTTGGAGCGGCACGTAACGGTGACGAAACCAATCCTGAGTTCAATAGCAGTTCTTCACAATTCTATATAGCATGGGGCAAATGGCCGACAGCAAAGAAGGCAGGGGCCAAAGAATCCCCCCTACCCTATTACCTCGACGCCATGCAGGCCGGAGTCCCTTACCTTGACAAGACATACACCGTTTTCGGAGAAGTCATAGAAGGCCTTGAGGTCATAGGCAAAATACAGAAACTACGTACAGACAAATACGACAGGCCAATAAAGGACGTGAGAATCCTAAAAGCAAGAATCACAAATTATATTGAACCACACAACAGATCAAACGGAATAGCCAAATGATTATCACAATAGCAAGGCAGTGCGGCTGCGGGGCAAAACACATCGGTAACATTCTTTCAAAACGCTACGGCCTTAAACTCTACACCAGACAGAACCTCATGGAGATGGCGGAACAGAAAGGGATGCTTTCCGACATGAGTGACTTCTTCGAGGAATGCCCGGTAGATGATTTACTCAACGCCATATCCGCTTTCACACAAGAACACGAAGAGATAAGAGCACGTTTCCACCGTTTCTTCAATAACATGATAGGTAATGAAGACTGCATAATCATAGGCCGATGTGGAAACCATATATTCAGACAGCGCACAGACCTCGTGTCTATATTCCTACACGGCAGCCTTGACAAGCGTATCCGAAACATTGCCACAGAAAGTTCTATGCCTCTGTCTGAAGCCAAGGAATATGTAGGCGATATAGATGACAGACGAATTGCATACCACCAATATTATACAGGACTCACATGGGGCAATGCCGCTGACTATGATCTATCCATTGACTGCTGCCGTCTCGGTGCAGAAAGCTGCGCACAAGTAATAGAAGACTATACAACTTTAAGCCATACTCCATAAATTCGTACTGTTAAGGTGCGCAATTTTATTTTTATAATGATGTTTCGTTAAATCCACTGATTTAATAAGTAGACAAAATTGTTTTTTATTGAAATCATTGATTATCAATGCCGTTAGGCACGCAGTGACGCTTGCCTACGCCAGAAACAACAATAATAATAATACTAAAACAACTACTTACCAGTGCAATTAACCCGCCCGGCACACAATGACACTTACTTGGGCAATAAACAACAAATAAAACAAAAAGACTACATATAATGAAATATCTTTTTCAGTTTCTAATCATCATCGGTTTCTCCTTCATCGGTGAACTTTTACATTACATCATACCTCTTCCTATACCAGCAAGCATATACGGCATCATCCTCCTTTTCTCCGCATTACAATGCAAATGGATAAAGGTAAGGGACATAAAAGAAACCAGTGCATTTCTCATAGCCGTCATGCCCGTTATGTTCGTACCCGCAGCAGTAGGCCTGTTGGACTCCTGGGGATCCGTCAGACAGTCTCTGGTACAATACATCATAATAACCATTGCCAGCACCTTCATTGTAATGGGTGTATCCGGCAGAGTAACCCAACATGTCATACGCAGGACAAAAGTAAAGAAAGCATGAAGGAAATGTTTGAAAGTTCCGTTTTTTTCGGAGTACTCATCAGTCTGGGTTCTTATGGCATCGGTATGTGGCTAAAACACAAGACAGGCTGGTCACTGATGAATCCCCTTTTCGTCTCCATCACTCTCGTCATCTGCTTCCTGCTCCTCTTCAGCATAG
This sequence comes from uncultured Prevotella sp., assembly GCA_964587945.1. Classification (GTDB taxonomy): domain Bacteria; phylum Bacteroidota; class Bacteroidia; order Bacteroidales; family Bacteroidaceae; genus Prevotella. The sequence continues at coordinate 684 of CAZPNC010000157.1, read as the reverse complement.
ACTACAGTACATACAAACGTGGTGCAGACATCATAAGTTATATGCTCACCCCTGCCACCATCTGCCTTGCCGTCCCACTCTACCAGCAAATAGAACAACTGAAGAAGAACTATAAGGCGGTACTCGCCGGCATCACTTCCGGTGTACTCTCCAGCCTTGTTTCCATACTCCTTCTCGCCATTCTGTTTCATATAGACCACACCGCATACGTCACCTTCCTTCCTAAATCCATCACCACCGCCATAGGCATCGGTGTCTCTGAAGAATTAGGAGGCTACGTAGCCGTCACCGTTGTTGTCATAATCATTACCGGTGTCCTTGGCAATATTTTTGCTGAGAAATTCCTTCGTCTAATGAAGATAGAGGAACCAATAGCCAAAGGTATCGCCATAGGCTCCGCTTCCCATGCCGTAGGAACATCAAAAGCCATGGAGATGGGAGCTGTAGAAGGTTCTATGAGTAGCCTCTCCATCGTTGTATGCGGCATAATGACGGTGATAGGGGCATCATTATTCGCAATGATATATTAGCACTGGATAACACAAGGCTCTATCGGAAAAATTCATTGTACAATATTTATTGAACTCCTGAATTATCAGTTACGCTTGCCTAAGCAAAAAACAACTACTTAGTCTCCCCTTGATAAGTGCTAAACTTTCTGAATATCAATAAAATAGCCATTCG
>CAZPNC010000156.1:0-2663 GCA_964587945.1 uncultured Prevotella sp. | reverse complement strand
TGTACCCACGGAATAATAGTCATTTGTCGTTCTTCCGTCCCATTCCAATGTTGTGGCATCGCCGTCTGCATCGGTGGCTGTGGCACTGAAATCTACACGGAATTTGCCGTCATGCACCGTTCTTGTTGGATCAGCTGTGGCTGTAACAGTAGGTGCATGATTGATGACTTCAAAGGTTACATTTTCCCATTCTGAATAAGCTCCTGCAATGTCCTTGGCTCTTACCTTTACAGTATGTGTGCCAACGGAGTAGTAACCATTTTCTGTTCTGCCGTCCCATTCAAGCGTGGTCGCATCACCATCTACATCGGTAGCGTTAGCTTTGATATTGACTAAAAAGTTACCGTCTTGCACCGTTCTTGTTGGATCGGCTGTAGCTGTTACGGTAGGAGCGTGGTTAATAATCTCAAAGGTAATAGTTTCCCGCTCTGAATAAGCTCCTGTGATGTCCTTGGCTCTTACTTTTACGGTATGAGTGCCAACAGGGTAGTAGTCATTTGCAGTTCTACCCGCCCATTCCAGAGTGATTTCGTCACCGTCGGGGTCGATAGCTGTGGCTTCAATCTCTACAAAAAACAATCCGTCCTTAACTGTTCGTGTAGGCTTTACTGTGACAATAGGTTTGTTAGGGGCTGTGTTGATAACAGTGATAGTTCTGCTATGGGTAAATAATCTACCCTCACTGTCTGTGATGGTTGAGGTCAAAATAAATGTTCCTAAATGGGAAATGGAAATGTTACCACCATTGTTATCGAGGTTGCCATCAAAAGCGATAGCTTTGTTAACCTCCGTCATTGCCCATGCGACAGTGTACAAATCTGTATGCACTGCATCTTCCACAGCAACGGTAAACTCAGTACCATAGTGAATTGTGTCTGGCATAGTAAAGCTGTATTCAACAATAGGCATGACTTGGATAGTTTCGCTGTGGGAAAATCTACGGTCAAGATAGTCCGTCATTGTGCCTGTCAAAACATATTCACCGTGTTCTGTGAAACGCAATTTACCGCCATTTTCATTTAGTTTGCCAGTAGTAACAGTATCAAACGGTACACTTTTGCCGTCTTTTGTGATTGTCCATTCCACTGGTAACACTTGATAATTTCCATGTGTCCTAATATCAACTACGGTGTCCGTATAGGCAAGGTTCGGGAGGTCAAAGGCAAACATTAAAGCAGGAAATACCTCTATTTTGTCTTTGGACTCAAAGAGGAATACTCGTCCTGTTTTGTCTGTAATTCTTGCAACCAGTTCATACACTCCTGCACGTTTAATAATAATATCTCCACCGTTGTTGCTAAGTGTCCCATCCACATAGGTTTTCCAGTCTTGGCATCCGTTTGTGTTGTCAATCAACCATTCAATTTTCAATCCATCTATATTTTCAAGCGTGGTAGTAACGGAAATTTGGGTGTCCGTATGTGCAAACTTAGGTAAGGTATAGGTTACAACGGGGATAGGATATACAATGAAATCCTGTTCATAGCTGTAACTCCTGCCGCCATCATCGGTGAATGAAACAAAGAGAGTATAACTTCCTGCATTTTTGAATTTTATAGAGCCGCCATTGTCGTTAAGCGTGCCATTGACAGACTGCTCCATACTAATTTCCTTACCGTCTTTTTTTAGTGTCCACTTAGCCTTGTTACTTCCAATTTCGGTGAATGTAGTATCTACCATTACCAAATTGTCAGTATGGAAGATTTCGGGCAAGTAAAAGCCTGCCGACCCCACAGGATACACAGTTATGTCTGCACTGTCCGTATATTTTCGCCCTGTTTCATCGACAATGGTTGCCGTTAGCTTATAGACACCTTTTTCTTTGAAACGGATATTCTTTTTGTCTTGCAAAATGCCCTCAATATGTTCATTAACCTTAACATCAACACCGTTTCTTATAAGCGACCAATCTACTTTTAGGTTCTCAGCGTTCTTAGTATAAACATCAAGGGTGATGCCTTTGTCCGTGTATGTCTTTTGAGGAAGTGAAACATCAATAGACACTTTGGAATGAATGATAATATCACTCGAAACAGTAATAAATTTACCCATACCATCTACTACCGTTGCAGCAACGGTATATTTACCTTTTGCATTAAAAAAGACAATGCCACCTGTACTATCAAGATTACCTTCCAATACTTTGTCTACATCAATTACAATTCCATCTTTTGTAATCGTCCATTTTACTGCACTGTTACCAAGATTTTTTGAATTTAGCCCAATCTCAACTTCTCTATCGGTATATGAGGTTTCGGGTATTTTTAACGTTACCTCAACAACAGGATAAATAGTAATGGCATCCTTGATGGTTGTGGTTTTTCCTACACTGTTTGATGCTGTGGCAATCAAGGTATAATCTCCACTCTCCTTTGCTTTGATAGTGCCACCGTTTGCAGATAGGCTACCATCAAAAAACTTCTCAAAGGATACTGCAACACCATCTTTCTCCAGTGTCCATTTAACCGAGCTTACATACTGGCTATTGGGTGAACAGGTAATTGTATCGCCTACATAACTTGCTTGTGGCAGGTCAAAGGAAAAGACAGGGGCGGGGTTGTATGAGCTGCCGCCACCGCCCGAACTGCCACCGCCGGAGGGCTTAGGTGGTTTTTCTTCCTTGTCTTGCTTATCCTTATCAGCCTGTGCTTGTTCAATTTTAT
>CAZPNC010000155.1:0-2672 GCA_964587945.1 uncultured Prevotella sp. | reverse complement strand
AACGCCAAGGCGGACGAGGTGGCGGTGAAAGGCAGCAAGGGTGTGAACGGCGACATGGAGCGCAAGGGCGACGTGTGGACATTCACCACGAAGCCGTTGCCGTCGGACTTGTATATGTACAGTTTCATTGTGGACGAAGAAATACGTGTGGCTGACCCGGAGAACCCATGGCGTGAGCGTGACATTGCCGACACCGTGAACTGCTTCTGCATAAAGGGGTGGCCGGGGTCGTACTACGTTGACGGCAACGTGGCGCACGGAACGGTCAGGAAACTGTGGTATCCGTCCACGCTGAACGGCATGAAGCAGCGCAGGCTGGCGGTGTATCTGCCGCCGGGGTATGACGCTGACGTGGCGCGGAAATACCCCGTGCTGTACCTGCTGCACGGCTCAGGCGGTGACGAGAACGCATGGCTGGGAATGGGAAGGCTGCGGCAGATTATGGACAACATGATAGCCGACGGAAAGTGCCGCCCTATGATAGTGGTGATGCCCAACGGCAATGCCGAACTGGATGCCGCACCGGGGGAGAGTCCTTATATGGCAGCGGTGCCGCAAGGGAAGAACGTGCAGTCAATGATTGGAATGATAGAGAAGGCGTTTCCTGTGGAGGTGGTGCCGTTTATAGAAAAGACTTTCCGCGTGCTTGACGGCAAGCAGCACCGTGCCATAGCGGGATTGTCGCTGGGAGGGCTGCATTCGCTGTTCATCTCTGCCAACAATCCGCAGATGTTCGATTACGTAGGGCTGTTTTCACCGCAGACAACCAACTCTCTGTCGACAAAGGCAATAGGTAATGTGCGCGGCATAGCCGACGGTATCAGTGACTTTGCCACAGGACTGCCTTTCGTCAGCGATGAGTGGAAGGAGAAGGTGAGCCGCAAGATGGGCCGTACGGAGAACATGGAGATATATGCTGACGTGGACGAAAAACTGAAACAGCAGTTCGCCACGCCCCCTACACTGTACTACATTGCCGTGGGCAGTGACGACTTCATAAAGAAACTCGCTGACAAGCACCGCAAGCGGCTCGACGCACTGGGTTGCAAATACGTGTATAATGAGTCGTCAGGCGGCCACACATGGCAGAACTGGCGACGCTACCTGCTTGACTTCCTGCCACGGATTTTCCAGAACAAACAATAAATAATTTAAGTAGTTGTTTGGTATTATTGTTGTTTGGTTGTTTGGTTCTTGCTTAGGCAAGCGTCACTGATAATCAACGACTTCAATAAAAGAATATTATAAAACTAATTTTGTCCACTTACTTACCCTATGAAAGAAAGAATACGCACCATACTTGAAGACGCAATACCCCTTGCAGACCTTGATTCTGATTTCCTGTTTGCGGAGTTGAGTTCGCTTGATATCACAACCGCAATGATGCTCCTCTCCGAAGAGTACCACATCACCCTCGACTCGCATGATGTGACACCCAAGAACTTCATGTCTCTCGATGCCATCACCGCCATGGTGCAGAGCAAGATAGGGAAGGGACAGTAGTCATTAAAACACATCGGACCATGACAGTACTTGATGAAATAAAGAAACAGGCCGGACAAAACCCTGACAGGATTGCAGTGATAAACGGTGAAGAACGCATCACGTATGCAGAACTGTACCACCGTATGGCAAATAAGGAACAACTGCCACTGCCGTTGCCCGGCACATCGTGGGAGGGAGACTTCTGCCTGCATACCACCGGCACCACGGGCAAGGCAAAGGGCGTTGTTATCAGCCAGAAGGCGGTAATGGCCAACACCGACAACCTGATACAGGGACAGGGGTTCTCGCATGACCTCGTATTCATCATCGCCGGCGACATGAACCACCTCGGATGCTGGTCAAAGATATTCCCGGTACTGACACTCGGCGGCACGCTGCTCATTCTGAAAGACGGCATGAAGGATGTCGAAGCCTTCTTTTCAGCACTCGACCTGCAGCCCGAAGCCTACGGACTGTCACCGGAAACGAAGTTCGCCACGTTCCTTGTACCTTCCAACATACGCATACTGCTGCAACTGTCCGGCAACCGTCTGGCGCAATATGCGGACAGGATAGACTTCATTGAGACAGGAGCGGCACCCATGCCACATATTGACATGCTGCACCTCTGCCAACTGTTGCCACACAGCCGCCTTTACAACACCTACGCCTCCACCGAGACAGGCATCGTAGCGACATACAACTACAACGACAATAGATGCCTTGCGGGCTGTCTTGGAAAACCGTTGCCACACTCAAGCATACTCATCACCCCCAACGGACGCATCGCATGCCAAGGCGACACGCTGATGTCGGGTTACGAACCGGACCCCACACCGCCTGCCGACGGCACTTTCGTGACCAGCGACAACGGATACATTGACGAAGAGGGGATGCTCCACATCCTCGGCCGTGAGGATGACATAATAAACGTCGGGGGCTACAAGGTCGCGCCATCGGAAGTGGAAGAGGCCGCCCTCACGCTGCCAGCCGTGAAAGACTGCATCTGCATACCCCGTCCGCACCCCATACTCGGTCAGGCACCCGCCCTGCTCGTGGTGCTGGAAAATGGCCACACCCTTGACAAACGTGCCATAGCACGCCACATAGCAGAGCAGATGGAGCAGTACAAAGTGCCGCTGACATACCGCCAAGTTGTCAAGAGTCAACGCAACACCAACGGAAAA
>CAZPNC010000154.1:0-2684 GCA_964587945.1 uncultured Prevotella sp. | reverse complement strand
TGATTATCAGTGACGCTTGCCTAAGCAAGAAACAACAATAATACTCGCTCGGCACACAGTGACGCTTGCCTAAGCAAGAAATGACTATTTATAATGTAATTTTCACAACTTGTACACCTTGTTATATCCAAGGTCCATGTGCTTGCCTATACTTGTGACAATGACGCAAGCATCTTGTTTCTTTGCCTCTTCCATCATTATCTCAGCCATAATGGAAGAGTTACGGTCGTCAAGATGACTTATTGGTTCATCTGCAAGTAGCACGTCAAACGGCTGGACCAGAGCCCTCATCATTGCAACGCGTTGCTGTTGTCCGAATGACATGACTCCGACCTTTTGGTCAACCTTGTCTGGTATGCCAAGACGTTCAAACCATGATAGTATGGTTTTCTCATCAGTATGGTTGGTTAATTGGTTCTTTATCTGTACATTCTCCATTGCCGTCAATTCTGGAAACAGTCGCAGTTCCTGGAACAGATGGCTGACATGCTCACGTCTCATCACCGTCCAACGGTCAGCAGAATATTGCTGCGTATTTTCTCCATCGAACAGTACTTCGCCTGTATAGTCCTTCCTGTAACCGAGGATGTAACTGCAAAATGTACTTTTGCCCTTTCCTGATTCTGCCTCAACCAAATACAGGCGTCCCTGTTCAAATGTAGCCTGTGCCTGCCATATTTCGGATTCCAGATCATTTGTCCCCTGAAAAACCTTAGGCATCACATTGCTGAATGTTATCGTTTTCATTTATTCAACTTTCATATTATAGATTATCCTCTTTACCTTACCCATAAACGGTGTCATCGTCTGTGACAATGGGCCTGTCAAGGCATCGACATTTATAGCGACTACAAGTCTGTCGTTGCCATGTACATTGCCGGCAGGCAGGTTCAATACTTTCGCAACGAAAATATCATCATCTCCTTTTCCTTTTGATGGCATTAACAGAATAGCCATGTCACCGTTATTATCACGTATACGGTCATACGCACCGGTACCTATAAGCATGGTGTTGAGTGCTTTGTCCTTCTGCAGTTGTGGCATGAAGTCTTTGCCTTCAACATTCATAAAAACACCCACTAATGTTGTGTCGCCCATCACTTTTTGCCAGTCTACGGTTATTGGGCGATATTGCGACTGTGATTTCTTCAAACATTGCTTGATGTTGGGGTTGTACGAGCAGGTCGTACCTGTAAAAAGCAAGGTACCGTCATCATAGGACAATTCCGCTTCCAGCAATATATCCGCAGGATCCGTTCCCTGTGGAGCACCCAGTGTCACTGTTGATGCCACTTGTTCAGGCAATGCACTGACCTGTGCCACCATGCGGATGTGACTCTTCTGCTCTTCCAGGTGTTGCCATATCATGGAACGCTTTATGCTTTGGTCTTCATCCTTCTCCATAAGTTTCGTCATTCTCCTTGTCAGTTTGGCTTCGGCATCAGCACCGGTGACAGGCCCCATGACAAGCAGTGTGTAATCATTGTAACCTATTACCCATTGGTCATTGAATGTGTAGAAATCTTTTCCGTCATTTTCTGTATGATTCTTTATAACGCCAAGGGTGGCAAGACGTCCCAGAAAGTCGTCAAATTCATCATCGTCACTAAGTGGCGCACACATTCCAAGATTACCGTCACCGGAAGTAAATAGAAAAATATCCTTTGTTAGGTCAATACCCTTAAGCCGTTTTTCATCGTTGTCAACAAAGGGCATAAGAAGAGAAGCGAAAGGGGACTTGTCCCCGACGAAATCAGCAGCGTTGACAGCTATAAGAGCCGTACTGTTGGACGGTATGGAATTCGTATAATCATCGTTGGAACATGATGTCAGTCCAACAATGACTGTAGTTATTAGTAAGAAAAGGATGTGCTTGATCATTATTCGTGAAATTATAAGTATTTGTTTCTGGTTTTCACCTTGTTAGTTGTGCCATCATCACCGCACTCAGTGCCGCCGTTTCTGTACGGAGTCTTGAAGTGCCCAATGATACTGATTCATAACCATGTGCAATGGCGGACTTCACTTCATCAATAGAGAAATCCCCCTCAGGACCAATGAGTATCGTAACTTCATCATCCGTGTCACTTGCGGCTGCCTTATGATAATCAGACAACAGAGTGAATAAATCTTTTTTCTCTATTTCTGCATAACAATGACAAATGAACTTGCGTCCATTACGTTTTTCTTCTATGAAGCTGTTGAACGAACACATCTCGTTAACAAGTGGCTTCCAAGCCTTGCGACTTTGCTTTGTTGCAGCCACTACAATTTTTTCCACCCTGTCAACTCTTATCTGCTTTCGTTCCGAGAATTTGCATTCCAGAAAAGATAATTCGTCAAAGCCTATTTCTGTAGCCTTTTCCGCCATCCATTCTACCCGTTCCATCATTTTCGTCGGAGCCATTGCTATGTGTATATGGCCTCTCCATGGACGTTGTTGCTGCAGTCTTTCTGTTATGGAATAAGCACATCGTTTACCTGACGTCATAGTGACCACTGCTTTATAAAAGCATCCTATGCCATCCATGAGAAATATGCTGTCGCCCTCATGCAGACGCAGCACTCTTGTGGCATGTACAGCCTCTTCTTGTGGAAGTTCGTGGCGACTGTCTGCATCTGGTACATAAAAATAACGTTCCTCTTTCATAGTAAATATCTATAATCGTTATTCTTCACAGTGA
>CAZPNC010000153.1:0-2720 GCA_964587945.1 uncultured Prevotella sp. | reverse complement strand
CTATATCAACGGTGGAGAGCATTTTCGATACCCACACGATTTAACATAGACCCAAAAAAACTGATAAAACCATAATATTTATATAACTTTTTTCCCATAATGGAAAAATTATCTGTAATTTTATTTTGACAAACATATACAGACTTACGGATTTATGGTTGCCCCTAATCATTGTTTTGAGTATTGGCTATTTATAGAACGATAGATTTGTTATTGCTTTCAGATTTTTCTTTGGTTCCATATTAATAAAGGCCACACTTTTAAGTGTGGCCTTTGTCCTATAATATTTTCTTGTATTCTTGTTCTTTTAGTTTAATTGTTTTCGCCTTACCATTATAGCGTATTGTCGTCTTTCCTCCTTTTCTTGAAAGGATATTCAGTGATGTGACTTCTCTGTCTTTCCATTTCATATCGACAACATAGCCACCACGGGCACATATACCTTTTATACTGCCGTCTTTCCATTGCTCGGGGAGAGCAGGAAGAGTGGTAATGCTGTTTTCCGTTGACTGCATCAGCATCTCTATTACTCCAGCGCATCCTCCGAAGTTACCGTCTATCTGGAATGGTGAATGTGCATCAAGCATATTGGGGTAAGTTCCGCCACCACGCTTTGCATCGCTTCCTTGGTAGCCGTCAGGGCTGACATAGCGGAGCAGGCAACGATAAATGTGATATGCTTTTTCTGCATCTTGAAGCCGTGCGTAAAGGTTGATTCGCCATCCTGTACTCCATCCTGTTGTTTTATCGCCTTTTATTTCCAGCGTGCGTGCACATGCCTGTGCCAGTTTGGGAGTTCCGGATACTGACAGATGGTGTCCGGGGTATAGTCCGAATAGGTGAGATTGGTGACGGTGCTTAGGGTCTTGGTCGTCCCAATCATGTAACCATTCCTGTAAATTCCCTTTTTTGCCTATTTGATAGGGTTGTAGATGGGCGATGGTCTTTTCTATCCGTTGTATGAATGGCTTGTCTACACCGAGTTCTTTCGCTGCTTTCGCTGTGTTAATGAGACATTCGCGTGTCATGGCAAGGTCTGACGTGTTGCCGTATGATGTTGCACCAACATATCCGTCATTGGTAATGAATTTGTTCTCAGGGGATGTTCCTGGAGATGTAATAAATTTCCCGTTCTTTTCTACAAGCCAGTTCAAACAGAATTCCGCTGCACCTTTGAGTGCAGGATAGTATTGCTTCAGGAAGGCATCGTCTTTCGTGAATGTATATCGTTCCCAAATATGTGTTGAGAGCCATGTCCCTCCCATGGTCCAGCAAGCCCATGAAGGGTCACCGATGTTCATTCCTACTGGGCATGTCATTGCCCAGATGTCTGTGTTCTGACCGAGACACCAGCCTTTGTTCACACCGTAGTAAGCATTTGCAGTAATTCCTCCATTTTTGCTCAGATTAGTGATGAAATCCATCAATGGCTGATGCATCTCGCTGAGGTTTGCTGTTTCTGCTGCCCAATAGTTTTCTTCGAGATTGATGTTGCTTGTATAGTTGCTGCTCCATGGTGGAAGCAGGCGCTCGTTCCATAGTCCTTGCAGGTTGGCGGGAACGCCTTTTGTGCGTGAAGAGGAGATGAGCAGGTAACGGCCATATTGGAAATAGAGAGCTTCCAGTTCTGGATTCTTTTGCTCCTTGTCGGTGTAAAGACGTAGTTGTTCATTTGTCGGCAATTTAGAAATGGTGTCTGCTGTGCTGCCGAGGTCCAGTTGTACACGGTCAAAGAATTGTTTATAGTCAGTTACATGGGCGTCTTTTAATTCTGTGTATGTTTTCTTTGCGGCACGTTCGATTCGTTGTGCGGCTATGATACTATAATTACGACCTTCTCTTACCGGGTCTTTGTCAAAGCCGTTGAAACTTGTTACATTGGCTATTATAACCATAGCCTCTTTGCCGCCGCTGATTTTTAATTCTCCAGAAGGGAAGCTTTGTACGTTGCCTTCTGGAGATAGCACTCTGATAAGAGTACGGAAGTGCGTTCCGCGTTCTGGGTCATATAGGTGTTTTTGTGTGACAGCCTTATAATATGATGGGAAAGAATGGTATGCGGCATATCCTTCTGTAGATATTTCATTGCCTTTTGCCGTAGTGGAATGGGGGAGTTGGGAATTGAATGAGAGTGTGGCCTGAATACCATTCTTGTTTTCTGTTTTCAGATGAATGACTATAACAGAATCTGGAGCGGATGCAAAATAATTGCAGGCAAATGCTTTGCCTTCTCTTGTGTAGGTGGTTTGAGCTATGGCTTGACTGATGTCTAATGCCCGTTGGTATTTGTTTATGTCCCTGGAGCCTTCTGTATATGCAATGGATAATTGTCCAAGTGGTTGATAGTTCTCACTGTAATGGCCCTGTACTTTTTTCTGCATACGGTCAGCGCCCTTATAGTCTTCCTTGTCAAGCAATGCACGGATTTCAGGAATAGCTTTATATGCATTTGGAGTAGTTATGTTTTTGTCGGGTTCTCCTGTCCATAGAGTTATATCGTTCAGCGAAAGTATGTCTTTGTCTGTGCCTCCATATATAATTGCTCCCATCGTTCCATTACCTATGACCAATGCTTCTTCAAAGTATTCTGCTGGCTGGCTGTAATGTAATGTCAGGTTCTTTTTGGCATAAATGGTTGCCGGTTGTAGTGTAATACTGGTCAGGAGTGATATACATAGTCGTCCCTCAAAAACCCCTAACCCCTCGTAAGCAAATGCGCC
>CAZPNC010000152.1:0-2758 GCA_964587945.1 uncultured Prevotella sp. | reverse complement strand
CTTGCTCACCCGCAACGACGACAATGGCATAACCCACCTGCATCTGCGCCATTTCTTGCATGACGGGCTATAGCGGTTTATAAAGGCATCTGCCTCTTTCATACAATATCGCATAAACAAATATGGGTAATGAATGCCATGCTTCGTAACTGCCATGTTTGCGTACCTTGTAAGCGTTTCCGCGATGCTAGTAGATACACGTCAAAAAAATATCGCTCAAGCTTTTATTCTTGAGCGATATTTTTTTGTTTCCATTTGTCCGGCAGCAATTCCCGATACTTGCTTATCGGTGTTCTTGGCGGCAGTGTTGCTGCTTTGTTGATAACATCGGATATATATTCAAAGAAGTTAACACCTTGCAGTCTGCAGGAGCATGCAAGCGAATAGAACATAGCTGCCCGTTTGGCACCAGTATGCGACCCGAAGAAAAGAGAGTTTCTTCGGGATAATGATATGTATCTGTTGAGTCGTTCCACAAGATTGTTGTCCAGATGGTAATCTCCTCTTGTGAAGATATTCATCAGGGCATCCCACTCGTTGAGCATATAATGCACGGCTTCATACTTCTCCGTTTTAGGCAGAAGACGGCTGTCGGCTGCCATGCGGTCAAGCTTCTTCTTTATGATATGCATGACTGGTATTGCGTATTGTTGTCGCCATTTGTAGTTGTCGCGTTCCGTCCAGCCGTCTTCTCCGATCTTATGCTTGTGGTTCTTGTGGTAAAGGAAGTTGATAAGGCGTACGATAACCTTGGCATCGAAATCGTCCCCACAATCGAGAAACTTTCTCTTCACATGCTGGAAGCATGCCAGGCGCAGCAGCCACTTTGCCATTTTACGGTATGGGGAAAAACCGTCTGACTGGAAGGCTCCTTTATAGCCCTTTATATAATCCAGTATGATGTCTTCCTTTCTGGAGCCGTCATGATAGAAGTAGTATACAAGACCGGTGTTTACTGCAGTCACCACCCATATATAGGCTTTCTTTATTCCTTTGCCGTCTTTGTTCTTGTCTTTAACAAGTACCTTGTGGTATGTTTCGTCGCCAGCGATATATGTATCTTCCTTGATGGTATCACCGAGTGCCTTATAGAGATTCTCGAAGAGATTCTCTGTCTTGCGGAGCAGACCGTGTGCCGTTCCCTTATCCATGTCGAAGCCGTTGTCGTTGAATAATTTCACTATTCTCTCCACCGGCATTGCGTACATGTATCTCAGCTGTGCCAGACCTGCGATGAACGAGCCGTCATACTGTGAGTTAAGGAAAGGAGCATCAGGAGCCTTGCCAGAAAAGAACTCGTCGTGCTGTGTATACGTCCGCACATGGTATATCTTCTTGATAAAGCGCATGGGGATGAGTTCGTAGCGTATTACGTCCCTGGTCTTATACAGTCTTGCCAACTCCTTGTTGAAGCGCGGGTCTTCCGGTTCGATATACTCCTCGACGACTTCCACCTCCAGGTGCTGCTTACGCTTTGCACCATTGTTGGTACGGGCGCGTTCCTTCTTCTCAGAAGACTGGCCTGCCACTGGGTCTTGGGGCGCAGGTGTTGAAGGCTGCTTTTCAGATTTGTTCTGTGTTATCTTGGCAAGTCCCTTGATTATGCGCTTCTGCTTGGCCTCTTCCTCCGACTTGTGTTCAAGGAGATTTCTTAAAGACGTGACCTCTTCCAGAAGGGCATCCGCCTTACGATTGGATGCCGCAAGTTGGTTTTGCAGGGAGCAAATCTGTTCCTGCAAAAATGAGTTCTGTTGCTGCAACAATGCAATAATCTCGTCTTTATTCATACTTCAAAGGTACGAAAAAAAGACGAGACTACCAAATAAATCATCATGTATTTTGATGATAATATTACTGATTATCAAGTGTTTATAGATATAGAATTATCAATGTTCAACCTCTTGCGATATCTTACCGACTTCAACGATATTCCGCTCATTATAGCGGATAGGGTCTTGTAGGGCATTACGCAAGCCTTCTTGCCGGTATTGAAATAGGGTATCTCGAAGGTACCTCTTTCAAGTCGCTTCTGATAGAGTGTGAAACCGTCCGTATCCCAGCGAAGGAGTTTCACCTGCTGTCGGTTCTTGCTGAAGAAGATGAACACAGCCCCACTTAATGGCGGCAGATCCATCTCCTGCGACACTAACTTATAGAGACCGTTTATCCCCAGGTTCATTCTAACATAGCGCTGGCAGACATAATAGCGCATTCCGTCATTCAGTCCAAACATGGCTGATCCTCCCTCTGGTATAGTTTGAGAAATGACATGACTGCTTCTGCTGTGCCACGTTTAATGTTCACTTGGGTGCCGTCGGGAAAAGTGAAACAAACTCCGTATAACATATCGGATGTTTCCTTGTGACTTAGAGTAAAGTCAGCGGTTATCGGAAGAAACATAGAATCAGACGGCGGCATTTGTTTGTCTGCCGATTTTTTACTTTCATGTAGAAGAGTCTTGGCTTTTCTGACACTGAGACCATTGTTTCGCATCCATCTTGCCATACTGCGCTTATTTACATGTTGCTCACATTGGAATGCTCGTAAACACGCTGTCGGATCATGGTTAAGTGCTTGTAGAAACATGTTCCACACACTTTTGTATCGTTCTGCTGCTAACATATTTTTGAGGTTTTAATAATGTTGCAGCAAAGGTAACAAGCATAATGATTAAAAAAAAGGCTGCATCGCGGACACGCTTACCTGCGCTTATTTACATGTTGCTCACATTGGAATGCTCGTAAACACGCTGTCGGAT
>CAZPNC010000151.1:0-2814 GCA_964587945.1 uncultured Prevotella sp. | reverse complement strand
ACAGTCCATTCCGTCTCCTAAGGCAGAACCATTCAAACAATGGATGGCGACAGTGACAAGAGAAAAATTTGACGAAATAGAACACAACACCAATGGAAAACCTAAAAAAAAAACCTTATGATGAAAAAAAACTTCCTTTTATTTTGGTAAATCAAAAAAAAACAATAATTTTGCAAAATAACAATAACAATCGGTGAGTTCTAAAAATTGGCTTTGCCATGTTCTTGTTTTCAAGCCGAGGGCAGTTTACTAGTTGTAGAAAGAATCATGGTATGCTATATGACCGCTGAAACTGGCAGAATGCACCGGATAAAAGGAAACAAAGTACAAAAGTCAACAGAACATATTTATCTTCTTATATGGTGGAAATTTATAAACCCCACCTGTAATCTATTTATATTTTAATTACACCTTTATCCCTATTTCAGTATCATGTGTAAGACTAAATTTTTTTTAACAATGGCATTTGCTGCTTGCATCAATTTCCTTTCGGCTCAAACACTGCAAGTCGTATCCGACTCTGATGGCAAAATGGGCTATAAGGATGCGCACGGTGCCATCGTCATTAAGTGTGATTATGATTTTGCAGAACCTTTTGATGCAAGTGGACTGGCAAAGGTCGGCGTTGACGAAAAGTATGGATTGATAAAACCTGACGGTTCTTTTGCACTACCAATGGAGTACTCCAATATAGAAGACCGTATTTCAGGTTTGCCCACAAGGGTGAAGAAGGGAAAGAAATACGGACTGATTGATTCACAAACCGGTAACATAATATTAGCAGCAGAAAAATCTTATGTCAGTCGTTTCAACTGTTATGGATTGGCTTGGTTCACCAATGGAGGTAAAATCATTCAGGCACAAGGCAAGCAAGGTGTCAATGGCGGAAAACTCGGTATTGTTGACAAATATGGAAAGGAACTGCTGACACCTAAGCTAAAAGGTGTATTTGAATTCAGTACCAAGACACATTTTGCAACACAAAAGGTATTTGGAGAGTCTGAACTCCTTGGTATCTTCGGTTATTGGATTACGGATACATTGAAGACTGACTGTAAATATCTTGGGTTTACGGGCACTCCTCTCTCAACTAAAGAAGCAGGCTTGATGGATATCAACGGTAATGTTCTGGTGGAAGAAGACATTTACACATGGGTATCAAAACCCATAGAGGGTATAATGAGGTACTGGAACACTAAGTCAAAAAGCATCACATACGGATACATTGACATTACGACAGGCAAGACTGCACCGGAAAGAACAATACAACAGGCTATAAATGAAGCGGATATAGTGACACACGGTGATTTCTATGGTAATATAGCACCAGAGAACAGCACAGACGGATGGTATTTCATAGATAAGACATTCACAGTAAAGGAAACAGGCTTCAGCAAGATAAAGTTCGAGAAAGGTACAACACTTGACAATGGATTCTATGCAGGAATTGCAGAAGGAAAGTCCGTAGTTTACAGAACCAATGGTACCAAGTTATTTACCA
This sequence comes from uncultured Prevotella sp., assembly GCA_964587945.1. GTDB lineage: Bacteria > Bacteroidota > Bacteroidia > Bacteroidales > Bacteroidaceae > Prevotella. The sequence goes on along the minus strand of CAZPNC010000151.1, from coordinate 1,313 downwards.
ATCTCACTTTCAGTGATGTGTCATTGCCCAATATAAACTACGGTACATCAACAAATATCGCAATAAAACAGGGAGACAAATGGGGATTGTATGACATCAATGGCAATGCATTGCTGCAACCACAGTATGAATACCTTACGGCATCATACAACGGACTGTACTTCTTCAAGGAAGGCGGAAAGTGGGGGACTATTGACGATAAAGGCACTGTACTTGTGCCAGCGAAATACATTGGTATAGTCTACCCACAGGAAGCCAATCCTACAAACATTTGGGTTATGACAGCAGACAGCATATACTATAACTATGACATAAAGCAACATCAAGCCCTTGTACGAGGATTCAAGAGTGTCGGCGCATTCAAGGACGGTATGGCATTGGCAAACCCTATAAACACATCAGGTAAGCCAGAGGGTATGTATACAGATTTATATATACTTGTTGATACACAGAACAAAGTGCTTGTAGACAAACCTTTCCCTTTAGCATGTGCTACTGAGGTGAAAAAGGCCGTATTGAAAAATGGAGGATTGGCACTCACTTCTAACCAGGCAAACAAACTGGTACTAAAACAGACCCAAGGCATTGTGCGCTATGATATAGACACTGTGATTCCTGAAGAGGGATGGGATTATTAACAGCATTAACGTTAAACGACTAAAGACAAAATCCAACATGAAAAGATATTATGCATTCATAGCCTTGATGCTTGCTTTTACCGCAGCAAACGGACAGGATATTGCCCAGCAGCAATATCGGCGCAGTTCACTCTACCAACTGATGATAAACCACCGTGAACAGAAATTCGCTGATAACATACAGGAAGTATTTCTAAGTATGCCCGTATCTGAACATTTCAACAACCATGACCTTGCTGTCAAAGTGGTGGATATGGACGAGAAATTGAAGAGCGCCTCATCTGACGATGAAAACACGACAGTTACTACATGGTTGGAAAACAACAAGGTGGCCAGCCGTATGGTAGCAAAGTGGTTTGACCGGGATATGTTCACCGGTGTGTGTGACATGGAACTGGTCAAGGAACGCGGTCTGTATAACGCCTCTGCTTTTGACAAAGTGATGGCAAGTCGTAGTGTGCGTGGAAAAGCATTATTGGAAGATGCCGGAGAAGACCTGATAGGCAATACTTTTGTTATTGTCAATGACATACGCTATGTAGACAAGGAAAAGACGGGCAAAGCCATTGGTACAGGATTAAGGATTTTCGGAGGTCTCTCAAAGGCTTTCATCGGAGTGGATGTCAGCGACCTCGCCGGTAGCCTTGCTGACATGTCTGAGACACTAAAGGGATT
>CAZPNC010000150.1:0-2859 GCA_964587945.1 uncultured Prevotella sp. | reverse complement strand
TCACCAATAACCATAACTTTCTGCAATTGCGATGCAAAGATACACAAAAATAATTAATGTAATTCCTCATTTAATGGGAAATCTTGTGATTTGCGTAAGTATTCAATTTAGGGCACACGTCTGATTTAAAGCACTTTGCAGTGCTCTATCATTTCGTGTGTTAAAAATTAAACGTTTGATTTAACAATTGGCATAAGCCATACCTATATTTGCGGGTGTCAGACTAAAGAAATCTCGACATCCATTAAATATCTTTTTGAAAAATTCACCAAGGTACCTCCAACAGGACATGCCATGAAGCTTTACGGTGGAGATAACACTATGATAGGCAACAGCCATCTCAACTCCTTCATCACTTCCGTAATGCAGGGAGTTGTTACGCTGAGTCGTGAGCTTTCTGATGGTTCGCTCCGCTATGTTGTTGTCTATCGGATAATTGCCGTCCTTTTGATAGGCGAAGATCCCATCCCAGAACTTATTAAGATAGTTCAAGGCCTCTGTCAGGTATGGACTTCGCTCCGTCTCATCCTTTGCAAGTTCCATGTCGAGCCTTGATCTTAGTCTTATCAATATCTCTTTAGTTTCAAGACTTTGCCGTCGCCGGCCTCGTTCTTCCGGACTTATTCCCTCTTCGTCATATCTGTCTTCCAACTTGTAGAAGAGGCTCAGGTCATCATGGAACGGAAGAGCTGCCTTGTCTCCGCCAGGATTGGCCGCCTTGGCTAACTTGGCCATCGCATGAGCCATGCAAATCTGATGTTCGGTGTCCTTGAACTTGGTTGACTTCAGCTCATCACCTATAAATACATAGGCATTGTAACCATCGGTCATTATGCTTTTCAGTTCGGCATCTCCGAGGAAATGGGTGAGCACATCACGGCCTCTGGAGCCATCCTCATAGAAGAAGATTGCTATCCTTTCTGCCTTGTTCACCAACACCCATATATAACATTTCTTGTAATGGTCATACTTCCGCACCTTGCACCATGTCTCGTCGCAGTTAACTATCGAGTCTTTCTCCAAGGCTATGGTTTTCAGGACCACAATTAACTTGTCCAGATACTTCTTGCCTTTCTTAAGCCAGTTGTGGAGTGTGTTTTCGGATATGGTCATTCCCATATCTGTAAGCCACTGGTGAAGAAGACCAAACGTGACGTTCTTTACATATACCTCATAGGCAAGGGCCTGAAGAAACTCCGGCGTAGCCTTTGTGCCTTCAAACTTCATAACCACCTCAGGATGACCCTCTGTTGGGAAATAGCCCCATTTAGGCTTTTTGCCTGGCTCAACATAATGAACCATCTCGTACAGCTCCTCAACAAGGCACATCTTGAAGCTGAACACCTTTACCGATTTTCGCTCCATAATCCTGCCCGGAACCTTTGAGTCGTCTGTCGGATGGAAGACGGGAGCGCCGTCAACCGACATTGTGTCATACTTCTCAGGACGGTTTGAGGTATCACGCTCTTTCTTCACTTTCACAGGATTCTCTTCTTTCGGATTCTCCTGAACCGACTTGGTTGACACAGTACCCTCGGTTCCGTCAAACTTGTCCTTCTCGTCCTCACGGTCGGCGCATTCATCCTTCCTCTCGTCCTTGCGGGCATTCTGGCGCTTGTCGCCGAACTTGTTCTTTTGGGCATACTTCAACTGTTGGTCGAGCTTACGTGCCTTTGCCTCGGCCTTCTTGCGCTTAGAACGTTCCTCGCTCAGTTCAGCCTTTATCTCCTCCATTTCCTTCTTCAAGGATTCGAGGCTGGCACTTACACTGTCAAACGTGGACTGGAACTCTTCTACGGCAAGTTCTGTAGCACGTTTGTCCAACTCGTACGTATTGACCTTATCGACCAAGTATTGTATGAAACGGTCTTTCTCGTCTGCAGCCATATTTTCACTATAGTTTATTGGCTGGCGCGAGAACGTTTCCCGCACCAGCAATTCCTTCTTTTGGGCTATGATATGCTGCAAATCCATTCTTTGTATATGCCTTATTTTCAGGTACAAAGGTACTAATTTTTTCTGACATATGCAAGTGTTTTAACAACATAATTATCTGATTTTCAATTCTTTAACTATTGGATTTTCCAGCAGCAAAACAACATCACGCCAGTCAATCCTATATACTTTCTCACCACCCTCATGACACACCTTCATAAACTGATAACCGCTGACAAACTTCTTTTCGAAAAGGCTGTACGAACGGTTGTCATAGGTGAACATACGCACGATCCTCCTGTCCTTTGACATTACAATGAACACATCACCATCATTAGGTTCGCGATGAAGCTGCTCACGGATGATTGACAACACGCGGCTGTGCTTACAACGCATATCTGAGAAATCACGAACATAATAAAAGTGGTTTAATCCGGTAACGCTCAACATAGGCCCTCCAGCTTCTCTACCAAACGGACAAGATCCTGATAGTTTAGGTTCCTCTGACTTAAATGAAGGCCATTGCTCATTCGCAGTTCTATCATTATACGAACTGGAGAAGGCGATGCTGGCTGAATGGTATCGGATTGAACGGATGGTTCTTTTTCCGAGTCTGAGGGTCTGCCATCTACCTTTACCTCTACAATCTGTTTGCGTGTGTCCTTGTACCATTTCGAAAAAATGTTGTAGGGGACTTTGTTCTTTACACAAAAACTCTGTATCGATTCGCCATGAGGCAACGCCTCGGTTTGATACTGGAAATAAAATCTTTCTAAATCTTCGCTGCTGTACATAATGTTAATGTTTAAATTCAGCAGCAAAGGTACAAACTTTATTTTATAGCCCTAAATTGAGTGCTTACTTCAAATAGCGTGTTTTTCGATGGTATATTCTCCCTTAACTCTTTTATCGGAGGGCTGCAAG
>CAZPNC010000149.1:0-2911 GCA_964587945.1 uncultured Prevotella sp. | reverse complement strand
GGCCTGCCTCCATGTCGGACATAATCCAAGGACCATCACCATTGCCGCTGCCCCACGCTGTGGCAGTACCATAGTAAGTGGTTTCCATAGTGCCGGTGCCGACTGCACGACCATTGGTTGAACCATTGCCGTAGTCAAAGCAGCATCCGCTTGAAAAATGACGGCCGTCAATCACATAATACATGCCTTCAGGCTCATCATCAATAGAAATATTCTTTGCGTCATTATTTCTATATCCCATACCTGGCATGATGTACGTGCCATATACTCTGTGTCCGTTAATTGTTGCAGGAGCCATATCAGCTATTGCCATAGTATTGAATTTACCTTTAGCTGGACCAAGGAAGGTGCCTGGCGCAGCTTGAACCAAGTCATTGCCATTGCCACTTTGGTCGTATATTTTATAAATGTAGCCGATAGTTCCTTTCAAGAAATTATCTTGAGCTGCTGCATCTGCATATCCTCCTTTGATGATTCCGATGTCCAAAGTTTGGCCATCTGATTCTCTAACGACCTGATAAAGCGGACCGTTATATTTAGAATAGAGAAGTCGTGTAGTACTATGAGCAGTGACGCAAGGAGTGCCGCCCTTGGCGTAAATATCACAAGGACCTTCCTTAAAGTTGCCGCTGCAGAAAGTGAGAGAAAGGGCTGCTATTGGCACACATGCTGCACCGAGCAGAAGTTTCAAAAAAGCTTGAGTAGATTTCATATTGTTTTTTAATAGGGTGTTTCAAAACTTCAGTAAAGATATTATTTTATTATATAACATAATAGGGCAACATTTATATATTGTTGCCCTATTAGTTTCATTATATATAATGAAACCTAATTCTGAGGAAAAATAACTTGATAATTACCGCTGAGGTGCATGAATGCGAATAAACGCATTAGACGGCCAAAAATGTCTTTTTTGTCGAGCTGTATAGCTGTCATCATGCCATAAGACATGCCCTCTGAACGAGCATCGTGGTTTTTGATGTCACTCTTGCATGAAGTCCTAACAGCCATGATGCAGAGCATTGTTAGTAGTGTTTTTTCATATAGGGGTAGTTGTCGCTATTTTAAAAGTTTAGACACTTCATCACTCAATTGTTTGCTGGCAATTGGAGTGGACTCAGTAGGTCTAACATACCATCTGACTATGTAAGAAAGCTTTTCACCAGGTTGCAGAGTAGTATAAGCTCCTTGATTTTCAAGCTCAATGAATAATTCCCCATCAGCGATATAAACTTCCATTTCGCTTTCACCGGGAGCAGCTTCACCTTGTTGTAAATCATCAAACTGTTTGAGAAGAAGAAATCCGTTGTTGCTATATGCCAACCAGCCCTTAGGATCAACAAATATTTTACGTTGTTCTGTAGCGGAAGAGAATTCGCACCAAGCGTAATTAAAGTCAAACTTGGTTGGAATCAAATCGTTCGGGCTGATGTCTGCTTTTTTCGCATCAAAGAAGAATACACCGGCATTAGGTACGCGTGTAATTTCCCATGGAGCCACACTTATTGTCGAGTCATTAGGATTTTCGATAGTATAAGTGATGACAAAAGCTTTTTTACGACTGTCGATAGAGTATTCCTTGATGAATTTATATGGATAGCGCTCATTAATGCCGCTTGTGGCAGTGAGTTTCTTTTCTGTCAATTCAGTAAGATAATTATCGTAGTCGTATGTCTTGATAGGTGGCCAGTACCAAGGTTCTTGTGGACTTGGCCAAAAGGTCGAACCATAGTCAAATCTGTTTCCGAAACGACCATTGGCAGGCTCCACGTGTTGGGCGAGAATTTCCTTTTCTCCCAATTTGAGTGAAACCACCTTGGCTCCATCGGAAGCATCAACCAACATCACAGCATCTCCAACCTTCAATTCAAATTTAGTGTTGTCAATGGCTTTGATGTAATCATCACTCTTGCATGAAGCAAGAGTGAGAATTGTGGCTATAAGTAAAGGGATGAATGTAAAGCGAGTCATTATCTTTGTTTGAAATTCCATTTAGAATTGTCACTATTGAAATCAAATTTGCCAAGGCCAGGTGTGCTGTCAGCTACTGAAATAAGGCATACTTCTTCATCGCAACCAGGGGCTGCTTTAGGCATGATGCGGTAAGTGCCGTCTGTGAGCATATCAATGCGCCAAAGTTGTTCAGGAGCGCCTGTAAACTCAGGAACAGCAATTACCTGTTTGTTTGTAGCTGCAGCAAGAGCACGGTTTGTACCTTCAATGACGATTTTATAGTAAGGACCACCTAGATAGCCTGGACCATCTACAGGAACAACTGTCCATTTCTGGTGAGGACGGAACATATATTCGCCACAACGTACATCAATATTGCCCGTTGGCCAACCACCGATAACATCTTCGAGTGTTTGTTCTTTGATTTTCTGAAGTGGTTCAGCTTGACTGCCTTCTGTTCCGAAAGCTCTTGAAGTTCTGGCGCGTTCCATTCTTACGAAGTCAACAGAAAGTTCGAGTGCATAGCCTCTTCTTTCTGATTGGATGTCATAAGTGCCTGGTACGAATTGATCTTCAATAACTGGCCAATCATTTTTCCATACTATTGGGTGGATTGCAAGAGTACTCTGTCCGCCCATGTCCATATCTGCCTCCCAGTGGAATGAAGCTTTCTCCACACCATCTGCAACGATGAAACGTCCGAAGTGACCTGCTCCAGTTTTTCTGTGGCCGGCGTTGATAACCATCTTTCCGCCACCGCGCATCATATCGCGGCCGAGGTTGTCGTAGTAAGGACCGGTAACATTGCGTGAACGACCTACAATAATATTGTAAGTAGAGTTTACTCCATCACAGCATGTGCCATGAGTGCCGAGTAGATAGTACCAACCATTACGGTACATGAGTGCAGGAGCTTCGCAGTCGATAGCTACATCTACAGAAACATTACCTTCTACGC
>CAZPNC010000148.1:0-2961 GCA_964587945.1 uncultured Prevotella sp. | reverse complement strand
TGTCGCCGTTCACACCCTTGCTGCCTTTCACCGCCACCTCGTCCGCCTTGGCGTTTACATAGCGGAAAGTAACGCGTCCGTCAGAACCTGTCACGGGTTGCGCACAGGCGTTGCCGAAACAGAAAATACACATTATATATATGATAGCGTACCTCATTGTGTTCCCCCTTACGTTTGTTTTATCCTTATGTTCTCCACCAGTCCCATAGCACTGACACGCAGTATGTCAAGTTTCTCAGGGTCACTGTCCGTGGCAGTCACCGTCTTGTCGGGGTGCGCCAATGCCATCAGCAACGCCTCCTCGCCATATCCGCACTGTGCCACCACTATCTCCTCACCCTCGTAGTCACGGTCAACAGTGGCTGCGAAGTTGCCGTTGCGCTTCATGTTTCTCTTCACCGTGCGCTGTATGTGCAACCCCTTGTAAAGGTAACGCTCATAAACCAGTCGTGCATAGCGGCTGCTGCCTGTTGTGTTGCCGTTGCCGTCACCACTGTCAGTGCCGCATATCCGTTGCCACAAGCCATATAATGTCAGCGGTCTTTGGCGGTATCCTCCGTCAGAGGTGCGTGTCATCCAGTTGAAGACAAGCGGCGGAAGCAGCCACGCCATCAGTACCACGCTCGACATTCCTATTATCGTCACTTCGGCCAGTGAATGCAGTGCCGGATGCTTTGCCACTATCAGTGTGCCTATACCTATGAACATGATGAGGGCAGATAGCACTATGCTGTTCTTGTAAGATGCCAGCAGCGGTCGGCGGTGGGCATACTCATACTGGCAGCCCTCCGTCATGAAGATGGTGTAGTCGTCACCCTGTCCGAAGATGAATGTCGCCAGAATGACGTTCACTATGTTGAACTTGACACCCAGCAGTGCCATTATGCCGAGAATCCATACCCAGCTCACCGCCATAGGCAGGAATGCCAGCAGTGCCAGTTCCAGTCTGCCGAAGGATAGCCACAGGAAGACGAACACTATCAGTGAGCACGCCCAACCGATATAGTTGAAATCATCAGACAGCGAGCCTGCCATTGCGCTGTTCATGCTCTCCACTGTGAAACTGCCAGAGAACAGTCCCTTCACCTCTTGTATGTGCCTGCCGTCCACATGCAGTTTATCCACTACGGAGCAACGCCCAGTGGCCTTGTCGGTGCTTATGTTTCCTGAAAACAATTCTTGTGTCAGCGGTGCGAAATAACTGAACCGTTGAGGCTCGTAACCTGCCGATATGATGTCGCGGAACCCCATGAACGCCCCTTCTGCAAAGCCGTTGTGCAGTGCCGCCGCATCCAGTTCCGCCGTCAGCCGGCTGCGGTTGCGTTCAGTGAACTCCCTCCACATCTCCAGCCTGCGCCGCTGTTCCGCCATGGAGCAGAGGAACGGTGACACACCCTCATGCAGGGCACCGTGTGACTGCGCCACGCTGTCAATGCGGTGCTGCTGCGCCATGCTCCTGTCAAGAGCCTCGTCCATCGTGGCAGCGGACGAAACGACATACAGTGTCTGCGCTGCCGCGGTGGAATCCGCTGCCGTCAGTCTCTGGAAATAATCCATATCCTCACGCTGTTGTGCCGTCATGAAGTTCAGGTTCGCCATGTTAGAGTCGAACTCCGTGCCAAGACTGCACCACGCAAAGACCACCGTCAGCACCGCCACCGCCACCGTCACCCACCGCTTGTCCTCAAGCCGTATGGCAGAGAGGCGCGACAGCAGGCGGAACTCCTTCTTCCCTGTCGCCGCCTTTACGTGGTGGGGCAGGTAGACGAGTACAAAGGCAATGGTGCCCACAAGCATCAGTGCGGCAAAGATGCCGAGGTCGCGCAGTGCGGTGGACTGCAGCGGTACAAGGGCAAGAAACGCCCCCACCGTAGTAATGTTGCCCACAAGCAGCGGAGTGTATATATCCTTCAGCGCACGTCGCACGTCTGTTTCGTGTGAGAGATGCGCCACGAGATGTAACGGGTAGTTCACGGCAATGCCGAGGATGACGCTTGACAGTCCTATGACGATGATGGACACGCTGTCGTGCAGCAGTGCCATGCCGCCGAGTGCAAAGAGCCATCCCCAACCTATTGACAAGGCTATGAGGAAGATGTTCCTTGCGGAATGGAAGGCGCGGAAGAGCAGTGCGAGGATAAGCACTACGGCGAGGGCTATGGCAATGCCGCTGTCCTGCCTTATCTGCTGTGCGTTGCCCACCGCTATCTGCGGGCCGCCGGCAATGGTGGCCTTCACGTCAGGACAGTGCTGCCCCATAGCCGTTATGGCACTGTCGAGAAGGTTTATCAGCAGTGCGTTCTTCTCCGTCTCTGCATTGCCGAATGGCGATGTCAGCATCACCACGGCACGCTCCATGTCGGGTGTGAAGATGTATCCGTCATACATCTCGAAGTTCGCACCCTGCTGTCTGTGTAGCAGCCGTGCCACGGTAGGCGTGAAGAGGTTCAGCGGGTCGCGGCCGATGTTCTCCGTCAGCAGTCCGCCGCTGGGGAACATCAGTGCCTCCCTGTCCTGTTTCAGTTGCCTGTCAGCATATCCGTCACTCTGCAACAGCGAGTCCATGCGGGCATAGTCACTCTTGTTCAGGAAGTAGGGAATGTTCTGATACACGAAACGTTGCACCGTGGCGAATTTCTCCATGTCGAACTGTGCCGTCATGGAAGCCGTCCATCCTGCGGTGTCACGCCGGCTCACCTCGCGGCAGAAGTCATCCACCGCCTCCACTGTGCGGTCAGGGTCACCATGGTGGTGGAAAATTATGAATAGCTTGTCCGCACCGGATATCTCCTTGTATATGTTGAGGTTGTCGCGGTCAGCAGTGCCGAGAGGCAAGAAGTCGGATATGTCCTCCTTGTATGTCAGGCGCATAACGGATGCCGCCAGCACCGCCGTGAAGCAGCACAACGTAAGCCATCGCAGTGTGGCGTGGGTGCGGAGATAGTCGAAAATGCGTAACAT
>CAZPNC010000147.1:0-3011 GCA_964587945.1 uncultured Prevotella sp. | reverse complement strand
TCCGCTTTCCTTTGTATAGAACTAATTTATTCCAATATGTAAAAGATTCTAATTGTGTAGCCAAATGCTTTGAATAGTCTTTTCTATGCTCTGTACCTTTGCTGCTTTTTGCCATAAATCCTGTCCACCTGACAAAGCAGTTACGGGAAGGCGTGTCTGTGTGTGACGCTCCTTCCCATAATTGTATGTGTAAAGTCTGTTCCTGCCAGATACGACTTATTTTACCCACATAAGATTAGTTGTATGTGCTTTTTGACCACGACCGTATGCAACACCTACATCGCGCATAGCAGATATGGTCTGTTTCTGTATGGAAACCTCATCGTGATATTTTTCGCGCATTTCAAAATTTATATCACTACGTGTTTGTTTCTTCACGTCATTCATGAAGGTTATAGCCTGACTGTAACTTGAAGATTCCGGGTCGATGGTAGCAAGAAGTTGTGCTACATTTTCGGCAGCCTCAGGACTTTGGTCTGCTGCCCATATAGCCCTTGCCTGCGTGAGTACTTTCTGATTAAGCAGGTTACGGTACTTTGTATAAAGTTTCAAACCCACCTTCATGGCTTCATTACCGCCTTTTGAACAGAATGGGATAGATGTGCATAATGCAACAGCCTCCTCATACTGCTGTAGTGAAGCCTTGCGTTCCGCTTCTTTAAGGATATAAGGGTACTGACGATCATAGTATGCCATGATTTTTTTCTTGGCGGCATCTATAAAAGCAATGATGCTGCCATTCTGGGACTTGAGGTTAAGCAATGCATTGACATAACTTTTTGTCTCGCTTTTACCCACACCGTCTACTTCTATGTATGTATTAGAATATTTCTGTTTGTTTATGGCATCAACTATATATAGTGTAACACCGAGATTATTGACAATTTGTTGTGGTGGTCCTGCCACAATATGTTTATCGAGTATATCTATTTTTGCAGTAAGTACAAACTGTGCATAGGTTATGTCCTTTGTCAAACCGTTCTCGCTGGCAATTCGTGTGAGTACTGATTCTATCTGGTTAGTTGCTGCTGCTGGTATATCTCCCAATTGGTTATCAACCACTGCAGCTATTTGCAACTCGCAATCTTGCGCACAAACAGTGGTTCCTGTACATAGAGCCAATGCTAATGCTAATGTCTTTATCTTTTTCATTTTAGATGAAGTTAAAGGGATTAAGGCGTTTACTTTTCACCTATGATAAGCGCACAACGGCCGAGGCCACGGTTGAGTGTCTTGCAGGTTATGTTATATGGTTCTTTGCCAAGGAACTTGGCAAGTTTCCTTACAAATTGTTCTGTATCCATAGGCATATTGTTTGTATTGTAAAGAGGTATTCTCACCTGTTCATAGAGTGCGAAAGTCTCTGTGGCATCAGATTTAGAAAACCTGTGTGCCACGGTATTCTCGTTAAACCATCCGTCTATGACTTCAGATAGTTCTTGTCCGCCATACTCCTTTTCGAGGTCAATGCCGGAACCGTTATTGAATACCATAATATCAACTACGACTTCACGCCCGTTCTCTTGCATATCATCAAAGTGTGCTTGCAGCTGTGAGCAGAAGTTGTCCATCTTGTCGGTGACGGCTTCTTCAAGCAAGATGGCTTCCGGTGCAGAGAATGATGCGGGACCTATACCCTGTGCCGTTGCCACCTGCTTTCCAGAATAAGCATCGAGGCCTTTTAATATATAACGCACCTGTTTCTTTGGACCTACAGACACCATATCCCATTGTAGTTCCATTATGATGTCAGCCTTGGCAATGCGGCGCAAGCGGTCAATAGGGCTTTCGGAGATTTGTGCCCCACTACTCTTGCTACGCAGCAATGTGTTTTCCGCACTGAAGTTATTAATGTTTTTTGTTGTCTGCTGCAGATCTTTCAGAGGAAAGCCGCGGTCGGCCATCTGTCCGCCAATCTGTGCGATGACAGCAGTGAGATCCATACTGTTATTAAGAGCCTTGACATAGTCCGGCACTTCCTCTTTGACACCCTGATTGTCAAAGGTCGTCATATATCCGTTTTGATTGCACCATACGTTACTTGGCACAATCATCAACGTAGGCTTTTTAGCCTGTCCCATGGATGTAAGACAGAATAACACAAGGAAGAGTGTGGCGAATATCTTGTTTTTCATAACTGTGACTTTTTATCTGTTAACTTTATTTCTCCATTTTAAGCACGCCGTCGGATATTAGACGCTGCTTGAGTTGCGGTCGTAGCACCCGTACCGTAATTGTATAGTTAGCAGCAACCTTTGACTTTGCTTTTTTTGATGAGCGGCGTTTGGTGTCTTCCATGGATATATATTCCTTGTAATCACCATTGTCTGCAAAAAAGATATTGAAGTAGTCTTCATATTTCTCCGCTGCGTTAGGCTCATTGATGAGTGGACGTGTATTGCAGCCATCATTTCCTCCCTGTACACCGTTGAATATGACTGTCCATACTGCATTCTTTTTTGCTTGTTCCTTAGAATCAGATTTGTTCCGGCCGACACCAGATACGCGTAAAGTCTGTGACCCATCCAATTCCACGCCAAGACATTCCATGGTCTTGTTAGTGTAGGCAAAAACCGAAGTCTTCTGTGCCATTGTCGTCATGCAGCACATTAGTGCCATGACTGTTATTCCCAGTATTTTCTTCATTGCATTATATAGTTTGTTTGGTTTTACATTATATCCCCCACTATTGTGGCACTTTTGATTATAAGTGGTTTAGAATTCATAACCAAGAACGAGACTAAAATAACTTGCACTATCTTTGTCCGGGTCTGTAAGTTTCATTTTTGAATATTCATAACTCAAACCCAACAAGAATGATCGGCGTAACTCACCGAACCGGTATCCTATGGTAGGCTTTATGAAGAATCCGTCATCCACTTTGCCTCCTACGCTCATTGACCAGTAAGGCACGGCGGTACGTGAATATTGTGAGGTAATGTTGCCTCTGACATTGGCAAAGATGGGGATGTTGACATTACTGTCAGCACTTCTGATACAGGTGTTGTTAA
>CAZPNC010000146.1:0-3013 GCA_964587945.1 uncultured Prevotella sp. | reverse complement strand
TTTTTAGCACCTTAAAGTTACAACAATTTTCGCTAATCACCAAATTTTTAGACACTTATATTTCGTCGAACTCACGTTAAATATAGATTTCTGGCCATAGGCCATAGATTTTTTCAAAGATTTCCTCCAAGATTTACCTATGGTTTGTTTTGGCGTGACTCAACAGAGTGAACCGAGCTTCCCTCTGTCTTCGCTACTCCAAAACATCTTGCCGTAGGCAACTAACCCCCAATAAAATCTTTAACAGCGACATTATTCCGCCAACTAAGGAAACAAAATACAGCCAACTGAGGAAACAAAATACGGCCAACTGAGGAAACAAAATACAGCCAATCGAGGAAACAAAATACGGCCAATCGAGGAAATATCAATAAAAAGTTGTATCTTTGCACACAAAATATCAAATATATGAAACTATGGAATACAAACATAGAATCGCAGATCAAATGCTAACCAAGAAACTGGCAAGCAAGGGAGCTATCTTGATAGAAGGCCCAAAATGGTGTGGAAAGACAACCACTGCAGAACAACAAGCAAACAGTATCTTGTATATGGATAATCCTGCCTCATTGGAAACTAATCTACAAATGGCAGAGATTGACGCTTCTGTTTTGCTGGATGGTGATACACCAAGACTTATTGACGAATGGCAACTGGCACCAAAACTATGGGATGCCATCAGATTTGAGGTTGACCATCGCCATGACGTGGGACAGTTTGTATTGACTGGGTCCGCAGTTCCTGCAGATGAAAAAGACATGCAACATTCTGGAACAGGGCGATTCTGTTGGCTGACTATGCGCCCAATGAGTCTCTATGAGTCTGGCGAATCAAATGGAAAAGTAAGTTTGGCACATTTATTTGAAACACCAGAAAAAATTGTTGCAGTTAACAAACTGAAGATAGACGATCTGGCATATCTGATTTGTCGTGGTGGCTGGCCATTTGCTTGTGGATTACAAGCAGAAGCTGCGTTGGAACAAGCCTTCGACTATGTGGATGCAGTCATCAAAAAAGATATTTCGCGAGTGGATGGAGTAAATCGCAACGCTACAACAACCAGATTGCTATTACGTTCATACGCCAGAAACCAAGGATCACAAGCTACCATCGGAACGATTGTGGCTGATATGATGACAAATGACGAAAATGAAATTAGTGTAAAAACAGCAGGTAACTATCTGGAAACGTTACGTAAGATTTTTGTAATAGAGGACTCTGAAGCCTGGAATCCTAACCTACGCTCCAAGACAGCTATCCGTACAGCGAATACCCGTTACTTCATAGACCCATCTATTGGAACGGCTGTTTTGGGACTTGGCCCTAAAGATCTTATTAATGACTTCAACACGATGGGACTCTTTTTTGAGACTCTATGTGTTCGTGATTTACGAGTTTTTGCTGATGCGCTGGACGGAGAGGTGTATCATTATCGCGACAAAAACGGATTAGAATGTGATGCCGTAGTACATCTGCGCAATGGAAAATATGGACTTATAGAAATTAAGTTAGGGGGTGATAAACTCATCAACGAGGGTGCTGAAAATCTATTAACTCTTGCGGGTAAAATAAATACAGAAAAAATGAATGAACCATCTTTCATGATGGTACTTACAGGAACAGGCGATTTCGCTTATCGAAGAAAAGATGGGGTTTATGTGGTTCCTATCGGATGCCTGAAAGATTAAAACCAAATGAATAAGCAGGAGTAAGATGTTAATTTTTGGGGGTAGCCTACGGCAAGATGTTTTGGAGTAGCGAAGACATAGTAAGAGCGCGCTTTTACTATGCTGAGTCACGACAAAACAAGCCAACTGAGGAAACAAAATACGGCCAACTGAGGAAACAAAATACGGCCAATCGAGGAAATATCAATAAAAAGTTGTATCTTATTTTTGACTTTTCTGTATATATAGATACAGATCATTCATAAAGACTGCATGCAAAATGATACTTTCTTACCAAGAGAGCCTAATACCGAAAAGTCAGTCAATATAAATGGACGTTCTGTCCAAGTATTCTTGACTTCGCTTCCATTCGGAATGTACCTATTCAGCGTTGGCTCAACAAACAATGTCAACTTTGGTGCAAATTGATATTGTATTCCGATGTTAGTGTTTACAGCCCACTGCATAGGTGTATTATCTTACACTTAGCTTGAATGTCTTGCTCTGTCCATCCTTAGTTTCAGCCTTTACAATATACAAGCCACAACCAATATTCTTGGTCCAAGATGCTTGATTAATGCCTAAAGCCGATGTTACGAGCAAGCCTTCGAAATTGTATATACGCACATTAGCAATAGCTATATTAGGTGAACTCACCGTTATAGTACCGCTATTAGGCGAGAAACACTTGATATTAGCCTCATCATTATGTTGCTTCAAGTTGTAAGTCGATGTGGTGATGTAGTATCTACCATGCTCATTAGCCATAATGGATATTGGAGCATCGGCAGGAGTGAAAGTTCCCATCTTGGCATCAAACACAAACAGCTTATCAGTAACATAGCGGTTTGCTGATATTTCAACATTAACAGTTGCGCCATTACTCATCACATTTCCATCCACCTTAGCAATGATGCCCAACGGCAGGAAGTTGATGTTTGAGAGTTTGTTAAGAGCAACAGCCTGATTGCCCGCGACAGTATACACTTGCGGAACATCTTCAATATCAGAGTTGTTAAGCAACTCAACATCCTCATCATCAACAAATTCGTCGTCGGCATCATTGCAAACCACAACCTTAGCTGTAGAACACAGATTATCATCATTAACTACATTGATATATACTGCAGCAGGTTCCTGTACAGCAGTACCACCAGATATCCAGCGGTCTGTAGTCATCATCAAAGTAAAGTTAGCTTGACTAACCGTCTCGCCCTCCTTAACCTTAACAAAGAAGCCTTGCATTGGCTCAATGATATAATCTTGACTGCGGTTGTATGTACCCTCTGGCACACTATGTGCCTTAAGAACACCATCTACTAAAGTCCACACCTTACGCTCAAAGC
>CAZPNC010000145.1:0-3105 GCA_964587945.1 uncultured Prevotella sp. | reverse complement strand
ATGCGGCAACTGAAGGGGCCATCTGGTCATATGAGAAGTCATAGTTGCCGTCAAGCGTAATCACACCGGTGTACTGGAAATTATTGATGCGGCAGTTTCCGTTCTGTCCCCAGCTTCCGCGAATCTTAAAGAAGTTAAGCCAGTCTTTTGTAGGGTCCATCCAAGGCTCGTTAGACATAACCCAACCGGCAGATACAGATGGGAATACGCCCCATCTATTACCTTTGGCAAAGTTGCAGGAGCCATCAGCACGAACAATTGCCGTGAGCAGATATGTGTCTTTGAAACTGTAGTTGACACGACCAAAGAAGGAAAGAAGGTCATTGTATGGAACAGTGTTTCCGCCACCCATGCTGGCATTTTCGTCGCTTGAAAGCGCTCCTTCAACCGAGCTGAGGTTGGCTGACTCCCATGTTCCGAATTTGGTAGAAGAACGAGTCCCGTCGAGGCTCATGCCCCAACCTGTACCTTCAATTGAAGTACCAACAAGAGCATCAATAGTATGTTCTTCTGCAAAGGTCTTCTTGTAGTTGGCAGTTAACTCCCAAGTCCAGCTTGTGGAAATGTCTGAACTCTGGCTTACACTGTCATAATCTTTATAATTAGTGCCTGTGAGAACATACTTCGGCGTATAAGAACGAGAGAAATTGGTGTTGGCATGAAAACCGAAAGCCGTACGGAGTTTGAGTTCCTTGATAGGGTTGGCCTCCAAATAAACACTACCCTGGACGCGTACACCCTTTCCTTCTCTTTCTGTAAGGTCTTGCTGCTGCAGCGTATTGGCTTCATCATCTTTAATTGCCCATCCATCCCTTATCTGCTTTTCAAATGTATAAAGCGTTCCATCAAGGTCATATGCAGGAAGAAGCGGGGTCTTGATGATTGCATTGTGAATATCGTTGTTGTAAATGCCACCGGTTTGCATTCCGCGGGAATCCGTGAGGGAAACAGTTACATTCTCGCCCAGTTTGATGATATCACGATCATATTTTCTTAAGATGGAGAAATCCGTGTTGGCACGGACGGTCGTTCTGTCATAATAGGTAGGCTTGGGCATTCCAAGCGTACCTTCCTGATAGGACTTGGTGAAGCTGAGTGAGTACCTTACCACATCTCCGCCTCCGGTCACACCGACAACCAGATTATTAGTAGGGGCATTTGTGTTGATGGACTCGGTAAACCAGTCTGTTCCCTGCCAAAGGCCCTTGTCCATCCACTGCTTCTGCACGGGCATCAGCGCGTTCACGTCGTACCAGTGCTGACCTTCATTGATGGAGCCAAAGCTTGTGTAAGCACGATCTATCAAATCCAAATATTCCGTAGCAGAGACAGGGTGTACTCCGTTGGTGCTAGGTTGCTGAATACCTAAATATGCATCAAGGGTGACAGTAGCCTTTTTATCCCCTTCTTTTCCCTGTCTTGTGGTTACAAGAACAACACCATTGGCGGCACGTGCACCATAGATGGCTGCAGATGCAGCATCCTTGAGGATGTCGATGGACTCGATGTCGGCGGGGTTGAGATCATCAAGGTTGCCTCCGGCCACACCATCGATGACGATGAGGGGTCCGGAAGAACCAGTTGTGCCGATACCACGGACAGTAATCTTGTATCCAGAACCAGGAAGACCGTTTTCCTGTGTGATGTTAACGCCAGGTACAGAGCTGTAGAGCGCACCAACAGCATTGGTTGTGCTCTGCTTCTGGATATCTTCGCCGCTAATGTTGATGGTAGAACCGGTAAGAAGTTTCTTCTTCTGAGTACCATAACCGATGACCACTGTCTCTTCAAGATACTCTGTTGACTCAGTCATCACGACATTGATTCTTGAACGGCCGGAAACCAGTTCTGTGACTGTGTCATATCCCATAAATATAAACTCCAGTTCATCTGATGAAGAATTTGTTGAAATTGAATAATGGCCGTCAATATCAGTTACAACACCTGTCAATGTGCCTTTGATCATTACTGCCACTCCTATGACAGGCAGTCCTGATTCGTCTGTAACTGTACCTGATACCTGAGTCTGGGGCTTTATATCGCTTGGTGTAAGCATGATATTGTTGCCCTGTTTGTTGAACGAAACATTTTTACCGGCAAAAAGCTTGGTAAGAAGATCATCGATCCCAGATGGCGATGTAAGATTATACACCAACGTCACG
The DNA here is from genome assembly GCA_964587945.1 of uncultured Prevotella sp. Lineage (GTDB taxonomy): Bacteria > Bacteroidota > Bacteroidia > Bacteroidales > Bacteroidaceae > Prevotella. The sequence goes on along the minus strand of CAZPNC010000145.1, from coordinate 943 downwards.
GGATCATTAATCACGCTTAAGGCACTAGAATAGACAAACTTATAGTCTGTCTGCCTTTCAATCTCGGCTAAAGCTTTCTCAAGCGGCACTCTGTTGAAATTGAAAGACTGTGCATTCAAACCAACCGAAAAGAGCACCATTGCCGCAAACAGAACGGCTTTTCGCGTCATTTTTTGGATTTTTTTTGTTAACATAGCATAAATATTAAGTTTGCTTATATTGTTTCTGCAATATAAACACCTAACACTTATTATACCCTAACAAAAAAATAATAATTATCTCTTTCTGAGAGTGAAAGTACTGCCTGATACTGAATAGTCTATCGGAGCGCAATAACGCAGATACTCCATAATCTGAACTGCTGACTCATTTGTTAGTGTGGCTGTGATAGAATAGTCCAAAACGCTTTCGTCAGCAACTTTTATTGTTATTCCATGCCATTTTTCCAGCTTATGGATTACAGTTTCCATTGGAGTATTATCAAAATAAAGTATGCCGTCTTTCCAAGACGAAATCTGAGTCAAGGCTTCATCGCTCTTCTTTGCCACAACTGTCCTTCCCATAGTTGTTGTACATACTTCTTTTGGCACCATTTCATGAAGTTTCATGACTTTCTCTTCGCTGTAGTCGGCAGCAATAAGATTTATTGAACCTTCATAGAGAGTAGTCTGGACATCCTTTTCGTCGGCATATGAACGTACGTTGAAAGTAGTTCCTTTGACCTCAAGCAGAAGATTGTTTCTCAAGGATATTACCATCGGACAGTCATCCATATGTTCTACTTCAAAATAAGCTTCTCCCGAAAAGTTCACACTTCTTTTATCTGATGAGAATGCCATGGGGAAAGATATGTTAGAGTCAGAATTAAGCCATACCTGAGAGCCATCGGGCAAGGTAATATGCGACTTAGCACCCTTCGGAACATATATTTCCTGCACTAAAG
>CAZPNC010000144.1:0-3128 GCA_964587945.1 uncultured Prevotella sp. | reverse complement strand
AAGCTTGTTGACAAATCCTTCGGTTATGCCATTGGTCACATTATATATAATCGTATTTTTAACAGCCTTATAATCCAACTTCACCCCTCTAATAAAAGTTTTAAGTTGTATGATGTTGGTTTTCCAATATTTTTTCATCCATCTAATTAAATTCATAGGATCATTTCCTTTGATGAGACAACAGAAGGAACATGTAGCTTCATACATTTGATTGAACCAATCCGCCTTTTGCAATACTTTCATTAACTTGCCATTTTCATCGTCAAGCTTTTTACCGGACATGTAAGCGAATACTACAGAAGCTAGCGTCTTTATAGGAAGCAATTCTGACCTCTCGTCCGTAATCCTTTCTTTTTTCGTCGGTTTATAATCCTTGGGGCGATATCCTCTATGACCGTCACTGAGATAACGATAATGGTCATAGAACGGAGTTCTACTTCCTTTAAATCCCAGTCCCTTAATTTCCAGATAGATATCCGACATGGCCTTTCCTTTCAGTACTTCAGTTTCCACGTATCGGTCAAATTTCTCATAACCGTTTTGGCTTTTACTTTTCCTTTTGGGTAAAGATTCCATAGAACAATATTTGGTGGCTGTCTGTCTTGATATACCAAGTTTCTTGGATATGGTGGTAGGCCTGAATCCTTTCATTTGTAACTCTTTTACTTCATTAAACATTGTCTGCCTTGAATCTACCTTTTCACGTGCAATAACGGAAGAGCGTTCAGTCCTGATGGAGGTTACAGATCTGCCGGTTGGGTATTCAGATGTATTATCTTCGGTTCTAACCATCATCCTATAATCATCATAATGCTCGGACAGGACTTTTATGAAACGGTCCTGTATGTTTTTTATCAAATGGAACTTGTCGGCCACCTCTGTTATTTCCCGCCCTGATGATGCTATTGCAGCGCTATAGTCAGTAGACCTGTCACGGCTGGCAAGTTCTACGGAACTATGTTTATCCAGCCATGTCCCAAAGCTTTCCTGCTCCCTGTCATCAAGCAAGTCTATAACCGTGGATTGGTCCAGGTCAACGATTATGCTGCCATAGACTCTTCCTTTCTTTTGCGCCCAATCATCAATTCCGATTCTCCTGACATCTTGATGTGAAGAAGGTTCCAAACGGTGCAGGTCACGAAGTATGGTGGAGCCACTGAGACATATTCCTTGTCCCGAAAGTAGCTTGTGGCTTGTGTTGGAAGAATGTTTTAGTGAATTCCTGTATTGGACAATCTCGCATCTTCGGGTGCGTCTGCGATAACGGAAAATTTCGATTCCCGGTTGTTCTGCAAATGTACGGTATTTGCATTCTGGATTCATACAGAAGAATTTACGCATGCTAAGATGAAGGACACTCGACTTACCCAGAATGGGCAAATCAAAGACATGCCTGATATAATGACTATGTACTTTGTAGCTTTTCGTCCCACAATACGGACAGATACCATACTCAAGCGAACCATGTGCATAAATGTTTACGATGTTGTCAACAATGCCTACACTTTCTATCTCCAATTCTGATTTAGGATAGAAAAAAGAAAGACGAACCTGATCATCGTAAATGATATCAGAAGGTTTTGCATTTGCAGTATTTTTACTATTTTTGTAATGGCTAGGGTGCTCTTGCATTATCAGAATCTTTAAGTTGTGGTGACATAAAGATACTAAAAATAATCGGAATATCCTAGCCTTTTTATTGTTATATTATTGTATTCCAGACAATTAAATCAAGTAAACTCTTACTAAAACAAGGATAATCTAAATAACTACTTTTCAACTAAATTAAAGAAGAACCAAATAGGTTGCAATTCTAAGTGTGTATAGTTGTGACGGGTTGGCACGATAAACCCGTCACTCCTAAATGGCTTAAATTGAGGCCAATATAAAGGTTGTGACGGGTGTGCTGGTTTTTTCGGGGATTTTTTTTGCGTATAGGATGCGGGCTGTTTGCAGCTTTGTGCCTTAGATATGGTCGGGATTGGCAATCATATCTACGCGCGTCAGCCGCACGGGGTATCTCTTGCCTTTGGCATTGACATACATGCCCTCCACATATTTATTGCGATAGGCATCTGTGCTGCGGTCCCACTTCAGTCTGAACATGCCGTTCCACTTGCCGTTAATTTCTTCGTCGAAATGCCAAACGTTATCTTCCTCACATTCCAAGTCCATCTGGCCTTCCAACTTAATCTTCTTGTTCTTGCCTTGACTCACGTAGTAGTAGTCGCCGGTTGCGCAGGTCAAAGTTGCCCAAAAGCCCATCACGATAGGGTAGTTCCCGATTGTGCCTTTGAACACGAAGTAGGTATCTGCCCATGCCGAGGCGGCAGAGCATATCGCCAGCAAGAGCGTGAGGGCGATTTTGTGTCTAATGGTTACCATATTATCAAAGTTTGCTTAAAAATTTTACTATCGTAGCTACATTAGAAAGCGTCTTATGCGCACTTCCCATAATCGCTTTATTATGTGTTGTACCAGCAAGCAATAAAACCCCGATAATTACATTATATTGGTCACTGGTAAATACATAATCATATTGGTAGAATGAGAACTTTGTCCGCTTGTCTGTAACCACAAACCTGTATGTTACACCCATTTTGTCAAACGTGACATCAAGTTGTGATAAGGGGCAGGATATGGATCTGCCGTCCAACATTTTTAGATATACACTTCTGTCAGAACTATTGTATTTGAATACATCAAGTATGTCATTTTTAGCAGGAAATCCATCAAGTGCCTTTTCCCAAGAACTCAAGGCTTTCCCCTTTATATGGATGTCTGGTAGGCTGGCGGTTTTTTCTTCGTCTTTTATGACTTGCTTCTTACTCTTCTTGTCCGCAGGATTCTGAAAGACATTCCAAATGAGGAATGCCATCAGAAGAATGAAAAATAGAGTTTACATGATATTTGATTAATGTAGTATTGCAAGAAGGGGAGTTACCCGCTTTTGTTACTTTTTATAAGCTTTCTTTGCTTCGTTGATGAAGTCTTTAATGACGCTTTTTTGTCTGAGAATATCATTAACGGCTTGTGTGATGTCGCTTGCGTTAAAGGTATTCCCTTTCTTTTCTGCCAATGTACATAGGGCTTGCAGATATATCCACCCTGCCGCCAAGGTTACTGCG
>CAZPNC010000143.1:0-3129 GCA_964587945.1 uncultured Prevotella sp. | reverse complement strand
ATCCCCTAATCACAAAACGGCTGTAGTTTCCCAGTCCCGTTCTATTCTGAGCAGCCCGCTTGGCGTCAAATCCTATTCTCATCATAGCTTTCTAATGCAAAAGTAATAAAAATAATACATATATCATATTAATAAACCGCCCTTTAACTTTTTTTACCTACATTTATTTGGTTTTAATGAGATATTAGCTTACCTTTGCATAAAAAAGTTAGATATGATACCCAAAATAATACATTATTGCTGGCTTTCTGATGAACCTTTCCCCAAAAAGATAAGGAAATGTATGGAAACATGGAAGAATACACATCCCGACTATGAAATAGTGAGATGGAGCACAAAGAATTTCGACATAAACTCCATACCATACGTGAAAGAAGCATTTGAAGCCAGGAAATGGGCCTTTGCTGCAGATTACATAAGGATGTATGCCCTATACACACAAGGTGGCATTTATCTTGACTCAGATGTCATACTTCTAAAACGATTTGACGACTTTCTCAACAATTCGTTCTTCTCATGCATGGAGTATCATCCCATACAGATAGAAAAGTGTGGAACGATGAATTACATCGACTCCGACGGAAAACGTATAGCCGACAAATATATAGAAGGCATACAAATCCAAGCCGCAGTGATGGGGGCGGAAAAGGGCAACCCATTCGTAAAGGAAGTAATGGATTGGTATAGCGACAAGCATTTCGTTAATGAAGACGGAACCATTTGCACAAACGTATTGTCACCCTACATATATGCAAGGGTTGCAGAGAAAATAGGGTTTCTATACAAGGACATCGACCAGAATCTTCCTGGCAGAATCCACATATACCCATCAGAAACATTTGCCGGCAACAAGCATGAGGTGACACCTAACAGTTATGCCATTCACTTATGCGCCCACAGTTGGCACATGTCGCCAATGGAAAAAATCAGGAAGTGGCTTGGCATAAGCAAACGATTTAAAAGACAATAAAATTATTATGGGACACACGGCGACAATACTTGTTATCCACGTGAAAGGACAAAACGAACGCAAGGTTTTCATCGAAAAACAACTTGCGAGAACTGGTATGCCATACCATTTCATTGAAGACGGAAACATCAGTGACTTAACACCCGGAATTCTTGACAGATACTTTATTGACAATGGAAAAGAGGACACTATAAAACGGAAATGTCCTGCTGCAAGTTGTGCATATAAACATATTCTTGCCTTGAAATATATCATTGACAATGACATGCCAGGAGCATTGATATTTGAAGATGACCTCAAAATAAAGAAGAATTTTAATCACATATTCGAACAGAGTATGAAAGAATGTCGGCAAAATCACGCTGACGAGCCTTTCATGATTAATTATGAGGAAAGCAGTCTTCTGCTTGTGCCCAGAAGCCAACGCAGGAAAGGACAGGTTTTGTACAAAGCAACAAGAGACCGTTTTACCGGATGTTTGTATATCAGCAGAAAAGCAGCTGAAGTTATGATACGCGACCTTATGGAAAACAAGACTGAATTCACAAGCGACCGTTTTCACAACCATCTCATAGAAAAAGGCATTATAACCTATTACTGGAGTTATCCTTGCACAGCATGTCAATGCAGTTGCGACGGCAGTATGCCCACGATGATTCCCACAAGGCCTCGCCCTTTCAAACGTCTAAAATGGTTTTATAAAAAAGCATATAAACACTTACTATACCACTTAAGATGAGAAAAGATATGATACAGAAATTCTGGTACACATATATTCGCCATACCCGCAAGAACGCCCACTTGTCATTCTTTATTGTGGGCTTCATACGTTACATATTCCCCAAGACTATTCTCAGGAAAAGACTTCGGGGTATTCTTGGTTCATTGGAAAGAATGTCAGCCTCAGAACAAGAATACATACACAATAGAGTTGATTATTACTGCAAGTTTGCCGATAATATCACTCTGCCCAACGACGCACCGCCATTACGTGAATTCACTTACAAAAAACGTATTTCTTATGTGAATGACTATGTGAATAGCACATATTTCTTTGATGCTTATGAATATACGAGGTTCTTTCCTCTACACTTTAGATGGGCATACAACCCTGGTGACGTGAATTACCTGTTTCCTTTGCCCGAAATAACCAAAAGCCGTCCATTGGTAAAAAATGATGACAACCGCAACAATATTCTATTAAATCTTGACAAAGTCAGACACTTCACATGGGTATGCGATCCTTTCAAATGGGAAGAAAAGGAGTGCAAGATTCTTTTCAGGGGGGATACCAATGGTAAACCGAGAAGACTGAAATTTATAGAGATGTGGAAAGACCACCCTTATTGCGACTTGGAAAGTACAGGTAAAATGACCCTCTACGACCACCTTTATTATAAATACATCATGGCATTGGAAGGAAATGATGTGGCATCAAACCTCAAATGGGTGATGTCGAGCAATAGTATTGCCGTCATGCCACGTCCTACGTGCGAGACATGGTACATGGAGGGAAAACTGATTCCCAATTACCACTATATCGAAATCTCATCAGACTATCATGACCTTATAGAACGTATTGAGTATTACGAAAGCCATCCGGAGGAGGCCCAAAAGATTATCAATAATGCTCACGAATGGGTTGCACAGTTCAGAAACAAAAAACGCGAGCGCCTTATATCCCTAATGGTTCTTGACAAGTACTTCAGACTCACTGGACAGTATTGAGACTTCTCAAACCAACAATCTGGCGGAATTTAATACGTATATTCCGCCCAATAAGTTTTTGTATCTTTGTGGCGAATTTCATGACGTCCTGCTCCCAAGAATTGAAAGGCTAAGAAGCTTGCTGGATAATGGCAAGCTACTTCGCTATCCCTTTGCGCCTCTTTATCTCTTCGAGGTCGCCCATATCCACGCGGCCTGTTTCCTCGTCATAACGGATGTTGTATTCCTCATGGGTGCGCTTCCATCGGTTGTGGGTCCATAGATAGAAAGCTGGCTGACGGCGGATGCTCTTTTCAAGATGACTGAAGTAGCTGCGGGTCAGTTCACCCTCGGGTTGACTTGCAGCATGCTCTGCCATCAAAACAAAGCGCGCCATATAATATCCCCTACGCTCACGGCGCACGTCAATATAATAGACATCCGAATCGAAT
>CAZPNC010000142.1:0-3182 GCA_964587945.1 uncultured Prevotella sp. | reverse complement strand
TTTTGTTTTAGTTAATAAATTGATATAAAACTTTGGCTCTGGCATTCTCCTGCAAAGCAAGAGAATACTTATAATAATTCCGAACGCAAAGGTACACATACGTTTAATATGTATATGTACAAAAACGTCCGAACTGATACCAAATAAATCCGTTTCGCCTTCACGCGCAAGTTTTTGCCTTACGACATTTCTTCTTTTTTCATTTTTTTCAGAAACACATAGATTTTATTTTCCTGTTTGACTTTTTTTTATTATTTTTGCAGAACAATCATCAAGACAAATCCTTTTAACATGCGCCTGACCGTACTATTAATCACGACTTTCTTTTCTCCTTTATGGCTTTTCGCCATGACATCCCTGCGCTCACAACGTCTGACCATGGGTGAAGGACTGTGCAGCAACTATGTGCAGGACATGGTAGAGGACAGATATGGCATGCTGTGGATTGGCAGCACTGGTGGTCTGAGCCGCTTCGACGGCAACAGTGTATTGAACTTTCAGGAGTTCCCCACAAGCAACAATGACAAACTGGCTTCTGCCGCCATATCACTTGTCTTGACAGACAGGTCGAAGAGGTATGTCTGGGCAAGGGCCACGAACTATTGCTTTTTCTGTTATGACACACAGACGGGGAGGTTCCTTGACTACTCGGGACGTGGCGACCAGGGCAGGGCCTTCCGCGAGATAGCATTTGGAAAAGACGGTACAGTGTGGCTGTATCAGGGTGATGGGGTAAGAAGAATCCGCACGGCTTACCCTGACGGCAGACTTCTGCCCATGTTTTCGTGTACGGACTATACCATGGCAAAGGGGCAGCTACCATACCGCGAGATACGGAAACTGCTTACAACGGACAGCGGCGGGGCATGGTTAGGAGCCGACAAAGGATTGGCATATATAGACAATGGAGGCAGAACGCATATTCTTGACAGTAAGCGCAAGGTGTTCCAGACCATGAAACTTGGCGGCGGGTTGTATGCTTTCTTCATGACAGGCAACAGAATCATGGTGGGCAATGACACCGGAAAGATTGTGGGGGAGATGGGGATACCTTTCTCTTTCGGCGTGATAAACCGCATAACGGGCTACGCATGCGAAACCACGGCACGGGGAAAGGCTGCGGTGGCACACGCTTTCACCAACGGTGGCACGCTGGCTGTGGATGTATTGAACGGCAAAGTGACCAAGTCCGGCAAACTGGACATCAATGAGGGTATCAACTTTGGCACATACAACGGATATACCGTGGTGATAACGCGCTCCGGCGAGGTATGGATTCTCGACAAATCGCTGAAGCCGGTGGCGTACAAAAAGATGATGGACAGGACCCCTGCATGGACATTGAAGAATGTATTCTCTGTCACGGCGGACCGACATGGCAGGATTCTCATTTCAGCAAGGACATGGGGACTGCTGACTTTCAACACTACAAAAGGACAATTGGCAGAGTACAGGTATTGGGACCCTATGATGCCACACGGATGCTACGATGTATGCAAGATAACATTTGACTCTGCCGGCAATCTGTGGGGAGCGACACAAGGCGAGGGGGTATTCGGAATATTCCGTGAACGTGGGGTAACGGGAAAGTATGTCAGACTGAACGTGGGTGACCTTAATGCCTTGACCAATTCCGTAGAAGAACTGATGCCGGAGGATGACGGCTCTTATACCGTGTCGGCAAAGACCGGCGAACTGTTCAGGTACGTGCCTTCAACGGACGAAGTGACACAGACGGCCGGAGTTTATGGGGCCGATTTCGTAAAGCAAATGGAACAGACGGGCAACTGTGTGCTGGCTGTATGCAAGGATTCTTATGGAAACAGGTGGACAGGACTGACAAAAGCGGGAATAGACATAGAAGGAAAGCGATACCACGACAAAGCGTATGACATTCAAGAGATAATACGTGACAGACGAGGACGTATGTGGTTTACGGAGAGAGAGTCCGGACTTAAAATGATACCATCAGCAAGAGAATACGGAGACAGTCTGGAAATGACACCTTTTCTTAATGCGAATGCAGGTGAGAAAAGCGTGTCGGACATGGAGATGGACTCACATGGCAGGCTGTGGGTGGCGTCAGGAGAGGGACTGCATGTGGTGGACACAAGACTGAGACGCATAACAGAAAAGGCGTTCAGGCACTTCAATGTTGCCAACAGTCCTATACCTGGCGGAAACATAATATGTATAGCCTTGCAGGAAAAAGAACGCAGAATATGGTGCGGACTACAAGCTGGCGGACTGATGGTCTGCCGGTTCAATGACGACTGGACAGTGATGACGGCCTGCGAGAGGTACACCGTAAGGCAAGGGCTGGCAGCGGAGACCGTGAATACGGTGCTTTGTGACAGGCATGGATATGTCTGGGCAGGCACGGACAACGGACTGTCACTGCTTAACTCGGCTACAGGCAACATCAAGACCTACCGTTTCAGCCAGCGAAGCAAGGACAACTATTTCAAAACGCACATGATGCGGATAATGAAAGACGGACGAATACTGTGCAGCACCAACGGAGGACTGCTGGTGATACAACCCAAAAGGATTCTGTTCAGACACGACAGCGGCAGAAGGCCGGCCGGACCGGGTTTCACGGACTTCCACATAGACGGAGAATCCGTGTTCACCGACTTCACGGACAACGGGTTTGACGATATGCGCATGAGCATAATAAACAACAGTGAGGTGGCACTTAACCACAATCAGAACAACATAACGGTCTTTTTCTCCAATCCTGCCCACTCTGAAACGACCACAACATCATACCAATATTATCTGGAAGGGTTTGACGAGACATGGAGGAAGCCGACAAGCATGCCGAGAGCGGATTTCGTACACCTCAGTCCGGGAACATACACACTACACGTGCGCTCATTGGCCGAAAGCCAATGGAGTGAGGAGACGACGTTCGTCATACGCATATCACCACCGTGGTACGCCTCATGGTTCGCGTACATTATATATATATGTCTGCTGATTGCAATAGGAAGATATGTGTACAACCAAGTGAAAGCCAACTACCGGCTGAGACGCAGACTGAGAGCGGAAAGGCAGCAACGCGAGATAGAACGACAGTTGACTGACTACAAGGTCAATTTCTTCACCAATGTCAGCCACGAGTTCCGCACGCCGCTGACAATAATACACGGTGTAACAGAGCGGATTAAGGCCCTGAA
>CAZPNC010000141.1:0-3187 GCA_964587945.1 uncultured Prevotella sp. | reverse complement strand
TTGTTTATCAGACACTTGCGCTTTTTGAAAACTTTTTTATTGCGGAATTAAGGTTATATATAAATTTACATATTCCGGAGCATACCCGTTCAGCATTTCGGTGGTGCAGTCAGCACCACTAAGTGGTGAAAAGCCTCTTTTTGATATCCGTTTACCCTCAAAAAGGACAACAAAATGGATAAAACAACCCATAATACGGATTTTTTCCGGAGCATACCCGTTCACGAGCGAAAGCCGAAAGCGGAATTAGACTTTTTCCGGAGCATATCCGTTCACTTTATCTCAAGAATCCGACGCAATGCGTCTTTTCCGGAGCATATCCGTTCATTTTTTGGATTGTCATGGATTAAGGAAGCATTCGCATCGTCATTTTTCCGGAGCATATCCGTTCACTGTTGCCAACTCTTCAGTTACCTTTGTACTGGAATTTACGCAAATACCAGTACAAAGATGGCAGGAAAAATAAAAGATATGAGCCTTATCAAGCAAGTTCTCCAGCTGAAGCAGCTCGGTGAATCAAACCGCGGTATCAGCCGCAAGTTACCAATCGACAAAGAGACAGTTAACGGTTATATTAAGACCTTGACCCGTAATGGATGGAAAATAGAATATCTGTTGGCGAAGGAAGATCCCGAGTTGGAGCGTATGTTCCATGTGGGTTCACCAGCTTACAGCGACTCTCGTATGACGGATTTTCTAACTAAGTTGTCATATTTCAAGGAACAACTGACAAATGCCAAACTGCATGTGACACGCCAACTCCTTTATGAGGAATACATCAAAGGCTTTCCCCGGGGGTATGGCAAATCTCAGTTCTATTTCCACCTCAAACAGAATCTCGTAGCCCAGAAGGACTGCACAGCGGTGCTTGCAGAAACATACAATCCCGGAGAGAAACTCATGGTTGACTTTGCCGGTGACAAACTGAGCTACGTCGATACAGAGACAGGTGAGATAGTAAAAGTGGAAGTTTTTGTAGCATGTATGCCATACAGCGGCTATACCTATGTTGTATGCGTACCATCACAAAAGACAGAGGACTTTATCTTTGCCATCAGGATGTGCCTTGAACATCTAGGAGGAGTGCCACCGATACTTACTCCGGACAATCTTAAGTCTGCCGTGATATCAAACGACAGGCATGAGCCAAAGCTCAACAAGGCACTTGAGGACATGGGCAACCACTATCATTTCGTCGTACTGCCTTGTGACCCAAAGGAACCCACGCAGAAGGCATTGGTCGAGGACGGAGTCAGAAACACTTACAACCGCATATACGCCAAGCTACGTAACCGCACATTCTACTCACTCATAGAACTCAATCAGGCCGTATGGGAGTTGATGTCCTTGTACAACAAAACTCGTATGCAGAAACGACCATACAGTCGCGAAGAGCGCTTCCATGCTATGGAGAAGGATAATTTGAAGCAATTGCCACAAGGTATCTATGAGATGAAGTACTATGCCAATCTTCAGGTACAGAACAACTGCTTTGTGGAATTAAGGCAGGACAAAGTAACACATTTCTATTCTGCACCTTATATCCATGTAGGAAAGAAAGCCCTTGTCATATTCACCAGATCAAACGTAAGCATTTACATTGACGGACAGCAGGTGGCATCTCACAGACGTAAGCATGAGTACGGTCATACATATGTCAAAGAGCATCTTGCTTCAAACTGCAGGGCGATAATGGAACGATCTGCCTCTTACTATATCACATGGGCGGCCCACATATCTCCTGATTGCAAGGACTATATCTCAGAGGTGTTCAATCCTCAGCGCACCAACCAACCGGAAGAGATTTATTACAAGCTGTGTGCATCCATCATGAGCATGAGTCGCAAATATGAGACAGATGTCTTGAACCAGACCTGTCGCCAGTGCATCGAATGCAGAGTGTTCTCGTACAGGAGGTTTGAAGCTATACTGAAACACAACAGTCTCAAGGCATCTGCTGACGAACCGACATTCTCTTATAATGCTCCTGCTCCGACAGATCATGCCAACATGCGTGGAAGTAACTATTTCCAGTAGAAATCACTTTATGTAAAACAAATAAATATCCGTTCACATTATGACAACAAATGAAACCGCAAGAGCTCTGCATGAGCTGAAACTGCCAGGAATGGCAAGTTGCTGGGAGTCTTTGGAAGAGACACATCAGCTGGACAAGATTACGCTTCGTGATGGAATGCAACAGATGTTGCAGTACGAGCGTGACACACGTCAGAACAACCGTATTCAGAGACTTATCAAGAATGCCAACTTCCGTCTGAAGGCATCAGTCGAGGAACTTGAGACCGATACGACCAGAGGCATTTCTGCTGCATCTGTTGCAGATTTGGCTACCTGTAACTACATCACCAATGGAATGACTCTTGTCATTACTGGCCCTGCAGGTACAGGCAAGTCCTACTTCGCATGTGCGCTGGGTGAGAGAGCATGCCGTAATGGTATCAAAGTGCTCTACTTTACCATGAACATGCTCATTGAAAATCTCAAACTGGTACATTTGGAAGGTCGCGAGACGAACTTCTTCAGAAAGGTCAATGCTCATGACCTGCTCATCATTGACGACTTTGGCATGGTCAAGCTAGACGGTCAACTGCAGCATGATTTTGAGCAAATGATTGATGATCGCTACAACAGAAAGGCAACAATACTTGCAAGTCAGTTACCAACAACAGATTGGTACAATGTGTTCCAAAGTGAGCTTATTGCAGAGGCTTGCCTGGACAGAATCGTACACAAAGCAATGAGGTTTTGTCTTTCTGGCGAGAGTTTAAGAAAAAAATATTAACTTTGTAGCCGATACTGAAGATTACCAACGGAGTGAACGGATATCACCGGAATTGGTGAACGGGTATCGGCCGGAATACGCAATATTGGCTTATAATTCAAAGGGACAACTTATTGATGAAGATGGAAATGTTATTGACGGATTGGCAAAACCAAATGATTCCTTTAATCCTGATGACGATGCCCCGACAACTAATTACAATGCGTGGGATGACGAAATTGATGGCATGTAATGCTGTCCTTCTTGGGCTGAAAGTAATAAATAATGATGAATAAAACTAAGTATAATTATTAGGCGGGAAGCGTCCTGCTACTGTAAGGAGGGGGGCAGTTACCCATATTTCTGCTCCCCGTTCCTTTTTTATTAGTTTAATTTTAGCTATTA
>CAZPNC010000140.1:0-3204 GCA_964587945.1 uncultured Prevotella sp. | reverse complement strand
TAAAAACTATGCGGCAGTTGATCGTGGTGGTGAGTACAAGCAACTAGTAGTTGATGCTGCATGGGGTAATCTTGCTGACGATGTGAAGGTTGAGGATAATGCTCCAGCATTTGTAAAGGAGCTGGTGCGTCCTATCAATTCGCAAGCTGGTGACCTACTTAAGGTATCAGACTTTGTTAAGTTCGATACAGTTGATGGTACATGGCAAAATGGTACTGCTGCATATGAAAAACGTGGTGTTGAGGCATTTGTACCAGTATGGAATGTAGAGAATTGTATTCAGTGTAACAAGTGTTCATTTGTTTGTCCTCATGCAGCAATTCGTCCATTCGTTCTTACAGATGGTGAGGCTCAGAAATTCAATAGTGCAACACAGGAAATCAAGGCTCCTGCAGCATTGAAGGGGATGCACTTTGTGATTGAAACCTCACCACTTGACTGTTTAGGCTGTGGTAACTGTGTAGATGTTTGTCCTGGTAAGAAAGGAGAGAAAGCACTTTCTATGGTGGCTTACAATCCTGATGCTATCGAAATGCAAAAACTTGCAGAAGGCTGGGAATATCTTGTACATAATGTTAAGTCAAAGCAGGAACTTGTTGATATAAAGCAGTCTCCAAAGAATTCACAGTTTGCTACTCCTCTATTTGAGTTCTCTGGTGCATGTGCTGGTTGTGGTGAGACACCGTATGTGAAACTTATTTCTCAACTTTTTGGCGACCGCGAAATTATTTCCAATGCTACTGGTTGTTCTTCAATATATTCAGCTTCCATTCCGTCCACACCTTATACTAAGAACGAGAAAGGACAGGGACCTGCATTTGACAACTCACTCTTTGAGGATTTCTGTGAATTCGGTCTTGGTATGGTTATCGGTAACAAGAAAATGAAGGAACGTGTTGCTTTACTGCTTCAGCAGGTCGTTGACAATGAAAATGCTCCTGCAGAGTATAAGACAGCGGCAGCTGAGTGGATAGAAAAGCATGAGGATGTAGAAGAAACAAAGCGTCTTGCTGCAATTTTAAAACCATATATAGCAGAAGGTGCAATGAAGGGTTGTACTACTTGTCAAGAGCTTAAAACCCTTGACCATTATCTAATCAAACGTTCTCAATGGATTATTGGAGGTGATGGCGCTTCTTATGATATTGGTTATGGTGGACTTGATCATGTGCTTGCTTCTGGTGAAGATTTGAATATTTTTGTCATTGATACAGAAGTCTATTCTAATACTGGTGGTCAGGCATCGAAGGCTACACCGCTTGGTGCTATAGCACAGTTTGCAGCTCAAGGCAAACGTATCAAGAAGAAAGATCTTGGTATGATAGCAACAACATACGGTTATGTTTATGTTGCACAGGTTGCCATGGGTGCTGATAATGCTCAGTGTCTGAAGGCTTTCCGTGAGGCTGAAGCATATCATGGGCCATCCCTTGTCATTGCTTACGCTCCATGTATCAACCATGGTTTGAAGATTAAGGGTGGTATGGGTCGCAGTCAGGCAGAAGAAGCACGTGCCGTTGAATGTGGCTATTGGCATCTTTGGCGTTTCAATCCAGAATTGGCAGAGCAAGGTCAGAATCCATTCTCTCTTGATTCTAAGGAACCGCAGTGGGATAAATTCCAGGATTTCCTTATGGGTGAAGTTCGTTATCTGTCAGTTAAGAAAGCCTATCCAGAAGAGGCAGATGAACTGTTTGCTGAAGCTCAGAAGATGGCGAAACGTCGTTACCAGACATATGTTCGTCAGACAAAGATGGATTGGACAGAAGAGTAAAATCTATATTGCTAAAAAAGCCATGCGGAAATTTCTGCATGGCTTTTTTATTGGTAATGAACGAGAAAATATCAACGTTTCGTATTGCTGCATTGGGGCATGTCCAACCAATTTTGTAAGATGTTTTTTCCTTCTGTTGTTAGTATGCTTTCTGGGTGAAATTGTATTCCATGGATATCATATTCGCGATGACGTAGAGCCATTATTTGATTTTCATCACTCTCTGCTGTTATTTCAAGACATGAAGGGAAATTTTCTTTACTAACTACCCATGAATGATAACGTCCCATAATAATACGTTTGGGTAAACCTCTGAAAATAGGATCTGTACCAAATTGTGTACCTTCTGTAGCGATACCGTGAAAAACAGTAGATAGATTTTTTAATTTCCCACCAAAATATTCACCTATAGCTTGGTGTCCCAAACAAACACCAAGCATAGGTTTTATGCCTGCATACGTTCCGATGACATCAAGTAGTCGTCCTGCCTCAGCAGGTATACCTGGACCAGGTGAAAGGATAATCTTGTCAAATTTTTCCAACTGCTCCATTGCGAATTGATCATTACGGTAAACGGTGACATCCGCACCTAATTCTTTTATAAGGTGGCAGAGGTTATATGTAAAAGAATCATAATTGTCAATTATTACTATTTGTTTCATCTTTGTTCCCCTTTTTATTTATATTTTTTCAGCTATCAGAATAGCTCTGCGAAGAGCACCGAGTTTGTTATTTACTTCTTGTAATTCATAGTCTTCATTGCTATTAGCAACAATACCGCCTCCTGCTTGAAACCATAATTCTCCATTGCGACTAACGAAGGTACGTATTGTAATTGCTTGGTTTAGTGTATGATCAAAGCCTATAAAGCCGATACATCCACCGTAGGCACCACGATTATGGGGTTCATATTTAGAAATTAATTGCATGGCACGTACTTTTGGCGCACCGGAAAGGGTACCAGCAGGAAAAGTGTCTATAAAGGTCTTTATGGGGTCTGCATTTTTATCCAATTTACCGCTTACGCGACTTACCAAATGTATGACATGAGAGTAAAATTGCATATCTTTATAAAAGTCCAAATGAACACTATTGCAGTTACGTGACAAATCATTGCGTGCTAAATCAACAAGCATTACATGTTCTGCATTTTCTTTCGGATCATTGCGTAAATATTCTGCATTCTTTTTATCAAGGTCTGCATTTCCTGTTCGTTTTGTTGTGCCGGCTATAGGGTCTATATAAGCGGTGTACTCATTATTTTCATTTCTATCTATGCGGCAATGAGTTTCTGGAGACGAACCGAAAATTCGGAATCCTCCGAAGTCAAAATAAAACAGATAAGGTGACGGATTTATGCTACGTAGCGCACGGTATAGTTTGAAATCATCTCCTTCATAATGTTGTATAAAACGACGTGAGAGTACAAT
>CAZPNC010000139.1:0-3213 GCA_964587945.1 uncultured Prevotella sp. | reverse complement strand
ACCATGCTTTTAAGCAATTCATCAGAGATATAGGTCAAACCTGTCTTCTCAATAAGAGGATACTCTTCCTTGTTCTTGCCGACGACAAACTTACGTTCATTACCATCAATAATAGCATACAGATGGTAATTACCTTTATACGTCTGATCTATACGCATATTCGCAATGCTGTGACCATTGATTTTTATTTCAGAAGATTTGATCTCCTCATCCAACTCACCCCATGCTTTAAGATGGTCAGAAAGTGTATCTTCTACTCTGCCAATCCATTCTTCCGCTACACCATGTTTTAGAGCCACAGAACGGAATTGTTTCAATGAACCGACCACGTCTCGAATTATGGCATCCGGTCTGCGAATACCATTATCACGTGCGAATTCTATTACATCATCACGAGTAATATCACGAAGTTTGGCTCGGATAAACATACAATGGTCCTCATTAGGAAGGTATCCACCTCTGTTTATAATATAGGTCATGTCGTATGCCGGAGACAAACGCCATGAACCATCTTTGCTCATAACAAACGAGAAATTCTTGTTGTGATCGTCCGTATTGTTCGACAGGATATTGAAGACCATTCTTCGGAACGCCTCTTGGCTATCAGATTCCGGCAGATGAAGTTTTCTACAAACAGTTATTAGCTGTTCATAACTGTCCGCATCAGGATAGATAGCGGCCAACGTTTGTGTATGTACCTTCTTCTGACCATCACGGTCAAAGCGTTTGGTTATGAAATGATTGTTGCCTTCAACCATATAAAGGGCAGAGGGCATCATGCTGATTCCTGCTGCCGTAGCCAACTCATAATATGCCATTTCCAATTCCGCAGAGCTGTATTCCGAATTGCCGAACTTCAACAGGTAATAGTCAAAGCCTTCCATGCCGGTAATCTGTCCACTTCTGATTTCGCCCGTCTTACTATTGATTGCAATAATAGCTTTTGGCTGACGACCACCGGCGGAAGTTCCAACTGTCAGCAAAGACTGCATGGTTATGGATTCATCCGATTTTATCCGTGCATTCTTTCTTTCCGTAAAGATACGCTCGGCCAAGTCTGCCAACGACTTCATGTCAATCTTCTCTGCTTTTCTTTCGCGTGATGATTCAGGCAAAAATTCCAAAGCACCCATTCCTCGTTTCCCGATGAATGAAAGTTTATCAAGCGGAGTGATATCAGCTCCCGAAAGATGGTTTTGCAATCGCCATAGGTCAAACAGCTGATTACCCCAAGCGTCAGGCAGTGAATCTGCAACAAATGAAGGAAGCTTCTGATAAATCTTGGCATCATCTCCCCACACAGGAGTAAGAGCTCTAACTCCGTCAACGGGTGCCACAAGAGGAGAAACATTCAGTCCCTTCTTTATAAACTCAGGATTATAAGTAAAGTACGACAATCTGCGTCGGTCATCCCAAGACAGTCTTCCAATTTCTTCATCCCAAAGGATTACTCTTAATGACTTAATCATACCGGTATGTTATTTAGAGTGACGAATACGTTGAACTTTCTTCTCATCACCACGCATGAGGTAAGGTGACTCGGGTAACTCCGGCAACAAGTCGTCCAATGCATTGACCTGACCAACAACCTTCAGTAAAAGGATAAACGTGGACAAAGAAAGATTGCCGGCAGTTCCATTCTCAAACTTATGGATTGTGGTAAGTCCTATACCGGATTGCTCGGCAACCTCTTTCTGCGTTAGGTTGCAACGCATCCTGTATTCCTTGAAGCGTGCGCCTAACAAACGAACAAGCTCGGGTGTAGAATACTCATATAAGTCTGCCATAACATCGTATTTTATTTATCACTATATTGATGTTTAACATCATAATCAGTATCTTATCTTCAACATAGTGAATGTTACAAGTGCAAAATTACTATACTTTTTTGAAACAAAAGAGGTTTATTGAAGAAATATGCTATTCTATAGCAGTTATTTAACATTATGGCATCATTTTTTTATGAGCAAAATTATATCCGACATATTCCAACGGTTACAAGAAGTGATTATGATTTTGCAAAGTGAAAGTATAAGCGCCGTAGGTGCTTTATCGTGATGGTGTCTTGTTAGTGAAATAAAAGTCATGAAAGGGCTTTTGTCATTGTTGTTGTTGTCATTGTTGTTGTCTTTTATATGTAACATTTTTCCCGGTTATTCAAGAACAGCAAGGACGAAAGAGGACAACACAAGACAACTTATTAACGAAAGCACCCTGATTACACAGTAAAAGCAATGCTTTCAACGTGTAAAAGGGGTGCGATTGTATGCCAATCGCACTCCTTTTACATTGCACATTATAAGTGTCAGATAATATGATGGTTAGAAACATGTATCGCCCCAGTATAGAATAAGGATCGGTACAGTCCGGGATAAGCATCACCTCAGTCTGGAATATGGATTGGTAAAATCATCTTTGTTGCCGATATAAAGACTTTATAGAATTTACCTTAAAGCACGGCTGCAATCTTACGCAGTGTAGCAAGACGGTCAATAATAGTTTTGTCCTTTCGTGCCGTTTGCATATTGTATTTCGTCTGTATACGCATAAGGGTGTCTGCATCAACGCCCAATACCGTCTCGAACATAAGCGCAGTGCCGGCAGTAAGCGGACGGTGTGCATTCAGTATTTCATTCAAGACCGTATATGACAATCCCATCTCAACGGAAAGTCTCTTCTGTGAGATTCCACGATATTCTATTTCATCTTTCAGTATTTCCCCCGGGTGTGTAGGGTAGAATCCATAACCTAAATTTGTCATAGTCTTTTCATTTATAATGGTTTGACAATTCTAAAATGTTACAAACCGTCAATACGGTTTCCGATATATTTTGTTCAACAGTAAATTCTATGCAGTATTGGCCGTTTACCCTGATTGAGGAAATCCCTGCCTTATTACCTTTCAACACCTCGTAATTCAAGGCATGGAACTGGTAAAGCGTTTCAATGCTCAAAGCACCATCAAGCAGGTCTATGCAACGTTGGTATTTACGCACTATTTGCGGTTGGAACCTATGTTTCTTATCTGTAGACCCTCCTGTATAGTACATTTCTGAAAGGTATTCTTTATCAAATTTGATTTCCATTGCACATTATTTATGGTGCAAAGATACTACTTTTTTTACATTCGCAAAAAAAGTGAACTATTTCATTCTTTCCTACTTCGCTTTGCCATAACTACCACTTGCATCCATCACACACCTTACTGCATTC
>CAZPNC010000138.1:1159-3238 GCA_964587945.1 uncultured Prevotella sp. | reverse complement strand
TAAAAATTAGGCAATAATTATACAACTTTGGAGATTATTGCCTAATTTTGCACCCGAAAACATGAGAGCTACAACAGGCTGTTTAATACACTAGTTGTGCAAACGATTGTGCAGAATATTCAGTTTGTTTTTAATACTCTCAGTTGCTACATAAATGAAAATGAAGTAAATTTGCAGCGAAAAAAAATAACGTATTAGGTTAAACAATAAATTATTAGTAATTATGCGTTTCCAACATTTAACCATCGCATCAGTCGCTGTCCTGCTTGCTGGATGTTCATCCAACTCAGGCGACTACATTGGTCCGGAACCAGAGAAGCCGGAATTGGTTGAGAAGGAGTACAACACATTCAACTTCTCGACAGAGAACTCACAGTCTTACGTCAACTTGTCGTACAATGCTGACGTAAAGACCAACATCTACTTTGAACTTTTTGACGAAGAACCAGGAGAATGGGCTGACAACGGTAAATACTACAAGAAAGAGGGTGTATTGCCTATCTATTCGGGATTCACCGACGAGAACGGACAGTTTAAGTCAAATATCTCACTGCCCTCATACGTGTCTAAGCTCTATGCCTACACACCGTATTTCATCGCCACCCCTATACTTGAGACAACCATGGAGGGCAACACCGCCACATTCGTTGACAACAAGGAGTATTCCGCCCGCGCTCTGACAAGGGCAGCAACTGGAGGCCAAAAGAGCTATATGGTTTGCCCTACAAACGAGATACCTAATAATCTCAGTAGCTATGCCTCGGAAAAGCGATGGTATGACAGCGACGTGGATTATGACGCAAACGGACGCCTCAGTGAATTATTCAAGGGGGAGGAAAATCTTCCACTTATCCCTCAGGACAAACTGGATAATTATTTGAAGACCCACCTCGCCATATTCCCTGTTGACAGGTCTTCGTTCCCTGAGGATTATATAAAGCAGGCAGATATCACCATCACCAAACCAGCTGAAGTTGCTGTGACAATCATTGGCGGAAACACATGTTGGAACAGCAGTATGGGTTACTACTATTATCCAGAAGGACAGAAGCCCGCATCATTGGACGAGGCAAATGTTATCCTTCTCTTCCCCAACACCCAAAACGGAACGTTCAGAGGCTCGGCTTCTTCTGCCGGTGTGAGCAATGGTGACTGCGTAAAACTGAAGTACTATCCCAATATCGCCAAAAACGGTGACAAAAGCGGTGCTACAGACATATTCCCCGCAAACTATCGCATAGGATTCGTTCTTGCTGCAAATGCATGGTCGAAAAGATTTGGCTCATGGACAAAAGACAGGTATCAGCGTTCCGCCACATCTGCCGACATGAGCAAGGATTATCTCGGCAAGGCATACAGCAAGCCAATGAGTGCTGTGTATAACATCGACGGACAGGTGCTTGTGTCATTCGAGGATGACAACAACTACGACCACAACTACAGCGACCTCGTGATGACATTCCAGACCAACCCAGTGGATGCCCCTGGAGAGACTCCTGATCCTAAGTACGAATTCAGAAAAACAACAGAGAACGTTGGTTTCTATATCTTCGAGGACCAGTGGCCTTCGAAGGGTGACTACGACTTGAACGATGTCATCTTCAATGCAACATACACAAAGGTATATTCCACTGCCAACAATGCCATCTATGAAGAGGGTTACACCTTCAAGACCTACACCAATGCCGCCAAGGCTGAGAAACTCAAGAGCGGAGTGGCAGTGAAGGTTGAGGGATTGAAAGCCACCGACCAGATTGAGTTCTTCGTGAAGAAACCAGGTGAAACAGAGTTCACAGCCGCCACCTTCGAGCGTGACACAAAGAACAACATCATCTATCTGACCGACAACGCAAAGAGCAACATTGGCACTGAGTATATGTTCAACGTGAAGCACGACGAGGCTCTTGGTGCGCTCTACAAGGAGAAGAAGGTGAAAATCAAACCGTTCATCTATCGTGACGTGGATGGCAAGCGACTTGAGATACACATCGCTCAGGAAGCTCCTACAAATGTGGCAGACAGGTCATTCTTCGGTACAGAGGATGACGCTTCGCAGCCCGACAAGAAAATCTTCTATGT
>CAZPNC010000138.1:0-1059 GCA_964587945.1 uncultured Prevotella sp. | reverse complement strand
AATACTTATATGATTAAGAATGCCATACAACCTGTTATTATGGGTTGTATGGCTCTCTTCATTCTTAAAAAAACATAAATAACATACGGTTTTTATACAACTTTGGAGATTATTTTCTAATTTTGTGCCCGTTAACGAACACGATATAGTGTAAAAGCAAACACAACATAGTGATAACACACTAAATTGGATTTAGGAACACAATAAGATTAGTAAGAATAAAGAATAAAAAAACGTATTGACTAAAATTTGCATTATGAAAAAAAGTAGTTTAATTGCAGTTGCCACAGCGCTGTTAGCTTTATCAGGATGCGCAGACCATAGTGCTTTTGGTCCACAAACTGAACAAGACGAGAAAGAGTACAATTCATTCGATTTCTCTACCATCAACAACAATGTGGCAGTAAACATTGAGTACTCCGTAAACTTGGAGGCTAGTGTGTTTTTCAGTATCTACGACCAGGAGCCTGGCTCGTGGGTAGAAAATGCCTATGTACTTAAGGATGGCATTCAACCTCTTTACTCTGGATGGACCTCTAAGGATGGTACGTTCAGCGCTTCTCTTTCATTGCCTTCTTATCTGAAAAAGGTGTATGTCTATACTCCCGCTATGTTCTCAACCCGCATAATGGAGGCTGAGGTTAATGGCAGTCAGATAAATGTCGCTGAGAAAAACTATGCCTCACAGGCTGCCACCCGTGCTACTGAAGAAAATACATGGGGAGCCTTTATTACTGACATAGACCTCGACGATTGGTTTGATTGGATATTCAATCACCAATCAGGAAATAATAACTATAGTTATATGGTAGCTGGCAAGACAAGGCCTGCAGAATATAACGATGGTAATTGGAAAGACTGGCTCGTGACATACAACACCCAGGGTATGCTTGACAAGAAAAGTCTTATTAAAAATAGCGACAAGGATGATGCAGACCTTTACTTGGGCAAAAAACTTGCAGGAAAACTTTATGAGGTTCATCAGGCTGTCATTAACGTAAATCAGAAGGAATGTCCGCAAGAGCTGAGAAGTGAATACGATATGCTTATCACCAAAGA
>CAZPNC010000137.1:0-3259 GCA_964587945.1 uncultured Prevotella sp. | reverse complement strand
GATGAATAATGTGTTTCCCTCCACCTTCAGGTCGCCACTATGAATGATGTATGGTGTATGCAGATATGTGTCAAACTTCTTGCAGAATTTATTTAGTGAAGAAGTGGTGTATCTTTGCGTTGATTTCACTTCGACTGGACAAATGTTATGACGGCTTGTGATGTTTGCTTTTCTCACAAGAAAATCAATTTCCATTGTTTCCTCACTGTTTTCTCTGTCTTTTTTGGAGAAGTAATACAGTTTCTTTCCAGTAGCTCTCAACATTTGCGCCACGAGGTTCTCCACCAGCATCCCGGAATTCATCTCTAATTTGCCGAGTATGATTTTCCTATAAACATCCTGCATACTACTGTCGGAATCGTCGAATGTATGCGAGACAAGTAACCCTGTATCAGCGAAATATAGTTTGTAACGCGAATCGTCACGATTGAGTTTAAGACCTATGCTCGGTTCCGTTGCTGCATAGCATGTATTCACCACCCTTGCCTCGTCAATCCAGAAAAAGGCCTCGGAGTAGTCTCTGGTTCTGGCTCCTTTCTTCATTTGTCCAATACGAAAACGTTTTTCATGCTTTTGTAATTGGCCGGGGATTGCATCAAATATACTGGCTACTTTAGCAGCATCGTTTCCTGCATATTGGTATATGTCATTGCGGTATAGCGACAGAATGTTCCGCTTCACGTGATCAACTTCATCGAAATCCTTACTTCTTACATATTCCTCCACTGCCTGTGGCATACCGCCTATTACCATATACATTCTCAACAGTTCCATCATCTTGCGATGTATTGCAGCTCCCATTGGCTTGCGTTCTTCAAGGCATTTAGCCGCCCAGGGCATAAGCATCTCTTCGCCCATGGCCCAAAGAAATTCCTCGTAGTCCATGGGAAACATGTCTATATGGTATTCTTCTGACGGTATGATTATGCCCTCGGTATTTTTTCTTATGCTGACTAAAGAACCTGTTTCGATATAATCGTATCTCCCGTCGGCAACCAACCATTTTATGGCTTCTCTCGCCTTGGGATAACACTGAACTTCGTCGAAGATAATGAGTGACTGTTGTTCATATAGCTTAGTGCCTGTCACTACCTGCAAACGCATGAAAAGACTGTCGGGCGATGATAGGTCATGCTCAAAAATATCAATCATATCAGCTGTCATCTGACCAAAATTCACAAGTATATATGTCTTGTATTCATTTCGGCCGAATTCTTCAGCGATATAACTCTTGCCAACTCGACGTGCTCCGTCAATCAGCAAAGCTTCTTTTCTCGCCCTCTTTTGTTTCCATTCCAGTAACTTGTTGTAAATCTTACGTTTCATATTAAAAATACACCAAAACAAGATTATTGCATGTAGTATATATACACCAAAACACAATTATTGTATATGGTTTTTATACACCAAAACAAGATTATCGGGTGCAAAGATAGTAATTTTACCATTTCCCTCCAAATATTTCGAGCACTTTTTTGTGTTTTTATCCATATTTCTTTGATTGATTATTCAGTCGTTACATATTTTAAATGATATAAATTGACGGGAAAGTGATACTGGAAGTGGGCGGCAGCAAGAAACTTCCTCTGTGGATTGTGGGGATGGCCAAAATAATGAGATAATTTTGCGCGAAATGGTTATTTTTGGTTAATTCGCGCAAAATAGCGTGATATTATTTTGCGCGAAATGGTATTTTTCATACCTTTGCAGCAAAATAACACGTAATTTATGGCAAACAAATTAATTGGAAGAGAAAGAGAGCGGAAAGAATTGGAAGAGCTGTATCACTCTGACAGACCGATATTTGCAGTTATATATGGAAGAAGGCGAGTTGGCAAGACGTATCTCGTCAGACAGATGTTTGAGAAGCAATTTGCCTTTTGCCATACGGGATTGTCTCCGTTTGAATTATCTGCAGAAAAGATTGTTGACCAACAGCTCAGGGCTTTTTACGGTAGTCTTGTTCAATATGGCAGTAAATTAAACGAGATTCCCAAGACATGGTTTGATGCCTTCGACGAACTCATTCGCCTGCTTCGTAATAAGCAGTCCAAGGACAAACAGGTCATATTCATTGACGAACTGCCTTGGATGGATACGCCACGCTCTGGTTTCCTTACAGCATTCGAACATTTTTGGAATGGATGGGGCGCACATCAGGACAACCTTATGCTCATTGTTTGTGGTTCTGCCACATCATGGATATCAGATAAACTGATTAATAATAAGGGTGGACTGTACAATAGAGTAACGAATGAAATAAAACTCATGCCGTTCAACCTTGCTGAATGTGAGTCTTTTTATAAGGCTAATGGTATCGTGATGTCAAGATACGAACAATTGCAATGCTATATGGCTATCGGCGGTATCCCCTTCTACATGTCATTGCTCAAACGAGGTGTGAGCCTTGCGCAAAATATAGATATGTTATTTTTTGACCGCTCGGCCAAACTCAAGCAAGAGTTTGCCAGACTGTATGGTTCCCTTTTCACCAATACAGAGGAATGTGAGAAAATCATAAGATTGCTTGCTACAAAACGTCAGGGATATACCCGCAAGGAGATAGCCGAAAAGACGGGGTTGCCTGATGGGGGCGGCCTTTCGTCATCACTAAAAGCACTTGAAGTGAGCGATTTTATATCAACTTATGTAAAATATGACCATCCGAAACGAATGGTGTTCTATCGTCTTGTTGACTGTTTCAGTATGTTCTATCTATCATTTGTAGAGGGGAACAAGACAAGTGACGAGAACTTTTGGCAAGCAAACATCAAGTCGCACCAACTCACTGCATGGCGCGGTTTCTCTTTTGAAACTCTTTGTTTCTATCACATCCGCCAGATAAAGCATGCCTTGGGTATTAGCGGTGTACATACAGAGTCATCACCATGGTCGAGCAAGCAAAAGAATGAAGGAGCACAGATTGACATGCTGATTGACAGGGCTGACAACATCATTAACATCTGCGAGATGAAGTTCTCTGAGGATGAATACACCATCACTTCATCTTACGACAAGCAGCTTAGGCATAAGATGAGCGTATTCAGGGAAGAGACGAAGTGCCGCAAGACCCTCCACCTAACTCTCGTGACAACATTCGGACTACTTTTTAATGAATACTCAGGCAACATACAAAAGGTTATCACTATGGAAGACTTATTCAAAACAATATAATTATATATTATTAAGGTGCAGCCACGATTGTCGGGGCTGCACCTTTCTATTAATATATTGCTTATTAGAATAAGCGGTTTTAGTT
>CAZPNC010000136.1:0-3335 GCA_964587945.1 uncultured Prevotella sp. | reverse complement strand
TGCTGCGGGTCATACTGCGGTTGTGGTGGACAATCTTAGTAATAGTAATCCTATTGCGTTGGAGAGGGTTGCGAAGATTATTGGGGTTGATGAGATTCCATTTTATGAGGTGGATATCAGAGATCGTGAGGGTCTTGAGAGGGTGTTTGCGGAGCATAAGTTTGATGCTTGTATCCATTTTGCGGGTCTTAAAGCTGTAGGAGAGAGCGTTGAAAAACCGTTGGAGTATTATGATAATAATATTGCTGGTACGCTTGTGCTGCTTGATGTGATGAGGGAGCATGGTTGCAAGAATATCATCTTTAGCAGCAGTGCGACTGTGTATGGGGATCCTGCGGAGATTCCGATTACAGAGGCATGTCCGAAGGGTGTATGTACCAATCCATATGGTTGGACCAAGAGTATGCTTGAGCAAGTGCTGATGGATGTACAGCAGGCTGATAAGGAGTGGAATGTTGTGATTCTTCGTTATTTTAATCCTGTTGGTGCGCACCATTCAGGTACAATCGGTGAGAATCCTAATGGTATTCCAAATAATTTGATGCCTTATATCACTCAGGTGGCTGTCGGCAAGAGGGCAGAGCTTGGCGTATTCGGTAATGATTATCCGACCCATGACGGTACAGGTGTTAGAGACTATATCCATGTGGTTGATCTTGCAAAGGGACATGTAGCAGCTTTGAAGGCTATTTCTGAAGCTTGTGGTACTGCAATCTACAATATGGGTACCGGTCATGGTTATAGCGTTCTAGATATGGTTAACTCGTTTGTCAAAGTGAATGGCGTAGAGGTGCCTTATACAATCAAACCTCGCAGAGCTGGTGATATAGCTACTTGCTATTGTGACCCTGCAAAGGCTAAGGCTGAGCTTGGTTGGGAGGCGCAGTATAGAGTTGATGAGATGGTGAGAGATAGTTGGAATTGGCAGAAGAATAATCCGGAGGGATATAGATAGAAAGTGAAAATTAATTTAAAAATAGGAAAATAAACAATAAACATCATATGTTCAACTTAGAAAAATTCATAGCTGAATCAGTTACATACCGTCCTGTGAGTATGTTTGCAACTGACATAGAGGCTAACAAAGAGACTCTTACCCGTGAAATAAAGGGTAAGACAGTATGTGTAATTGGTGGTGCAGGTAGCATTGGTTCCAGCTTCCTCAAGGCAGTACTTAGATTTGAACCTAAATCAGTGGTAGTTGTGGACCTGAACGAAAACGGACTTGCAGAACTCGTACGTGATGTACGCTCTACAGAAGGCCTTTTCGTACCGGAAGAGTTCCGTTGCTATACACTCAACTTTGCTGACCCAATCTTTGAGCATATCTTCCGTGAAGAGAAAGGATTTGACATTGTAGCCAACTTCTCAGCTCATAAACATGTTCGCTCCGAAAAGGATAAGTATTCAGTGCAGGCATTGATAGAGAACAACGACATCAAAGCTAAGAAGTTGATGGATCTGCTTACAGTATATCCTCCTAAACACTTCTTCTGCGTTTCTACTGATAAGGCTGCTAATCCCGTTAATATTATGGGTGCCAGCAAGCGCATCATGGAAGACCTAGTGATGGCATACAATAAGTATTTTAAGGTGACAACTGCGCGTTTTGCTAATGTGGCTTTCTCTAATGGATCTTTGCCTGATGGTTGGATTCACCGTCTTCAGAAGAAGCAGCCATTGGCAGCACCTTCTGACGTGAAGCGTTACTTTGTTTCTCCTGAGGAGTCAGGCCAGATTTGTATGTTGGCTTGTATTTTGGGTAATGGTGGCGAGGTATTCTTCCCTAAGTTGGGAGAAGACCAGATGCTCACTTTCTCTGCTATCTGTGATGAGTTTGTGAAGGCAGAGGGTTTTATTAAGGTAGAGTGCAGTAGTGATCCTGAAGCTAAGAAGTATGCAGCTGATATGTCTTACGAGTCTGATAGTTACCCTGTAGTATACTTTAATTCTGATACCACTGGTGAGAAGGCTTACGAAGAGTTCTTTATCCCTGGTGAGAAAGTAAATATGGAGCGATTCTCTGCTCTTGGTGTAGTTGAAGAGACTACCAACAGAGATATGAACGAAATTCAGGAGTTCTTCACTGAACTTGAAGGAATCTTTGCTTCTCCAGAGTTTACAAAGGCACAAGTTGTAGAATCCATCAAGAAGTTTATCCCTAATTTTGAGCACGAGGAGAAGGGAAAGAATCTTGATCAGAAGATGTAATGTAAGTGACTCAGATAGAACTCAATAAGACGGGGTATGAGCCTTTTTTGGATTTTCTAAAGGCTTATACGATAATCTGTGTTCTTATAGGACATACTTTCCCGTACCTAGATAAAGTAGGGGCACCTTTATGGCTTGAAATGCAAGTACCAATCTTTGTGTTGATACAAGCCTTTCATGTTCTCAAGAAGCCATCTTCAAAATTGGATTTTAAGAAGTTGTTTTCTAGGGTTCTACTGCCTTATATAGTTGTCTTAATAGGGATTGTTTTCGTCTATTTGTTATTTGGTAAATTAGATAATAGGCAGATAATCAAAGGTTTAATCGGGGGGGGTACGGACCAGGCTCCTATTATCCTTGGGTGTATATCCAGTTAGCAATTATATTACATTTTGTCCGTCCATTATTTGATAAAGGCAATACGGCAAATCAAGCAATACTTTGGATAGTAGTCTGTGAAGGATTTGAGATATTGGAATCTTGGATTAATCTGCCTGATCCAATACATAGATTGTTAGCTGTGAGATATTTATTCTTAATATATTTATCTTGGAGATGGGTAAAGGAAGGTATTGTGATTAATAAGACAACCGTTATATTGTCTGTACTAAGTGGATTATCAATAGCGTATTTTTTCTATTGTAATTTCAATATCGAGCCTCTTTTTTACACAACAGGATGGAGTTATCACAGGTGGCCATGTTATTTTTATGTATCCACATTGCTTTGTTACATCCTTCATATTATGTACGTATCTATTTCAAAGATTTCGTTTATTGATAAAATAATAAAATTCTTGGCGAAATGCTCATACGAGATATTTTTGGTCCAAATGGCCGTTATAGCACTATTGCCACGATTTGGATTTATTGGCAAAAAATATCTTGCTATATCCTTATGGATAACAGTTGTGTGGACATTAAGCTTGGCAGGCGGATATGTTTTTAATAGAGTTTATTCGAATATATTAAAAAGAATACAATAGTATATGTCAGACTATAGCAAAACCATACGCTTCATTAAGGAAGTCTTCGGCAATCAGGAGTTTACACCTCTTGCCGTACCTGTATTTGCAGGTAATGAGAAAAAATATATGGAGGAGTGCATTGACACTACCTTCGTGT
>CAZPNC010000135.1:0-3365 GCA_964587945.1 uncultured Prevotella sp. | reverse complement strand
CATTTACATCATGCTATAATCACTCAATGAAGACGGTTGCGGATTTGAGGAATATCAAACAACCACTTATAAGGTCGGCAGTATCTTTCAATATTTGGGTAGACGGCTGAAGACCTTTATTCCTTTTGCATAATATTGCCATAGGATGGATATTGACGTTTTGCCGGGTATGTGACCGGTCTGCCTACCGCTATGTATTCTAAGTCTGTCAGTGTCAAAATCTTTTTTCCATTTCTTAAAGTCTTTCCGTGCACGTATAACAGCTTTGAATTCACCTATATTGTGCCCAAGTATCAGCATCTGTATAGCAGCGAGATAGTCCAGAAACCTGCGGATGCGCATAACGCCAATTAATTCTTCCTCCGGCAGATTCTTGTATAGCATAGTGAGATTGTTGCGGAAATTCAGGTATACCTTGTGAGGATTACCTTTAGGTAAAGTACCTCCACCTAAATGATATGCCTTGCTCTGTGGTACACATACTACGCGTCTTCCCATAATATTCAGTCGCCAACACAAATCTATTTCTTCATTGTGGGCAAAGAAGCGTCCGTCAAATCCACCTGCCTGCCAGTAGTCTGCACTGCGTATCAGCAGACACGCTCCTGTAGCCCAAAGTACCTCCATCACGGTGTCATATTGTCCACGGTCCTTCTCTATTGTTTCAAACACCCTTCCACGGCAATAAGGGTAACCGAATTTGTCAATAAAGCCACCGCATGCTCCCGCATATTCAAAAAGGGTAGGGGATATGTCTGATAGCAGTTTCGGCTGGCAGGCGGCCACGTCTGCATTTTTGCGCATGTATGCCATCATGGCGTCCAGCCATCCTTCTTCTACCCTTACATCGCTGTTCAGCAACAGATAATATTCGGCATCCACCTTCTCCAGTGCTTTGTTGTATCCATCGGCAAAGCCCCAGTTCCTGTCCAAAGTTATGGTTCTCACTGTCGGAAATTCCGTTGCCAGCATTGTTGGTGAGTCATCCGTTGAGGCGTTGTCGGCTATGATAACCTCTGCCCCGTCAGAATATTTCAGTACAGATGGCAGGTATTTCCTCATCATGGCCGAACCGTTCCAGTTGAGTATTACTATTGCAAGTTCCGTGGCATGTTTTTTCGTCACGTTTTTTTCGTTTTGTATATTTGCCATTATTATATTATTGCTGCAATCAATGCCGTTGCGTCGTGGTTGAACTTTTCCAACCTTACGCTGACAATCTGGTTGTCATACTGTTCTGAAGCAATGGCAGCGGGCAGTTCTACCCTGATATAATTGTCTGTGAATCCGTGCATGGCCTTTCCGTGTGTAGCTTTTTCAAACAGTACGTTCATAGTCCTGCCTATGTGCTTTGCATAAAAGTCATGTGTTTTCTGCTCCGATAATGCAATCAGACGGTGGCTGCGTTCTTTCTTGTCTTTTCCATTGACCGTATAAGGAATTTTCAGTGCTGCGGTATTTGGGCGTTCACTGTATGGAAATACGTGCAATTGTGTTACCGGCAATCTGTCAAGTAGTGTATATGTCTCTTCGAAACATTCCGGCGTTTCTCCTCTTGTTCCTACCATTACGTCAACACCTATGAACGCATCGGGCATAAGTTCTTTTATTTTTGTGATTTTCCGTGCAAAAAGAGAAGAGTCATAACGTCGCCGCATAAGTGCCAGTACTGTATCACTGCCACTTTGCAGTGGGATGTGGAAATGGGGCATGAAAGCACGGCTGTTGGCACAGTATTCTATAAGTTCATCTGTTATCAAATCCGGTTCCAGACTTGATATACGATAGCGCTTTATTTCTTCTATGCCGTCAAGGGCTTTTATAAGGTCGATGAATGATTCTCCGGTTGTGCGTCCGAAATCACCGATATTTACACCGGTCAGCACGATTTCCTTTCCGCCTTCTTGTGCCGCCTTTCTTGCTTGTTCCACAAGAGATTCTATGGTAGGATTGCGGCTGTTGCCCCTTGCAAAGGGTATTGTGCAGTAGGTGCAGTAATAATTGCAGCCATCTTGCACCTTTAACCAGTAACGTGTTCTGTTGCCTCGTGAACAACTGTGCTGAAATGTTTTGATGTCCTTTGTAGCGACAGAAAAAGTGTTGCTTGTAATCTCTGTATTCTTTTGTTCACGTTTACTCCACGCCTGACTGAGGTAGTCAATGAGGTTGGCCTTTTCATTACTGCCCAATACGAGATTCACCCCTTTTATTTTACTGACCGTATCGGGTTCAAGTTGCGCATAACACCCAGTGACAACCATAAGGGCACCGGGATTGTCTTGTACCATTCTGCGTATTGCCTGACGGCATTTACGGTCGGCGACATCAGTTACAGAACATGTGTTTATGATGCAGATGTCAGCTTTCTCTTCCTTCTTCGATGTGCATACACCCATTTCTTCGAGCATTTTGCCAAAAGTGGAAGTCTCGGAAAAGTTCAACTTGCATCCTAATGTATAGTATGCTGCACGTTTTCCTTGAAAAGCGGAAGTGTCAATCATTGTTGTCCTTTTGTTGTTCGGTGGTTTTACACCTTATTATTATATATATGGCTAAGTGAATAGTGTTGCAAAGATAGTCATTTTTCTTCGTTTGTGCAACAAAATAAGATGAAAATCCCTCTTTTTTAGCATTAGGAAGAGAAGTAAAAGCGCTTTAACTTTTATTTAACATCTGCATGTGGCTGAATATCATCGTGTTGTAAAAAAGTTACAGAAAGACTGCAAAAAAAAACATAAAAATGCTTGCAAGTATTGAAAAAAGTACGTAACTTTGCATCGTTTTAATAAACAAAGATTGTTTTACAGATTTAAAAAGCTTAGAAAAATGAAGAAATTAGTTTTTATGTTCGTAGCTGTGGCTGCTCTTTCAATGGTTTCATGTGGTAATAAGACTGCTCAGGGCGCTGCTACTGACACTGCTGCTGTTGATACAGCTGCTGTTGACACTGCTGCTGCTGATACCGTTGCTGCTGACACTGTTAAGTAAGCCTCGAACTAAAAAGCAAACGCTTTGGGTTCTTTGTCTGGCCAAGCCAGACAGAGAACCTTTTTTTTATGCCCATACGTAACAGTCGTACAATTTCAACAATAGACCAAGAAAAAAACGAATTTCTCTATACCGCATGAGTGCTTTATCAAAAAAATGTCGTTAATTTGCATTTGCTTGTTGAATACACAACAGACCTATTTAGTTTTAGAAGTTAATGACTACCTAAAAGAAATGGGTTTCACTCTTTAACACTAATGATTATGATTGAAACAAAAGAATTATCGCAATCGTTAATAAAGGATAGTCGTACAATTATTAAGGTTCTACAGGATTTAGTGTGAATTAACAGTCATATCGAGACCTCCGTAGAAGAA
>CAZPNC010000134.1:0-3371 GCA_964587945.1 uncultured Prevotella sp. | reverse complement strand
GATAGGCTCATCACCAAAACGAAGGTGTGAACAAGTGAAACCACCTGATTTTTTAGAGTCATAAGAGAAATAAGCCTGACAGTGCTTATCTGTATTATCACCAATAATCTTTACAGAGTTTTTATTGGCACCTACGGTACCATCTGCTCCAAGACCAAAGAATTTAGCTTCATATGTAGACTTTCCTCCAAGTGCCATCTCCTCAACTGCAGGAAGCGACGTGTTTGTAACATCATCAACAATACCAACAGTAAAGTGATTTTTGGGCTCCGGCAATTCAAGATTATTGAACACTGAAATAATCTTCGCAGGTGTAATATCGGAAGAACCTAGGCCATAACGACCACCAACAATGAGAGGATGATTTTTTACATCATAGTAAGCTGACTTGACATCAAGATACAATGGTTCCCCCTCAGCACCAGGCTCTTTCGTACGATCAAGCACTGCGATTTTCGTGCATGAAGCAGGAACAGATGCGACAAGATGCTTTACTGAGAATGGACGATAGAGATGTACATTGACCATACCAACTTTTTTGCCTTGAGCAACAAGATAGTCTATAGCCTCTTTAGCAGCCTCACATGCTGATCCCATAAGAATAATTACGTTTTCAGCATCTTCTGCTCCATAATAGTTGAAGAGATGATATTCACGACCTGTAATGGCAGAAATCTTGGCACAATACTTCTCTACAACCTCAGGAATAGCATCATAGTAAGCATTACAAGCCTCACGATGAGTAAAGAATGTTTCTGGATTTTCTGCAGTACCACGTGTAACAGGACGCTCTGGAGTAAGGGCACGATTACGGAACTCTTCTACAAACTCCTGTGGTGTAATAGCTTCGATATCTTCCATATCCATTACTTCTATCTTATGATATTCATGAGAAGTACGGAAACCATCAAAGAAATTAATAAAAGGCACCTTTGTTTCTAAGGTTGCCAGATGCGGTACAGCAGTAAGATCCATAACTTCCTGTACAGAACTGGATGCAAACATAGCAAAACCAGTTTGACGACATGCCATAACATCCTGATGATCACCGAAAATACAAAGGGAATGTGAAGCCAAGGTACGGGCAGAAACATCAAAAACGCATGGTAGCAGTTCACCTGCAATCTTATACATGTTAGGAATCATGAGCAACAGACCCTGTGACGCAGTAAAGGTTGTAGTCAATGCACCAGCTTGCAGAGAACCATGTACTGCACCAGCAGCACCGCCTTCAGACTGCATTTCCTGTACGAGAACCGTCTGTCCCCACATATTCTTACGACCGCGTGCCGCCCAATCATCGGTATGCTCCGCCATTGGAGACGAAGGAGTGATAGGATAGATAGCAGCTACTTCTGAGAACATGTAACTAACATGTGCCGCAGCTTCATTACCATCACAAGTGATAAACTTTTTTTCTTTAGCCATTGTTGTTTTTATTAAGATAAAATTAAATTATTATTATTTTTGTAATATTTATCATTTGGAAGTTCAAATATACATATCCTGTCAATACAGGAATCCCAATAACCATAAAGGTATAATATTATCGCTTACTGTATTATCAGAATATTGACAGTACACCGTACCTTGACTTCCCAATTTAGGAATGTCACTTTCTCCACATACCTTAAAATGCTTCTCACCATCAATCGTATAAAACAAATCACGATTTGATTGGTTTACTTTGTGATCTTTCCACATTGTATTGACAAAAAATGTCTCCATCAATGTTTGGTGATCAAAGTTAATAGGTAGAATCGCTTGATAGAGATTCGGATTATGTAGCATCACCTTTGTTGGTTTCTTTGGAAACCTCATTCCTACAGGATATATTATATTAATCAACCTCGCATCCGCAAGATATTTGATATAATTCATCACCGTAGCACGGCTCGTCTTCATTTCATGTGCCAATTGACTCACATTTGGAGCCTGTGGCCCTGCTACTGCTAGGAGATAGAATAGTTTCTTAATTTTCGTCAAATATTTCAGTTCTATCTGCTTTATCATCAAAATATCCACTTCCGTCATCATATTCATCGACTTTAGCAGATTCTCCGCAAAGTCATCTTTTTCGCGGAACAAAGGATAAAAACCATGGTGGATATATTCCATAAAATAATCCGCAGGATTTACCTTTGAAAGAATTTCTCTAACAATCTGCTCTCGGTGTCTCAGTATTTCATCCAATGTCACTATCGGCAACTCATTTCTCGTCTTCAAGTTTAAAAATTCTCTAAAAGAAAATCCCCTAAGGTTATAGCTTTTCACAATATCACCCAATTCAGGATTTTCCTTTTTGAGTCTCATGACACTTGAGCCAGAGAAAACAATTTTAAGTTTAGGATACAAGTCATAACACCTG
The DNA here is from genome assembly GCA_964587945.1 of uncultured Prevotella sp. Taxonomy (GTDB): domain Bacteria; phylum Bacteroidota; class Bacteroidia; order Bacteroidales; family Bacteroidaceae; genus Prevotella. The sequence continues at coordinate 1,003 of CAZPNC010000134.1, read as the reverse complement.
CGTAATTCCCTACTCCAATCAAACTGTTTGAAAACCTGATCAATTAGCAGTACCTTCCCCCCCTGCTTGTAGAAATCACCAGCAAAATCGGCAATACCACGCCCTTGGAAGTAGAAATTATTCATATTGATGTAAAGACATCTTCTGTCACCAATATCAAAATTCTCCTTGGCATACTGTAACAAAAACGTAGTTTTACCTATACCCCTGGTGCCCTTAATGCCAATCATCCTTGCGTTCCAATCAATCTCATCCATAAGGGCACGTCTCACTGGAGCATTGGATTGCTCGACTAGATATCTGTGTGTACGGTAAAATTCTTCCATGGATAAGTTTTTGTAGGGCAAAGGTAATCATTATTTCTCAAATTGCAAAGCAGAGATTACAAAATCACCATCTTTTTAATGTTTTTTTATTTTTGAAAAATAATTAACTTTGTATAGAGAAACAAATAATATAATGAATATACTATGGACAAATGCGCCATACAAGTAATTGGGAAAATCAGTTTTGCAATAATCTTTTATCGAACTCGTTGTTTATCAGCGCAAATAACTAAATAGTGACGAAACAAAACAACTATTTACTACAATAATGAAACAACAAAGAAAACTCAGTGCATACTTTTATTTCCACGTTCACAACTGGCACACATATAAAAGAATATAAAGAAACGACAACAAATCTGCTTTTAGATAAAAATATCTATAACAGACCTGCTGCCGTTTCTTATATTACGATATTACTTGTTCAAAGCAAGCGCTACATTTACAGCACAAGCAACAGTGCAACCAACCATAGGGTTATTGCCAATACCGAGGAATCCCATCATTTCCACATGTGCAGGAACCGAAGACGAACCAGCAAACTGTGCATCAGAGTGCATACGGCCAAGAGTATCGGTCATTCCATAGGAAGCAGGACCTGCAGCCATATTATCGGGATGCAAAGTACGTCCTGTACCACCGCCAGAAGCTACTGAGAAATACGGTTTACCAGCAAG
>CAZPNC010000133.1:0-3425 GCA_964587945.1 uncultured Prevotella sp. | reverse complement strand
CGCCAATAGGTTAATCTAATATATATTTTAAATGCTAAAGTAATAAAAAATGATAATAAATCGTTGTTTTCATCTTTGATATCGTAATTTGTTATGTCTACCGACCCATGAAATGTATATAATCATTTAAAAGTATACCACATAATCATCGAAAAGTATACCACTATCCAATAGTGCAAAGATAGTATTAAATAATGAGTGATTCAAATAAAATTCTTAAAATCATCTATTTTGTTGGTTAAATATTTTCGTTTCTTTTAGCCTATATGATTCACCGTTCATATTAATAAGATATGCATTGTGTGTAAGTCTGTCAACCATGGCCGCAACAAGGACCTTATCCCTTATCACTTCGCCCCACCTGTCAAAAGCTAGATTTGTTGTAATAATGGTTGATTTTGTATCAGCCCTTAATGAAAGATGATTGAATAACAATTCCCCTGCCTCCTTGTCACATGAGACATATCCGAACTCATCACATACTACGAGGTCATACTTTTTGAAGCGTAGTTCAAACTGATGCAACGTCTTTGCCGACTTACATTCCTTGATCTGCGTAATGAGGTGCGGTACAGATGTGAACATGACGTACATCCCCTGCATACATGCCTTAAGTGCAAGAGCTGTCGCTACATGCGTCTTTCCTGTTCCTGGATTCCCGTATAATACTATATTCCTGTGCTCTTCTATAAAGTCCAGCGTTTCAAGCCTTGGCAGTAACTGTCTGATACTCTCTGGCAGTTCGTCCCTGTTAATCTGTTCCATATATTTAAGTTGTGTGAATCCGGCAGTCTTGATGCGCGCTTTCTGTCTTGCTGCCATTCTCCTTTCAAATTCCGTTTCCAGTATATTCAGGAGCGTCTGTTCCACGTTCCATTTATATTCTGCTGCCATCTTCATTACATAGTCTTTCTGTGTTATGAGGGAAGTCAGTCCTAATTCTTTCGCATACCATTGTATATCATGATTTTGTTGCATATGTATTTTATTTTAATGATGTTGAACAATCATTCATTATCTCTGTGAGTTGTGTCAGACCATCGCATGCACAATGTTCTATTTCTTCCGACTCTCCGTTCTTGCCCCTGACAGACTCTATAGGCACTGTACCTTCCGAGAACATTAGTTGATTGAAGGCATCAAGAGAGACGTGCATGCCATAATTGCGTATTAAGTCACAATAGTTCATTATGTCCTCTGGTGTAAAGCCCTTGTCTTTGGCTTTCCTTAGTAACAGAATGAAGTCAGAAGGATTATCCTCGAAGTATTTATGAAAGATTTCCTTAAATTCGTCATTGGCCATATATAGTGCTGTGGATCCTGCTATCGATCCGGGCTTCGCCTGAAAGGTCCGTATGTAGTGCATAAGGTCAAGCTTCCATCCGTTTAAAGGATTGCGCTCGTGTTCTGCAACGATTTCGTTGCCGCTATAGACCTTTATTCTGTTACTATAGAGCATGACGTTTACCTTCCTCCCCACAAGAGTATCCGGTACCGAGTAATGTATTCCCTTAATGACCACTGTACCATACTTGTCCACTGTATAAGACTGTTGTTCAAAACATCCTATTTCTTTTAGCAGAGGCAACATGTGACGGTATTCCTCTTCCATTTTCTGTTCTGCACTCTGTTCATATTCCCCAAAAGAGGTGTTCAGTTCTCCACAAGCATATATAATTTGGGTGTCTGCCTCTTTTATAGAGTTATAGCTATCTATCCGACAGAATGCCTTACGTCTTACCACCTCTACGCTTCTTTCCACATGTCCCTTCTCATTTCCGGACCGTATATTGCAGAATCTGTGTGTGAAACCATAGGTTGCCTCCATCCTCAATAGTGCCTCCGTTGGAGTTTTCCCACCAACAAAGCTGGCCACTGCTACGCGCATATTGTCATAAACCATGCGATGCGGCACATGACCAATCTCTCTAAAATATCGGCGATGTGATTCAAGAAATGCCTGTGTGTCCTGATGTAGAAACAGATATGCAGTGCGGTAGTTGCTGTACGGCATGGTAAACACGGCCATATAGAACTTTGTGCGCCTTCTGTCTATTGTCAGGTACAGTTCGCCCCAATCGAACTCACAGTCATACCCCGGCTCATAGTGTTGGCGGATATAGCACTCCCGTATCTCGTCTGCATGGCCAAGGGTGTTGCGGATATATCTACACACAGAGGAATAGCTGACTTTGTATCCTGTTTCTATAAGTTTTGCGTGGATATCGTCGGCCTTCATGCATAGTTTCTGGTCTCCTCGGAATCGTTTGAGGCGATTGTCTTTCAGACAGATATCTATAAGTTCCGATACTTCGTCTGTCAGCGCGTATTTCTCACGTTTGCGAACTCTATACCGAGGCTCACTCTTTAAGTAGGCCACAAGCTGTTCGTCACCTTTGGATTTTGCCTCCAAATATTCTGTAACGTAGTTCTTTACTGTCTTGCGGTTTATCTCCAGTTCTTTGGCAACCGCACGAATCGAGCCTGTCTGCTCGTATTTGCTGATAATGTCTTTTCTTTCAAGCATACCAATCATGAATATTTATTTGCACATTAGTTGTTACTTTATTGTGCAAAGTTATACATTTGAGAGGAACTAAATTGTTAATCTTTATGCTCCTCTCTGTTACGGCTACGCCTACACTACGAGGAGCATAAAGATTAACCATAACTAGATCTTATCTTTGGTTGAAGTGGTATACTTTTCGATGGTTAGGGGTGGTATACTTTTAAGTGATTATATACATTTTATGGTGAAAGGACAATGCAAAAACGTTTTAAGAAACTGTTTTGTAGTGTATATTATGTTACATCATAGGTGTATAAAATGTTACTTCAGTATTTAAATATAGTCTTCTCCTTAGTATGTTGAAAATAAAGGTTGCTAATTATTTCAAATATTAAGAAATATGTCATTTTTATACCATGAATATGGTATAAAAGTAAGAAAAATATGGTATATAACTTACTTTTTGTTTATTTTTCTTTGTTTGTTAAAGTAAAATACATATCTTTGCATTTAGTAAGGGTATTTAGTATAACAAAACTTAATTTTAAGAGAGAATTTATGGAGAAAAGATTATGTATGACTTTGGTCAGTCTTTTCCTATGCGTAGGAATGACATTGGCCCAAAGTTTAATCTCTGGTACTGTTGTTTCTCAGGAAGATGGTGAACCCATTATCGGAGCTTCTTTCATTATTGATGGGACAAAAGCTGGAGCAGTAACCGATATTGATGGACATTTTTCTTTGGCAGTACCAAGTGGAAAAAAGTTGGTGATTAATTATTTGGGTATGGTCCCACAAACTGTTTCTGCCCGTCAGGGTATGAAAGTGGTTCTAAAGCCGGATAACAAGACATTGAAAGAGGTCGTTGTTACCGGTATGTCCAAAGTAGATCGTCGTATGTTCACCGGAGCTCCTG
>CAZPNC010000132.1:0-3464 GCA_964587945.1 uncultured Prevotella sp. | reverse complement strand
AAATCAGCCGTCATTAAAAGTGACCGCTATGAGCCTCAAATCAATCGTTTAATGGAGCATTTAGGCAATCATTATGGATTTGTGGTTCTACCAACAAGACCTGGGAAACCTAAAGACAAATGCTTGGTTGAAAATCAAGTAAAGTTGGTTTATCAGCGTGTATATGCCCCCTTGTAACCAGTAACTTTGAATCGTCAAAAATCGGAAAAGTAAAATCGACATAATTAGATAAAAAAATAGCATTGTAATTTTGTAGTGCAAACTCCTAATTACAATGCTATGTGCGAGACCTCCAAGTTAAAGAAGTATCTCATGTGGAACAAAGTTAACGAATTATTTTCAGACGGTCTCAACAAGACCCAGATAGGTTTAGTTTTAGGTCTTCATCGTCAGACAGTGAGCAAATATCTTTCGCTGAGCGAAGACGAGTTTATCTCCAGTGCAAGCTATGACCGTCATTACGGTCATAAGCTTGACCCTTACGAAGATTATGTGGTGAATGAGCTAAAGAAATGGTCCTTTCTTTCTGCCCCTCAGATCCATGACCGGTTAAAGGAAAACTTTCCGGATCTACCGTTAGTAACGCCCAAGACAGTGTTCAATTTCGTTCACCGTGTGCGTTTGATCCATGATCTTCCTAAAGAAGAAGAAAGTAGTTTCCGTCCCTATGAAAAGCAGCCTGAGACGCGCTATGGGCAATATGCTCAGTGCGACTTCGGGGAGCGGTGGATGAGGACGCCTCAGGGGGAATCATTAAAAGTTTATTTCTTTGCAATGTCGCTGAGCCGCAGCCGGTATAAGTTCGTCTATTTTAGCCGTACGCCGTTTACTACAGCCCTTGCGGTGTATGCCCATGAACTGGCCTTTGCGTTCTTCTCAGGTATTCCTGAGAAAATAGTGTATGATCAGGACAAAGTGTTTTTGGTTAAAGAAAATCTGGGTGACCTTCTTCTTACCGGTGGCTTCCGCGTCCTGATACGTGAACATGGTTTCGAGCCGGTCTTTTGCCGCAAGTCCGATCCCCAGAGCAAGGGGAAGATTGAGAACGTAGTCAAATATGTAAAGTACAACTTCTTGCGTGGTCGTGAATTTATCGGTATCGAGCAACTCAACCGGGACGTGCTTGGCTGGCTGGACCGCACGGCTAACGGTACGGAACATCACGGCATCCGACGTATTCCATCTGAGGAGTTCAGGACAGAAAAACCACATCTTATGCCTTACAAAGGGGTTCCTACAGTTCCTTGCGAAAAACTGGCGCCACACCATGTGCGAAAGGACAACGTGATTAACTATAGGGGAAACTATTACACAGTACCCACAGGAACTTACAACGGTCATCAGACACTGGTTTATCTGGAAGAAAAAGAAGGCAGCCTGCATATCTACAGTCATGAGACGGGTAAAACTCTTGCCACCCACAAGATAAGCCAGGAGAAGGGACGGCTGATAAGTAACACCTCGCATCGACGTGACCGCGAAGCATCACTGGACGAATATGAGGCTTCCGTTCGCCAAGCACTTCCCGAAAGTGCAACGATTGATGCCTATCTGTCGCAGTTACGCTTACATAAGGCCCGCAACTACCGCGACAATCTCCAGTTCATTGCCCGGCACCATAGGGCATACTCCGGCGCCACACTTGTCGAAGCCTTTGCCAAGTGCCTTGAGGCAAGTGTCTTCAATGGATGCCACCTGATGGAGGTGGCAGAGACCCTTAGAGTCCGGGGTAGACAGCCTCTTATTGATGTCCGACAGGAAACCGAAGCTGTTCCTCAAGCCGACACGTCGGCCATGCTCCCGGAGAAAACCGACCTATCCACTTTTAACACCCTCTTCGTATGACAATAAACGAACAAATCAAAAGCCTGTGCTCTCGTTTACGCCTATATGCCCTTCCGCGTCTGCTGGAATCAGAATCCCACATAGCCCAAGAACAGGGTAAGACCCATGTCGAGTTCCTTCACGACCTGCTGAACCGTGAGGTGCAGGAAAGGGATGGCAAAGACTTCCAGCGACGCCTCAAAGCGGCGGCTCTGCCTGCAAGGCATGATCTGGAACTTTTCGACCACAACTACTCGCAAGGAATAACCGCACCCAGGCTGCGTGATCTGCGACGGCTGGGATGGCTCGAGCAGAATTACAACATAATACTCATGGGCCCTTCCGGAACAGGGAAAACCTTCATCGCCTCAGGACTCGTATATGAGGCTATACAACAAGGATATAAGGCGTATATGGTTACGATGGAGGATATCATTAATACCATCAAAATGAAAAGCCTGATGCCTTCGGCAATGACCGCCTACAACCGGTTGCTTAAAGCCGATCTGGTGGCTATTGACGACATCATGCTCTTCCCGGTGAAAAAAGAAGATGCCGCCGGCTTCTTCAACCTAATCAACACGCTGCACGAGAAAGCATCGCTGATAATCACCACCAACAAGGTTCCCACCGAATGGGCAAAAACGCTGGATGACGAAGTCCTTGCTTCGGCAATCCTTGACAGGTTGTTGTATCGCTGCGAGGTAATAAAACTCTCAGGACAAAGCTATCGGATGGGAAATCGAAAATCTATTTTTGAAGACGGGAAAAACCCATCTATGTCTGGGGGTACCCCCAGACATAGATAAACAGCAGTGCTATAAATAAACAATAGTATAAACCAATTGTCTCGACTAAAATGTGATGATTTAACTTTACCGAAATATGATGATTTTAAATTTGCTTATTACACCCCTTGCGTAATCGCCTATTCCTCTCTTTAGAAGAGCTTAATAAAGCTGTTATTGAGCAGGTACAGCTGCATAATCGCAAACGCATGCAACAGCGTCCTTATAGTCGTGAAGAGCATTTTATCAGTGCGGAAAAAGAAAAGCTTAAACCTCTTCCCAAGAGCGTTTTTGAAGTGCAGTATGACACAGAACTCACCGTAAGTGCCAGCTGCTGTGTTTATTTAGGGCGAGACAAACACTACTACTCAGTTCCCTACCAGCACATTGGGCAAAAGGTGAAAGTAATCTATACGCGTACACTTGTTAAGATTTACCTTAAGGGTGAGCGCATTGCTACACATCCGCGGATGGAAGGCTTTGGTTACAGCATGCTGGATGAGCACACTGCACCGCACTCTACTGATTACAATAAGCGGTCAGTAGCTTATTACATGCACAAAGCTGGAGAGAAATCGACCATACTAGAGGAGTTCTTCCGCTTGATGTTCGCCTCCCAAAACGTGCCGCCTGAGTTCTTTTATAACCGCTGTGATGGGCTACTTCGCCTGCAGAGGATTACTCCTCTGAGAGAGATGGAAAAAGCTTGTCAGATCGCGATGGATCATGGACAATATAACTACAAGTTCGTAGAACGGGTGTTGCGTAACTTGCGGGCTTTTACCGAGGATGAGAACGTTACTCAAAAGAATCCCAAACCTGATAATCGTGAAAACATCAGGGGAGCGGTAT
>CAZPNC010000131.1:0-3468 GCA_964587945.1 uncultured Prevotella sp. | reverse complement strand
TGAATTTGACAGTGTAAGCATGCGGTACGGTAGAAGTCTCGAGCAACTTGATGGATTGGATTGCCGAGTTTTTTGATGCTGCCCTGGCCACGGTGAAGACATAAGCTATCAAAGTTGTGTTTGTTTCATTTTTATAACTACAGTCCACATAGGCAGTACTTTTGGTTGTCTGGCTCGCAACGACGCTGGCACTGTTATCCTTTACAAGCAGATAACAAGTGTTAGAATAGCCTGTAGTTAAACAACGCATCGTAACATTAACGGTATATCCCACAGGAATCTCCACTTTTATATAGTCATCAACGGGGGCTGCCGCTGCATTGCTTTGCGCCTTTACCTGATAGTAATTTCCTGAATTCAACGACATTGTACCCGTAGAACACACATATATAGACTTTGTGTCGGCCGGTTCCGTTTCTGACACCACACTGCCTCCCGTGGAAGTGTAATAACCTGTGATCAAATTCGCATTCCACAGAGTGCTGTTTGTGAAGTCCCACTCATAGTCTTGGGCAAAACATTCACCACCGGTGAGGCATAATGCCAACGCCAATAATATAAGATAACTTTTCTTCATTGCTTCAGTTAGATTAGTAAATAATGTTTATTCTTATTTCATCCGTTTTGATGAACTGTTGGCAAAATAACAATATTTTATGGAAAAGCAACGAATAAATTCGTCCAATACACTGCACATTTAATCCGAATCATATTTCAAAGGACAATAGGTCATTGTTTGCGGACATTTCCACACTGTCGCCAAGCCACAATAATTACACGGCAATTACATTCTACAAAAACAAACGAAAAGGGTCTCCTGCGTACGTATGACCCAGGAGACCCTTCTTTATTACAGTATGTTAAAAAAACTACTTCACCTGATACTTCTTGCCATTCATGATGATGATGCCCTTATAGGAATCGTCAACCTTCTGGCCCCATACGTTGTAAGCAGCACCACGCAGCACATTCACAGTGGTGTCGGCCGGTGTAACGGTCTCCACTCCGGTAGGAACCTTGTCACCCCAGAAGAGCAACTGGAAGTTGTCAGCCCAGAGGATTGATGTGTCAACAGCATTCTTTACTGACAGGCCAAGGTCTATCTTGCCGCCATCAGTGGCCGCAACCTTGAAGGCGAGAGTGTTAAGAGAGTAGTCATTGAGGAAGGCATTGCCCACACGGTCGTGACGGTAGTCCTGACCGGCGAGGATTTCAGTGTAATCTTCCACTGTGCGTCCTTTAAGGAGGCCGCGCATTTCGATGCTGTCACTGTTAGCGACAACGAAGAAAGACCCGTTGGTGTCATACTGGCGTATGGCCTGTTCCATGTCTGCATCCTGCGGATAGGTGTAGTCAAGGGCGGCATTCATGCGGTATGTCGCATTAGCCATGAACTGATAGGCGCCCTCTGGCATACCTTCTATCGCCTGATGTATCTTCATATAGTCCATATTAGATGTCCCGGCGAAGAACTTATAGGTCATCATGGCAGGGTTAGTACCCATGTACAGTGTGTCATTCACACAAGACCATGCATCAAGACCGGCAGAGAAATCAGCGTTCTTTATATAAGAGGTGAGGTCAAAGCACTTTCCTTGTGCCGGCCATACGCCGCATACCATGTAAGCCTTGATGGCAGCGTGGAGATCAACGATTTCCTTGTCCACTGCATCGAGCATTGTCTTGTCAGCAACAGGAGTGCCATAGACACCTTCAGCGTGTGAAATGGCAGCGGTAAAGGCTGTTACGCCCTGTGTGGCATAGTCCTTATTACGTGTCTCTGACAAGAGTTCCTTTGACATGGTGATTACAACGCCGAGGGAATCAACAGTAGGCTGTGCCACTGCTATAACTGAATCACGCTGGTAGTCATCATAAGGACCGAAGTAACGCAGATGACAGTCAGACATGTTTATCTGGTTTCCGCCCACGTTCTTCAGGGCATCAAGACCCACACGGACTGATGTCGGCTCTGAAACCACCAGACGAACCTTATAATACCTCTGGCTCTTGTCACCGTCACCGTCTGATACTTGTGTCCAGACCTGTACGGAATCATACTTGGCCTTGGTCTTGTCGCCGCCTTCACCGATGAAGAGGAACACACCGGTTTTCTCCTGCGTGCCCTTGTTGGCACGGAAAGCGCGGGCATCTGCCGTAAATTCATAAACGCCGGCATACTTCAAGTCTACCGTCTGTGCAAGGTACTTGGCCTCGCAGGAGTTGTTGTTACGCTTATAAATTATGGAGTAACCCGTCTCGAACATATCGTTCTTGTTCTGGAACCATCCGCTCTTGCTGTTCTGGTTTGCTTCTCCGGCATCCCATCCCGGCACATCACTGCCCTTGGAAGCGGGTGCGTCAGTGAAAGTATAGTTCTCAAGATACACCTCACCAGGGGTGTTGTATGTGGCATTCGCTACATAGAACGTAGTGCGTGCGGCAAGCAACGCCTTGTCAGCGGAAACGATAGCGGCAGAATCGCGCACCGCAGGGTCAACGGCATTGTAGAATGTCTCGGCAGCTGTAACGGCAGCCTGCAGGTCTTCCTTGCCTTTAAGGTATGCCTCGTCGGCAAGCAGCGGCTTGGTATCGGCAATGTCATTATAGAGGTTTATAATCTCGACATTGGCCGTCTGATAACGGCTGAGCTGGTTCTTCAGCATGACACGTGAACCTTCCAACTCTTCATTGTCTGTCACAGGGGTTGTCTTTTCAGCAAGAACCGCAACGGCATTGTCAAGGGAATCCTTCAGTTCCAGCTTGCCGAACTTGTACTCCGCCTTGGCATAATACCCGTTTGCATTGTCTATCATGGTCTGTGCGGCAGCCTGCATATTCTTGAACAGATTGTTCTGATAATAGTTGTTCAGGTCATCAGAAGTGCCGGAGAGGTAATAAAGGTAATGGTTGTCAAAGCATATATCATTGGCTTTGGACACGCCCGTGTTATGAACGCCGAGGTTAAGGGTCTCACCCTCTTTTACTTCAAACACCTTCGCATAGTTCTTCGGACCATAAGAAGGCAGTCCTTCCAATTCAAGAGAATCAGCATTGACAAACATCTTCACGCCTGTAATCTGCGCCTTGTAGTCCACAATCTCCACCCTGTTGGGATAATCCCATCCTCTTGCGGAAACCACATAGAGGTATTTGCCTGCCGGCATGGCCTGTGACTGGCTGAGAGACGAAGCACTCAACTCGTAGGCTTCGTTGATTGTCTGCCTGGCATGAATCGTAGGGAATTCTGCATCAGCCGCTCCTGTGCCCCAACGGCCGCCTGTTGTCCATCCGCTGACGGAAGAATTGGCCTTAGGCGTAACGTCATCAAATGTGAAATGGTTGAAATAGGCAGAGGCATCGCTGCCGTTTGCATCGAGGAATGCTGTGACCTGCGCCTCAAACTGTTCCAGATAAGTGGCATAGTCACTTGCTGCCTCCGTATCAGGAAGCATACCTTCTATCATT
>CAZPNC010000130.1:0-3472 GCA_964587945.1 uncultured Prevotella sp. | reverse complement strand
AAAATAACGTTCCTCTTTCATAGTAAATATCTATAATCGTTATTCTTCACAGTGAAGGAATAAAGGTGGTGGCTTTTGGGTTACTTAAATTATTCGTGTAAGTATGTGAATTTATTTGTATAAGTAAGTGGACAAAATTAGTTTTATAATATTTTTTATTGAAGTCGTTGATTATCAGTGGCGCTCGGCACGTAGTGACGCTTGCCAAAGCAAGAAATAACAATAAGACTCGCTGCGGTACACAGTAACGCTTGTCTTGGCAAGAAACAACTACTTTGTCAATGGGTTGAGAGAAATACGCTTCCACACAGACACTGTCATATATACAGAGCAATAAACTCCGGCATATCATACAATGTCTGATGGCGGTACGGACTCTCTTCTGTCTATCTCGTCTTTCAGTTGTTTTGCCAGTTCATACTTCTCTTCCTCTATACTTTTCTTTAGTGCTTGCTCCAGCATTTCAATGCTTAGTGTATTCAGAGGCATAGCGATACCTCTTGCTTCTTGCCCAAGGTAAGGCACACTTTGCCTTTCCCATAGCGAAGCCTCTATATATAAAGGTATGTGTGTATCGGCATAACACAATAAGGCACCGTCACTGATACGTATAGGGAAAGCCGTACCTGTATTGACATCTTCAATCACCGCACGATATTGTCCGTCATAGACACTTACAATTACGACGGCCAACTGTAGATCTGTCATGTATTTTATTATTGCACTGATAGTTTCAGGTAAAGCGACCTTCAGCATCTCTTCTGTTTGCTCCCTATTTATCTTGTTGCCGGTGTACTTCCCGCGTCTGATTCCGAATTCATGTCGCATGATTTCATTACACACGACAGACAACTGCCGTTGCTCTTCCATATCTGTGATAATAAGCAACGAGGCCGTATTTGTAGCGGTTATATCTGTAACGCCCTGTATTTTCAGAGGAATGCGTGACATTTGGGTTAGATGATTATGCGATATGTTTGTTTGGCAAGTTATAGTGATGACAAAATGTCAACAGACCATATTTCCTTCTAATACGTGAATTAAGGTAGGGCCTATACATTGGCTTTGCCGGATTTTGACTTTTAGTCGAGGGTCCTCTGACAGTTTAAGAAGGAATATAGCGGGCTATATGACTGCTGAAACTGGCAAAATACGCCGGATAGAAGCACAAAGAGGATAAAATGTCAATAAACAAATTTTGTTTTATACTACGGTGGGAATTTATATAACCCACCTCAAGTGTAAAGACAAAAGGAGATGCGCCTTTGGCTTAGCGCCTGTGCACATCCCCTTGTTTGTTAGGAATTTTCCGTTAGCCTTAAATGCTTTATGCTTCCTCTACAGGTGTCTCTTCTGCCTGAGGAGCTTCAGCCTCTGCCTCAGCAGCGGCAGCCATAGCGGCAGCTTTCTTTTCTGCTACCTTCTTGGCTGTTTCTTCAGCCTTTTTCTTCTCTGCTTCAAGACTGGCATTGACAGCAGCCTGCTTTGCTTTTGCCTCATTGGCTTTGACAGCCTCGAAACCAGCGTTCTTAGTCTGTTTCCAAGCTTCGAACTTAGCCTGTGCAGCTGCTTCATCAAAAGCGCCCTTCTTTACACCACCCTTAAGGTGTTTCATCATGAGGACACCCTCTCTTGAGAAGATGTTACGGACAGTGTCTGTTGGCTGTGCACCGCACTCAAGCCAATACAAGGCACGTTCGAAATTCAGATCTACTGTGGCAGGATTGGTGTTAGGGTTGTACGTACCAATCTTTTCAGTAAACTTACCATCACGTGGTGCTCTTACGTCAGCGATAACGATACTGTAAAAGGCATAGCCCTTACGGCCGCCGCGCTGCAAACGAATTTTTGTTGCCATTCTTTTTTCTTGTTTTTTATTTTTATAGAAATGAATTATACCGTTAACTCGTAACGGCGGTGCAAAGGTACGAATTTTTTCTGGTATTATTGTTGTCGATATGTCAATAAACATCTGATGTTAAACAATTTTAACCGTTCTGGCATTATATTTGCAACATCATGACTTCAATAAGCAAGTGCAAATTTAAGTAAGGCTTTACTAATGATGAATTCATCCTGCAGACATTCAGTATATTTGGTTATTGGTTGTTGGTGTTTGGCTGATTATTGGCGCTCATTGGAATGGCCCATAGACATAACTCACGCCCTGCCCTTTGTTCTGCCGCACCTTCGGCGCACCTTTGGTATGCAAAGCCCGGTACGGGCGACATAGTATAGGGTAGGGCGTGAGCCCTATCTGCGATGGGTAACCCAATAATAGTAATAAGCGCCGTAGGTGCGACATAATTTCATATCGTACAAATAAGTAAGTGTACATTTATTATAGATAACACTGACCAACCACAATTTGGTAATAGAAAAACTGGAGAATGTTCCCAACATAGGTATAAGCAAAGGATTGGGACGTAACAACGACAAACGATGTAGGTATACTTAGTAGAACTGAACAGCAACTTCGTGGACACGGAAAATCTGAAATATACAAATCTGTCGCGCCTTCGGAGCTCATTGGGATGGTGATAGCAACGAATAGACATAACATACGCCTTGCCCCTTGCTCTGTTACACCTTCAACGTACTTTGTGATGGTCGTTGGTTGATGGTTTATGGTGTTTGGTTGATGGCAACGAATAGACAGGTTGCACACCCAGCCCTTTGTTCTGCGCGCCTTCGGAGCTCATTGGGATGGTGACAGCAACGAATAGACATAACATACGCCCTGCCCTTTGTTCTGCCACACCTTCGGTGCTCAATGGGATGGTGATAACCCATAGACATGGCTCACGCCCCGCCCTTTGTTCTGTCGCACCTTCAGCGCTCATTGGGATGGTGATAACCCATAGACATGGCTCACGCTATGCCCTTTGTTCTGCGAACTTTCGGCGTTCATTGGGATGGTGATGGCCCATAGACATGGTTTACGTCATGCCCTTTGCTCTGTTACACCTTCAACGTACTTTGTGATGGTCGTTGGTTGATGGTTTATGGTGTTTGGTTGATGGCAACGAATAGACAGGTTGCACGCCCCGCCCTTTGTTCTGCGCACCTTCGGCGTTCATTGGGTATACAAAGCCCGGTACGGGCGACATAGTATAGGGTAGGGCGTGAGCCCTATCTGCGATGGGTAACCCAATAATAGTAATAAGCGCCGTAGGTGCGACATAATTTCATATCGTACAAATAAGTAAGTGTACATTTATTATAGATAACACTGACCAACCACAATTTGGTAATAGAAAAACTGGAGAATGTTCCCAACATAGGTATAAGCAAAGGATTGGGACGTAACAACGACAAACGATGTAGGTATACTTAGTAGAACTGAACAGCAACTTCGTGGACACGGAAAATCTGAAAAATACTGGATTTGTTGAGGCCTAAATAAAATATAGTGCAAAAAAATGAAATATTATTAGTAGTAATACTGCATTACGGTGCAAAGGTACTTATT
>CAZPNC010000129.1:0-3478 GCA_964587945.1 uncultured Prevotella sp. | reverse complement strand
ATGATGGAGATTAAGATGAGATTAAGACAAACATTCGATGATAAAACAGAAGAAAGGCGCATATGCAAAGTTCCGTGGATGGGCTACCCAAAAATCTTGAATACCCTGTACATGAAGAATGCAGTATCCTTTGTTCCGTTGCTTTGGGCTAAGAACCTTTTGATTCTTGAGTTTAATGATTCCGATAAGGCATTAGAAGACCTTTCTATAAAATAATTGAGTATATCTTCTTCTCTGGTCTTGATTAGATCTCTTGCTGCCTTCATCTCCCTTGATGTACACTTTGTGACCTTATCATACCACTCGTGTAATTTCACTCTTGCCGTCTCTGGATCGAGCTTCCTGTTTCTGAATATGCTGCGTATGGAGCATAGTAACTCATAGTCCTTTGCAATTTCAGGATACTTTTCCTTGATTACATTATATCTCTTCTTTTGGTTGTCGTTCCATTTGTCGCCACTTTCCATAAGTTGAGTACGACTTCTGAGCATAACGTCCAACAGAGTCTCACCATTGGACATCTTGGGCGGCCTGAAGGCTCTCGTAGGTTTTCTGCCACGCTTGCGCCCTTTATATTTCTTTGGATGAGCTTTCTTGTACTTGGAACGCCGTTCAGATAGTTTCTTCAGTTTCTTTCTAAAGGCAGCCCTGAGCTTGTTCAGCTCCTTTATGGCTTTACGCTTGCAACGCAGTCTTCTTTCTTCTACAGCGTCACATATCATTTTCATCATGTGGAAGCAGTCAAGGGTTATTCTGGCCTGGGGGAAACAGGTCTTGACGATGCCACGCATACTGTCAGAAAAGTCCATCGTAACCTCTACTACATTGTCTCTCAGTTCCTTGGGTATCTTAAGCAGTATCTCAGATACCGTCTTGATTTGTGTGCTAATACAATAAGCAATGATGGTTCCAGCATGGCCATGCGCATCCTTGTTGATGAGTATCGTATAAACATTGCGCCCAATCTTTGTCTCGTCTATACCAAGTCGGATGCCCATGTTCTCAACATTGATGGCCCATTTTATGTACAAGTCTTTATGTTTGTCATCAGCATAGCCGCTCAGATGATTCTTATAGATCCGCTCGAGATTGTCGCCGTTAACGTAGTATGTTCTCCCCAAGGCTCTCGCCGTGACTGGTGTCGAGTCCATGCGCTTCTTTTAAAAAAGCCGCAAACTCTGGGGAGTAGCGGGAACCATCTTCCTTAATGGGATACGCGTTTATGATAATACTCTTACCTTCCTTGTCAAGCCATCTCCTGCGACGTATATGAAGGCGAACCTTTCTGTCACGTATGGGAAAGTCCTCTATCGTTGTATACTCAGTATAGCCGTTCATCTGTAAGTCTTGCTGGGACGCATCGCGGTTGTCAAGCTCTTTCAGATAAATGTCAAGTACGCTGGAATATTCTGCTCCCTTAGCAATGGCATCCCTTGAGGGAGAACTTTCTTCCATTCTCTCTATCTCAAAATAATCAAGCATTCCTGCCGGCAAAAAGAAATCGGCAAAGAACTTATACAACTTCAACTCCTTATCTTCTTCTGTCATGATAGTGCAAAGGTACTAAACTTTGGCTTTTCATGTACAGGGTATTCAAGATTTTTTAGGTAGCCCATCCACGGAACTTTGCATATGCGCCTGAATTGTCTAATTACAATCGATAGATGATGGAAAAGAGAAACTATCAAGATTTGTATGATGTCCTTGAGCATTGTGAGGTAGATTCTGACGAAGAATTTGAATTATATAAGGAAATGGTTGTCATATGTGAGGATGGCATAAAAAACTTCCGTGACGACCTTGATGATGATGGTACGCGTGGATTTATTCCCTTGGAACTAGATCATTATGCCGCTCCAATGGATAACCTCTCAAGAATCTATATGAAAAGAGGGGAGTATGACAAGGCATTACATCTACTTGAACAAGTATTGCCGATGTATCGGATTCTGGAAATATTCGAAAAGAAGTATACCTATCAGAGATATTATGCTCTTAAGGCTATGGCAGAATGCTTGGATAAACTGGGTCGGGATAATATGGCCATCCTTTGTAAATATGAACTGAAGCATTTACAACAAGAAGTTTTGGAATCAAGAGAAAACGTAGGAAGCTGTTTCAAATAATTAGAGCAATGGCTATGTTACTATCCCTGACACATAGCAGTTATTTAAAAGGCAAAAGTAATGGAAAGTATAACGTCATTTATATCGGAACTTGCCTCATATTATTGGCATGAAAATGATCTTAGTAATATTACTGTTGCATTGTGCAATAGTAATGTTACATTTAAGACTTTATTCGTCAAATTCTTCTTTCCAGACATTGAAGTGAGTGAGATTGACGAGATTCGCCGTGAGGTACCTGACGAAGGAAATCATGGAAGTCGCGTTGACATTTTTATAAGCATGAGAAACGAGCCTACCCCATATCTCATTGAAGTTAAGATTGGCGATGAAAACCATCATTTTGGCCAGTATGAAGAAGCATATGCAATTCCTTCTGACAGACTTGGGTATATTGTAAATTATCGTCTTTATAAGTCAGGATATGACATAAAGACCTGGGAAGAATTTTACAAGCACCTTGCATCACTAGCCGGGAGTTTAGAAGATTACGATCAACCAGTAATTAAAGGGTATCTTCAGTATTTGCAGTCAGTATGTCAAATTGAAATTTTTGAAAAAGCTATGGATTTAAATGGAGTCTATTATCTGTATGAATTTAGCAATATTGCCTTAAATGCCTTGTCATACAAGAGTGAGAACTTTAGCAGTGAGCCTTATAAGCAATACCAACCCGTTAAGAGTAAAAAGATACTTGGTATTAATGTCATTGATTTCTATTTGTCGTATAATGACAAAAGGAAAAAGAGTATCTATGGTTGGATGTCGCTTTATTATAACAAAGAACAACCTGAACTTTATATAGCTATAACAGAACGCGATAACAAGAGTTCACATCCGCTGCTCTTTGATAATAAGAAACAAAGGGCAGGGAAGACATACCTAAAGCCATAGGAAGGGTTAGACGAAGCTTGGAATATGAATTGCTTATGGTTCCAATACAAGGATATAGACAAGTTCAATAATTGCAAAGACATTCAGGAACAAAGGGAAATGCTGTGCAATTATGTGAAAGAAGTATTTGAATATGTAGCTAACAGCTAACAAGACAAATAAAGTATTTTGTTTTGGGGAAAGGACTATTTTTCATCTTCCTTCAATCTGCATATCCTGTGAGTCTCTTTGCGAGCTTCACGCCAGCGGGGAAAATACTTGTCCATGAGGGCATGGAAGCGAGCGTTATGACTTGGCTCTAAAAGGTGACATAGCTCATGAACCACGACGTGCTCGACACACCATTCCGGCAATAGTAGTACGTAGGCAGAGATACAAATGCTACGGTCTTTCACGTTGCACTGGCCCCAGCGCGAGATAGTTGGCTTGTAATAGACGATACTTGGTTTAACACCCAT
>CAZPNC010000128.1:0-3556 GCA_964587945.1 uncultured Prevotella sp. | reverse complement strand
GCGAAATGTATGTGAAAAGCACACACAGCAGGAAGTCGATGAGATAGTCCGTCACTGTCATTTCCGTCAACAGTCGGGCAGTATCATCATCAAGCACCAGCCAGAAGATGATATATATGGCATAGGAAACGGCCGATAGCAGGATGCCGTTCTGCCAGTTCATTATTGTTTTGTTTTCTTTTGTCATATCGGGTGCAAAATTACTTCTTCTTTTGCAAAGATAAGATTATAAGTCTTTCATTTAACAGGATAAAGCCGCTGAAACAGATAAAATAGCGGTTGAAACGGATAAAATGAATGTTGAAATGTGTTTATCAAGGCGCTCAGCCCGCATCGAACTGTCTTTTCAGAATTTTGGCAAAAGAATTGGATTGCCTATTTAGGCGGTTCAGAAGCCAATTTTTCCGTTTCAGTCCAATCGTGCTGTTACGGTCAAATTCAGAGAGGTAATTTTGCATTATATAATCTCAAAAATGTCACATGATAAGGTCTGCCTCAATCGGCTTGTCCAGCATTTTTCGTTAAGTTGAAATATTTAAAATATATAATATGCAAAGAGACGCTATTGACTTAGGAAGTGTAAACGTGTTCAAGCTATTCAGCAAGTATTTCATTCCCACATTGCTGGGGATGCTGAGCATATCCGCCGTGACGGCCATCGACGGCATCTTTGTGGGACACGGCGTGGGCAGCGACGGCGTTGCCGCCATCAATATCTGTATTCCCGTACTGATGTTGCTCATGGGCGTTGCGCTGATGTTGGGCGCAGGATGTTCCGTTGTGGCTTCCATCCATCTGGCGAGGGCCAAGCGGCGGGTTGCACGGATGAACGTGACGCAGACCCTCGTTTTCGCCACGCTGATCACGTTGGTGCCGTCGGTCGTCATCATGTTCTTTCCCGATGCGACGGGACGCCTGCTCGGTTCGTCCGACCGTTTGCTGCCGTTGGTAAAAGACTATTTGCTGTGGTTCATTCCCTCTCTTCTGTTTGAGATGTGGATGACCATATAGCTCTTCATCATCCGTCTGGACGGTGCACCAAGATTGGCCATGTGGTGCAATGTCATCCCGGCGGTCATCAATGTCGTGTTGGACTGGCTCTTCATTTTCCCGCTGGGACTGGGAGTGACGGGGGCAGCGGCCGCCACGACACTGAGTCTTGTCTTCGGAGGTATCATCTGCATGGCATATCTGCTATTCCATGCACGGCATTTGCGTCCGGTTATGCCCAAATGGAGCCGAAAGAGCCTGCGCCTGTCGCTGCGCAACATCGAATATCAATGCCGCATAGGTTCATCGGCATTGCTGGGCGAGTGTACGATGGCCATGCTCATATTTGTTGGCAATCAAATATTCATGTGCTATTTAGGCGATGACGGCGTGGGTGCTTTCGGTATTGCCTGCTATTACATGCCCTTCGTCTTCATGGTCGGCAACGCCATCACCCAATCGGCGCAGCCCATCATCAGCTACAATTTCGGCGCAGGACAGCACAGCCGCGCGGTAGCGACGGAGCGGATTGCACTTTTGACCGCCATCGTGTGCGGCGCATCGGTAACCTTGCTATTCGTCTGCTATCCCGAATGGCTGGTCGGGCTGTTTGTCGATTCCACGGTTTCGGCGGCAAGAATCGCTATCGACGGGTTTCCGCTCTTTTCGGCGGCTTTCATCTGCTTTATTCTGAATCTGACGGTCATAGGTTACTATCAGAGTGTAGAACGGATTCACTGGGCCACGGCTTTCGCCCTGCTGCGCGGCATGATTTTCCTCGTCCCGAGTTTTATACTTCTGCCCCACGCATTGGGTGCCCCCGGCATCTGGCTGGCACTGGCACTGTCCGAAGCGGCAACCACGGTGTGTATCGCCGCGGTTTACCTATGGGGGACGAAGGGAAAAACGAGATATAGCTATATAAAATAATTTTTATTTTATATAGCTATAAAAATCAACAGCAGAAAATGGCAACAAATGGCATCAAGTATGTATTGAACATCCAATTGGCGGACAATACGGTGACAGTGGAGAACAAGGACGACAAGATTGCCGTGCTGGTATCGGCAGGCACGACGGACTTCCAGCGTGTGGTATCGGAAATCATGAAGGTAATAGCTCTATTCAGGAAAAGCAAACAAAAACATAACAGATATATTAACTCATTAACTATTTGATTTCAGTTGAAAAAGATACTATTGACATTGCTTCTCGCCCTGCCATTCTGTATGGCGACGAAAGCGCAAGATTTCAGAAAAAACAAGAACGTTGTGGTATTGTCGGGTGTCTTCTCCACCTACGGCTCAGATCCCGCATTTGGGTGGGAATTGTCGTATTACAGGTACTTGTTTCCGTATGTTGGAGTGACGGGAGGTATAGCATACCAGAATTGGGGGATAATACCGACAAACCGAACTTCAACGCAACAGACCGACGGGGACGTCATTTCACACTCGAAGATGAAGGCAAACTGGAGAGGCTTCACTGTATTGTAGGGCTAAGCCTGCGTACACCACCTTTAAAAATCAGTAAAAAAGAAGAGTATTTCCTTTTTTCCCAATTCGACCCAGCTATGGTATTTACCATACCTAATGAGAAATTTTCTTATTCACGGATATACCAAGAAGGTAATATGGCGATGAAAGAATGGAAGACCGCAAAGAATCATGGTGGAAAAAGTTCCTTCTGGCGTGTGAAATCTTCCATCTCACTGGGCTTTGACGATGCGATTCTTTCTGTAGGTTACACAATTACCAATCAAGACCCTTATTCTGGTCGCAGAAATGTCCTGTTCGATTGGTGTAGCGTGAGCCAAGGCATTGGTAATAGTCGTTTCAGCCATGAGCTTTTCGTGTCCGCAGGATATAGTTTCTGAATACCCTCATTTTTTAGAATCCGTTTCCGCCGTTTCGGAAGCGGATTTCTCCGTTTCGATTGTATTCCGATTGTAAGCGCATAAAATACAAGATAATTTTGCAACCCAAAAATGCAAAAAAGCAATAAGAACAGATGAAGAATGGACGAACATGGATTGCCGGCATCACGCTGGCTACCCTGCTGGCTGCTTCACTGACAGCCTGCAAACAGTCAACAAAAGAACAAGAAACAGGACAGACGCTGCCCGTCATGGTAGTGTCTTCCCGGTCGGTGGATTTCCCCGAAACCTACTCTGCCTCCATTCGTGGGCGGCAGGACGTGGACATCATGCCACAGGTGTCGGGGCGCATCATCCGACTGTGTGTGAAAGAAGGCGAACGTGTAAGAGCCGGACAGGTGCTGGCCATCATTGACCAGGTGCCTTACCGGGCGGCATTGCGCACGGCACAGGCCAACGTCAGCGCGGCGAAAGCCAAGGTGGAGACGGCACGGATTGAGCTGCAAGGCAAGCAGGCCTTGTTTGACGAAAAGGTCATATCCGATTATGAACTATCCCTTGCCCGTAACGGGCTGGCGGTGGCGCTTGCCGAGCTCGAACAGGCCAGGGCACAGGAGACCGATGCCCGCAACAATCTTTCCTATACCGAGATAAAAAGTCCGAGCGACGGAGTGGTGGGCACGCTGCCTT
>CAZPNC010000127.1:0-3558 GCA_964587945.1 uncultured Prevotella sp. | reverse complement strand
GAGTTTGGTCGTTTTGAGGTAAACACATCTCACGGCTATCAGTTCAATCCATACCTTTTCCTTGGCGCAGGAGCAGGTCTGCACTTCATGTCTTCATACGAGACAAAGGATATGGATATTCCTCTCGATGTAAGAGACAGTCAGGTAGATATTCCTGTCTTCGCTAATATCAGATGCAATTTCAGCAAGAAGAAGGTGTCCCCATTTGTGGATGTGAAGGGTGGAACATATGTCACAAATAACGGAGGGCTGTATGTCAATGCGTCAGCTGGTTGTCGGTTTGCCATCAATGAGAAACAGGCTGTTAGCCTCGCTGTTGGTTACGCTTCAGAGAAACTGGAGTTTGAGACCTTTGACAGGTTTACAAGCAACACGAGCATGAATTACACCCGAAGTCCAAGGAAACTTGACACTGAGGCGATTACATTGAAATTGGGTTTTGAATTCTAACACATTGCAACATATGAAAAAGGTCATTTTATTTTTCTCGATGTTCGCCATCTGTCTTGGCACATCTGCTCAACGCAAAGTTGAGGTTGTAGAACCTACCGTCCAGGCGGCACAGGATGACGGCATGGTATTGAAACGCAAAGTCGCTATTGGTCGTTTCACGAATGAGACGCAGTATGCCAAGGGTATCTTCTATGATAGAGAGAATGACCCTATGGGCAAACAGGCTCTTGACATTCTCTCTTCCAAGTTGGCCTCGTCTGGCAAGTTCCTCCTATTGGAAAGAAGCGACCTCGCCACATTGCTGGAAGAATGTCAAAAGGGAGGCACCTCCGCCTCTGTTATTGGTGCTGACTACATGATTATTGGCTCTATCACGGAGTTTGGCCGTAAGGACACGGGTAAGAGCGGTGTGTTCTCTTCACAGAAGACTCAGACGGTGGAAGCCGCAGTCTCTATCAGACTGGTTGACGTTTCTACTGGACTGATTATCTATTCTGATGAAGCAAAGGGCTCTGCTGAGCTTACGACAAAGACCACAATGGGTGTGGGCGGGAAAGCAGGTTATGATGCAACCCTTAGCGACAAGGCCATCTCTGAGGCTATTGGCCAACTGGTGGAGAACATCATCAACAAATGCACGAACAGTCCGTGGAAGACCTACTTCCTTTCTTGCGACAGTGATGCCACGCTCATTGCTGGCGGCAACAGCCAAGGTGTCAAAGAGGGCATGGTATTCAATATCATGACTAAGGGCAAGAAGGTGAAGAACCCACAAACAGGTGTGATGATTACCCTGCCCGGCAAATCGGTCGGAACAGTAAAAGTCATCATGACAGGAGGAGACACTCCAGAGACAGAGTATTCTTTTGTAGAGGTCACCTCAAACGAGACGATTGACTCTACGAACATGTCGAACTACATTATTGAACAAGCAAAATGAAAAAAGTAATCTTTTGTATGTTTGCGGCAGCATCACTGTTGACAGGATGCAAGGCAAACTTCCCCGTAGCACAGCAGACAGGTAAAGAGGATATGGCTTACCTCCTGTTTGTAGGACAGAAAGAATATGGCGGCAAAGAGGTTCAAGTGACCATCGACAATGCCGAACCGTTTACGGCAAAAGTCGTCAAGTCGAAGAAAGCCAACAGAAGAGGCACGCAATACGGCATCGGTACAGGTACCAAGAGCCTCGTGGTGAAATGTGATGGAAAGACGTTGTATCAGAAGAAGATATTCGTCTCTACACAGGAAGTCAAACAAATAATATTACCATAGCGATGAAGAAACTTATTTTTCCCGTAGCAGTGATAGCTGCAATGTTGGCAGTCAGCTCCTGCACAACGACCAAAACGTTGTACTCCTGGTATGACTATGAGGATGCGACGTATCAGTACCATAAGAGATCAACAGAGGAACTTCAGGTTAAAGTACTTGAGCACTACAAGAAAATTACCGAGAGGCAAAAGGGTGTGAGAGGAGTTGTGCCACCAGGAATGTATGCTGAGTATGGCTATCTCCTTTACAAGACCGGCAAGAAAGATGAGGGTCTGTCTTTCCTGAAAAAGGAAGTGGAACTCTATCCTGAGTCTGATACTTACATTTCACGAATCATTAAACAGCTTGAAAAATGAAAAAAATTATATTGTTTGCACTTGTAGCAATAACGCTTGCTTCGTGCTCTACCCCAAAAACGATGGGAGAACAGTATGCTGCTATGTATGATGAGAAGCCCGTGGCTATAGCTGTAATGCCTCCCATCAACAGGACGACCCATGCGGAAGCAAAGGATTATTTCTATACCACCATGTATCTGCCTCTCTGTGAAAAAGGTTACTACGTCTATTCTCCCTATCTGACCATGGAGATGTTCCAGCAAGAGAGTGCCTATGATGCCGAGATGTTTCTTGAAAACGATCTGACGGCATTCAGAAATGTGCTTGGCGCAGATGCCGTCATGTTCACCATCATCAAGGATTGGCGCAGAAACAATGTGGGTGGAAAACTCAAAGTCAATATCGAATACATTCTTCGGTCAACAAAGACTGGACAAACTCTTTATCAAAGGGAAGGTGAAATCTCGGTTGACACGAGTGTCAATTCTGGGGGTGGCGGCTTTGGAGCACTTGCAAGTTTGATTGCCACAGCTATTAATACCGCTGCTACTGACAAAGTCATTGCCGGTCGTAAATGTAATGCGTTCGTACTGTCAGACCTGCCCGCAGGAAAGTATTCGAATCAATATGAAGTGGATAAGAAGAATCCTGCTGGAAAGCCTGTAATAAAAGCAACTGTAAAATAAAAAAATGTATTATGAAAAAGTATCTATTCTTTCTCCTTGCCCTTGTGGTAACATCACTTGCGTTTGTCTCATGCAGCGATGATGATGATGACAATCAGTACAACTCTGCCATTGTTGGCACATGGAAGATAACCGAAGTAAAAACGAGTCAGTCTGGAAGCTACATGGACTGGCCATTCAAGACAACGTATGCCTCCTTCAAGTCCGATGGTACATACTATGGTTCTGGATATTTTGGCACAGGAAGTGGCACATGGTCTATTAAGGGCAACACGGTAAACACTTATGTTGGTGGCGAGTTATACGCTTCTTATGAAATTATTTCTGTAACATCAACTACCTCTGAGCTGAAGATGTCAATGGGTAGTGACGCTATATGGATTAAATGCAAGAAGGAGTAATCATTCCTTTCACATAGTTCAAAAGGATGGCAGGGTCAATGACCTTACCATCTTTTTTTGTTGTTAGGTGAAGATGTGGACCTGTTGACATGCCAGTATTACCAGAGATGGCTATGACCTCTCCTGCATTGACGTACTGGCCTTCACGCACAAGAATGGAAGACAGGTGACAATAGCTGATAGAATAACCAGCTGTTTGTATAACGACATATTTGCCGGAACGTTTGTTGTGTCCAATGCTCACTACCCTACCTGGGAACATGGAAAACACATTTTCATAGTGAGCTTTCAAGTCCACCCCATTGTGCATACAGTACCTATGCAAGATAGGATGATGCCGCATGCCGAAGCGAGAAGTTATATGAATGCTTTTCAATGGCAACGAAGCATGAAGGAACGGCAACA
>CAZPNC010000126.1:0-3599 GCA_964587945.1 uncultured Prevotella sp. | reverse complement strand
GCCATTCTTTATGTCAAATGCTCATCGGGGTGATGTTGGGAGTTACCATTCTTCATTCTTTATGTTAATATTCAAGATTTAATATTTACAGACAAGGTAAAGCGTGTAGGAAAGTGCATTGAGAAAGTCTGGTGCAGTCTTGGTGCCCTGTCTCCAATTAAATATATGTGAGCAAGTATAGTAGAGTGAACGATAACCGTTATTTCTGTAAACAAGTGTTAACGACTGTACAGGTACTCAAATAATGCGTACCTTTACAAACTAAATCATAAAGTATGCGACCTCATCTATATGCCATCATGGCATGCCTGATATGTTTTCTTTTCCTTTCCTGCAGCACACGTTCAGGTGAGATGGATTACACACAACGCAAGGGAGACGGAATAACTCTTGTATCGGGAATAATTACAAACTTGACTCCCGATAGCCCACAAGTTATAACGGTTATTTTCTGTGATCCGTTTCAGAAAGAAGACCGCGTAGCCATTCGGATGGACTCCACCGGTACCTTCAGTGCATCTTTCCCCATGTTCTGCGCGCATGACATGACTATTTCATATAATCGCCGGTTTATCAATCTCTTTGCTGCCCCGGGAGATACGCTGACAGTGGATATTGACGCGGCTGAATTTCAAAAAAATTACACGGCGGCCGTAACCTTTGGAGGAGACCATGCGGAACTGAATTCCTTGCTCTATCCAAGCATGGATTTTCAGTTAAATTCCATGAAATATCCAACATTATACTTGCAACTTTCCAAAGATGATTTCATCAGGCAGGTAAAAGCCGTCATAGATAGTTCCTGGGCACCGGTAGCTTCATACCTGGAGCAACAACCGAAGAACCGTTATTCCAAAGTATTGAAAGAATACCTTTACAACAATACTGTCTATGCTATGGCCAACTGGGTAATGGATTATAAAGGTCGTAACCCTGAAGAGCGCCTCGCTTTTTTTGAAGACGAATTGTTTGACATGTACAATCCCTCTCATTTCAATCAGATGATGTTTCCTTACCACCTCAGGGCTTTTCTGTTTGCCATGATTCAGGCAGATTCGACTGGAGATTCATGTATTGCCATGCAAGACAGGAAAGGTATCCTGAAAAGGGCCAAAGAATTGATTTCCGAGCAAAGAAAATCTTTATGCCGCGACTATTTGTTCTTTAGCGCCGTGGAGGAACTGGCTAAGACTCAGGAAGATTTGCCGTCTGCCCAAGAATTCTCGGATGCGCGTGTTTATCAAATGCTTCTAAAACTCATTACTTCTCAGACAGTCGAAATTCCGGTCCAAGACATTGGGGAAGGAGCTTATTTCCTAAGGGGCAATACCTTGACATCGCTTGACAAAGACACTAATCTTAAACAGATTCTTGCTAAGTATGCCGGGAAGGTGGTTTACGTAGACTTCTGGGCAAGTTGGTGTGGTCCGTGCCGTGCCGAGATCCCATACAGCAAAACGCTGGTACACTTGTACGAGGGAGAGAATTTTGCTTTTGTAAGTATTTGCCTGAAGTCCGATCTCAATAAATGGCAACAGGTAGTCCAATCTGAGAAAATGCCCGGTGACACATATTTTTTCCCGGATGGTACCTCGGAACTTATTATG
The DNA here is from genome assembly GCA_964587945.1 of uncultured Prevotella sp. GTDB lineage: Bacteria > Bacteroidota > Bacteroidia > Bacteroidales > Bacteroidaceae > Prevotella. The sequence continues at coordinate 1,992 of CAZPNC010000126.1, read as the reverse complement.
TCCCAAATGGGATTCTCCGGGTTCCCTACATACATGATTTTTGATGCTAAAGGACAATCGGTCAACACATCAGCCCCACAGCCGAGTGCTATATCCGCACTGAGCGTGGAACTTGACAAGTGGCTTACTTCCAACGAACCGCAATCTGATGCAGAAAAGTAGCAGTAAGAATTTTGACGGAAAAGGCATATCAATGCGAAGGTTGTAATAGAGCAACATAACGATAACTGTAACTGTAAATAATGACTACCTTTGCGGCCATGAAATATAGAACATTACAAATAGCAGCCGCCCTGTGCCTCTGTGTGACAGCCTGTCTCGGCTGTAATCCTGTAATTGACCCGGATCCCGAACCTGAAGAAAAGGTTTATGATTTGGATTATCTGTTTGATGTGGATGAACTCGCTGAAATTACTGTCAATGTTAAGTTGAAAGATTGGGATGACTTGTTGTCGTACTATGACATGAATCCTAATAATGAAGAGTGCGTTCCGGCTACATTTGTTTTCAAGAAAGGTAACGATATCTTTCAATTGGACAGTGCGGGGTTAAGACTTCGTGGAAATACTTCACGAAGACGGCCTGAGGGAAGTACCGGAAAATCTCATAGTGCCAATAGCACAGATTGGCATCACTGCCATTTCGGAATCAAATTCGGAGAATACATTGATACCACATTTTGCACGGCAGATCGTATCATACTTAAGTGGCACAAAGACGATGCAATGTATTGCAGAGAGGTATATTGCTACAATCTCTTTAGAAATTATGGCGTCTGGACATCTCCGAGAGCCTCTTATACCAAGCTTTCAATCCATGTTGAGGGGGATAGCAAGCCTGCTTATTATGGCATTTATGCATTAATAGAGGGAGTCAATGACAGTTACCTTGAGTCTCGCGTTGCAGAAGGCAAGATTCTTTCCAAGAAAGCCAATTTATGGAAGGCATCGTATGGAGCTACGTTTAATAATATTTCAGATGGTCAGATGGGTGTAGAATCTATATCTCTGGATCCTTCCAAGAGCAAATCGTATGTTTACGACCTTAAAACAAATAAAAAGAAAGGATTGGATGCAGCCAAAGCCCAACTTCTCGAATTTTCAAGACAATTGAAGAGTTTAGCCGCCGGCTCTCAAGAGTTGAAAACATATCTTAATTCGGTTATGGATATAGATCTGTTTTTAAAAACATACGCTGTAAATGTGGTTGTCGGTATGTGGGATGACTATTGGAGTAACAGTAACAATTTCTACTTCATGTTTGACTCTGACGGCAAATTTTATTTCATTCCTTATGATTACGACAATACACTTGGGACCTCGTCTATGATGAATTCAGGTACACAGGATATGACCAAATGGGGGGCTCTCAATGACAGCCGTATGCTTATGTACAAAGTTCTTTCTATTCCTGAATTTATGGAAAAATATAAGGCTGACATTAAGGAACTTGTCTCAACCGACAAAAATTACTTTACATATAATGCCAGCCTCGAGCGCATCACAAGGTGGCACAACATGATCTCCCAATACATCACTAATGATACAGGCGAGGATATGTACATCACTGATGTGCCTGCTTCGTGGGGCAATTGCAAGTTTTATAGACTCAGGACGGGTAACGAAAAAGGAGGAGAGTCAGGCGATGCCAACTTCTTCCTCACCAAAGCTGCGGCTGTTACCTGGTAGGTACAGGATCAGCGCGCCTGGCTTTTGTGGCTTACAGACGCGCCAGTATCAGGTTTATCCCTATGTCCCACATGGATAAGCCCGTGTTTTGTAACACTCCAATGTATAGGAATTTGGCGTTTTTTGGCTCTCCATCTTGTATCGCCAAATTTCGATAAAAACCATGCAAACAAATAGTTATGAAAAACACCGGTATCAACATGGTAATGAACATGATCGCAGGTGTTGACAGGACACTGGTTAAACCTACCGCCATCAGGCGGCAACCGGAGGCCGTGTCTTTCGTCAGAAAGACGGCAAGGCT
>CAZPNC010000125.1:0-3636 GCA_964587945.1 uncultured Prevotella sp. | reverse complement strand
GACAACTCAACGATGATGGGAGGAATATCGTCAGGACGTGCCTGACGGCTATAGCCTAACCCAATTCCGATATCATCTAAAACAGAATATAATCGCGGTCAACCCCTCCACGGTATTAAAGATGCTTCATCAGCCCGGTGCAAAAATGTATATCGATTTCGCAGGCGATAAACTGAGCTACATAGATATGGAGACTGGTGAGATAATACAAGTAGAGACGTTTGTAGCCGTATTGCCATATTCCGGTTACACATACATAACTTGTATTCCTTCACAGGGAATAGAGCACTTCTTGGGGGCTATCGATTGTGCTATCCGTTTCTTCGGAGGTGCTCCCCGCATGTTAGTCCCGGATAACCTTCGCTCAGCAGTAAAGTCATTCGACAAATGGTCTCCCGGCATTACTGATGGACTGAATGATCTGGCAACTCATTATGGTTGCTGTGCCTTGCCTACAAGGGTCAGGAAACCAAAGGACAAGGCACTCGTGGAAGATGCGGTCCACAAAGGCTACAAACGAATTTATGCACCTTTGCGTAATCGTGTGTTCCATTCTATTGTAGAGTTGAACAAGGCAATTGCCGAGCTTCTTGAGAAATACAACAGCAGACGTATGCAAGGATGTGATTATTCTCGGGTAGAGCGATTCCTGGCAGGAGAGAAACAAGAGCTTCTTCCTTTGCCGCGAGATCGTTATCAGATGAAGCGGCATGCCGTTTTAACAGTAGCTCCTAATAGTTTCATACAGCTTGGAACGGAACGGCATCACTACTCTGTTCCCAACAGGTTGATCGGCTATAAGGTTGAGGTCGTGTTCACATCATCACAGGTGCGCATATTCCATGATGGCAGTTGTGTGGCCACCCATCCTCGTTCTCTACGTAGTGGTGGATACACATATGACGGTCATCACTTACCGTCACAAACGCAGCAATACTATGCCTATTCACCTCAGTACTTCATCGACAAAGGCGATAAGTATGGGGAGACCGTAAAGCATGTATTACGAGAGCTGTTCTCTGCTGCCGATAGACCAGCGGAACTTTATTATAGATCGGCACAAGGCATCCTGGCATTGGCAAAGGGAACGGATCCAAAGCTGTTTAATATGGCATGCGGTATCGCAGTCAAGTATGACAGGTGCAGCTACAAGTTCATAAGCAACCTTGTGAAATCAAGATGTCAAGGTTACCTTGCATTACAGGATGGTGATATGAAGACAGAAAATATCGCACCTACTATTCATTCTAATATCAGAGGCCCTCAGGCTTTTAAATAATCATTAATCAATAACGGCACAATGGAAAAAATTCTTTCAGAACTCAAGGCGATGCGTTTACCGGGCATGGCCGAAACGTGGCAACATTTAATGGAATCCCACAAGACATCATCCATGTCACTGGCTGATGGCATGCGTATGCTCATTCAAGGCGAGAATGATATGCGGCAGTCCAATCGTACAAGCAGACTCATCAAGAATGCCAGGTTTCGTTATATTGTCACACTTGGCGATATAGCAATCGATTCTTCACGTGGTATAGAACAATCAGCATTGAATGAGGTATCGACATGTGACTATATCAAACAGGGATATCCTGTAATAATCATTGGACCAACGGGAACAGGAAAGAGTTGGCTTGCTTCGGCACTAGGCCATCATGCTTGTCTATGCGGGTATAAGGTACGTTACTACAATGTGATGAAACTCTTTGAAGAACTTACAATGGCACGTATAGAAAGCAGACTTCCCAGATTCTTCGAGCGATTGTCGCAATATGACCTTCTTATCCTTGACGATTTTGCGATTAAGAAACTGTCGGCAGAGCAAGTCTTGGATTTAATGGAGATCATAGAAGATCGCCACTCAAAGAAGTCAACAGTCTTCGCCAGTCAGGTACCTGTAGCTAATTGGTACGAAACACTGGAAACAAATACGACTGCTGCCGATGCAATATTAGATAGGATAATCCATACTGCAACAAGGTTCCACAGGGTCAACGCATTTAAATTCCCAGCAAATCGAGTAGGAACTTGTTGTCCCATCCGGCCTTGAGCCTTTTCGAGACTAATGACCCTTTGGACTTGTCCTTCTTCAGGAGGTTTATCCCTATCTTTCTGATGAAGGAAAAGTTGTGGGCCGAATTTCCCGTCCTCTTGCGCTGTCTGTCCTCGTTGAAGACGACGTCCAGAGTCCAATGCAGGGAGTTCTCCACTCCCCAGTGCGCCCTGATGTGGCGGTTGAACTCGGAGGCGGAGCCTTTCATGCTGCTGATGTAATAGCGGACCTGCTCCTCCGTCTTGTTCCCGACTTCCCGTTTGGCCTCCACCTTCACGATGCTCGCCATGTTCGTCCAACGTTCCCTGCCGTCGATGAACTTCAGATCCCGGATGACCCCGCACCTGCGGGTTTCGATGCGTCCGTGCCCCTTTTCCACCGTCTCGTCCTCGGAGTCGGCTTTTTGCCTTTCAAAGGCATGTTCGACCTGCTCCAGCATTTCCTTCTGGTTGCCCTTGACGGAGAGGATGTAGTCGGCTTCGTTTTCGATGATTTTGTCGGCTATCTTCGTCTGCGTGCCCATGGCGTCTATGGTGACTATCTCCCCCTTTATATCAAGCATGTCAAGCAGGAGCGGGATTGCCGTTATCTCGTTGCTCTTCATGTCAACCTTCAGTTGCCCGAGCACGAGCCCGTTATCGGACGCCCATGCGCTGACCATGTGTATCGGGCGGATTTCGTGGAAACCGTCCTTCGACCCCTTCACCGTCTTCCCGTCTATGGCTATCACCTCCCGACCGATGTCCGCATTCTTCAACGACTGCGTCCACTCAACGAACATACGTTCGAAGCTCTGGGGGCTAATCAGGGAAAACACCCTGTTTATCGTGTCGTGGGAGGGTATGCCGTTCGGCAGTTTCAGTATGGTTTTCAGGAACTCTAATTTTGTCTTTCCGAACAGCTCTATCGCATCCCACGACTCGGCGCCGCACAGCACGCCCAAAATGGACAGTATGACAATGTCGCACAGCAGGTGCTTCTTGTTCCTGTTCAACCTCGGGTCCGGAATCCTTTCGAAATAGGTGTGCAACGACGTTTTCTGCATATTCATGTTTTTTTCGCAAAAGAAACGCATTTGAACTTCTATTTCAAAACAAATACAACATAAGTTATTAACAGTCAATTTATTAAATTGTTAATAATGGTCTATTTTTAGTTTTTTTATATGCGTTGACCCTGGACGCGTAAAGACATGTCCCCAGTGCGGTCATTGTCATTTGGTCAAGAACGGATTCCGCGTTCGTGACTTCATAGGTCTTCCTATCGGCGGCAAGAAGGTGATAATCCGCATGAAGGTGCAACGTTACAAGTGCAAGAACAAAGACTGTGGCTATTACAGGCAAGAGGATGTCCCCTTTGCCACAGGCAGTTGCGGCTACACCCATCGTTTTGCGAAATACGTTGTTGGCCTTTTGAAAGCCATGACCTTGCAAGACACCGCCAACCTGCTTGGTGTGACATGGGACACGGTCAAGGACATACACACCCGCCATCTTGAACGCCATTATGCGCCTCCTACGTTGGAAGGGGTGGACTGCATAGGCATAGATGAGTTTGCCGTCAGGAAAGGGCACGTTTAC
>CAZPNC010000124.1:0-3698 GCA_964587945.1 uncultured Prevotella sp. | reverse complement strand
TAATCAACGACTTCAATAAAAGAATATTATAAAACTAATTTTGTCCACTTACTTAGAAAAAAAATCTATATAGAAACATTGAAACGCAACGACAGACAACGCCTTTTGGCATGGTCACTGTTGTGGTTATACACGTTTGCTATAACCACGACCGCTCTCCACATGGCAATGGAAGCCATGGCCAGCGAATCTGTTGTTGTAGTGTGTCAGGACTGTGCCCACCATGTGCACCATGGCGGCCACCTGTCTGCCATAGGCCATGACTCGTGCAACTGCCTTATATGCCAGTCTGCAACAGCGGGTTATGTATGCCCTGACATAATAAAGGTACCCGGACCGGTGGCAGTGGCGTGCGCTGCCGCACCGCATCATGCCGTTTTTTGCAACGATGCGGCCGTAAGCACGCAGCAGGCACGCGCTCCGCCTGCCGGTAAGTTGATGTAGGCAACCGTTTATTGTCAATGCAAGCGTCACTATGTGGCGGGCAGCACTGGCAACCGGCGAGTTCAGTAGAAGTTTATTGTAAAACTGATTACGGACGGTTACTTGCTTTGAAATAACTTACCACATTATTATATTTTTTACAGAATGAGAAAAAACATATTCTTTCTGCTGCTGACGGCGTGCATGCTGTCAGCAGTGGCTACGTCTTCGTATGCAGAAGGGGAGGCGGAAACATACAACATACAGAACAGCGAGATGTCAGACAGTGCCATGAACGAGCACCTTCTGGGCAATGTCGTGGTAACAGGCTGGGTGGGAAGCACCATGCTGCGCCAGTCGGCAGTGCCGGTAAGCGTCATGCGCAGCGACGAGATAGCCATGCAGGCTGCCACTAACATCATCGACGCACTGAGTCATCAGCCCGGTGTGGCACAGGTGACGACAGGCAGCGGCATATCAAAACCCGTAATACGCGGACTGGGTTACAACCGCATAGTGGTTGTCAATGACGGCGTAAGGCAGGAAGGGCAGCAGTGGGGCGACGAACACGGCATAGAGATAGACCCGCAGACGGTGCATTCCGTTGAGATAGTGAAAGGGCCTGCAACACTTATGTACGGCAGTGACGCAATGGCCGGAGTGCTGATATTCCATGACGAGCCGGTGCAGACAGACGGCACGGTGGCGGCAAACGCCTCTACCGAGTACCAGACCAACAACCGCCTCTTTGCATACACGGCCGACGTGGCGGGCAACAACGGCGGTTTCGTGTGGAACGCACGGTACAGCGGCAAGAGTGCAGGGGACTATGAGAACCGTTACGACGGCCGCGTGTTCAACTCCGGTTTCAAGGAACAGGCCGTGTCCGCGCTCCTTGGCGTTAACCGCAACTGGGGCTTCTCGCACCTTAAACTAAGTACCTACTACCTGCGCCCGGACATTATAGAGGGCGAAAGGGACGAGGAGACGGGCGACTTCGTGCGCGACGAGGCTCCTTACCAGAAGATTTTCCACTATAAGGCGGTGCTTGATAACAGCATACGCCTCGGCAACGGCAGCCTGAAGGTGCTGGCGGCATATCAGCAGAATGTGCGCAAGGAGTATGAGGACGACGAGTGCGGACTGCATTTCCGCCTGCATACGCTCAACTATGACGTGCACTACACACTGCCCGAAGTCGGTTCGTGGAAGATGATGGCAGGCGTGGGCGGAATGTACCAGAGTTCGGAGAACCTCGGCACGGAGTTCCTTGTGCCGGCCTACCGCCTCTTTGACTACGGCCTCTTCGCCACCGCACAGCGGCAGTGGGGCAAGTGGACGTGGAGCGGCGGACTGCGTTACGACCACCGCCACCTGCGCAGCGACCTGCTGGAGGAAGAGGGTGCAGTGCGCTTCGCACCCTTCAGCCGCGGATTCAGCGGAATGACGGGCAGCATAGGCGGCGTGTGCAACATCAACGGCCATTGGGATTTCCGCATAAACCTGTCACGCGGCTTCCGCGCACCTAACATTTCCGAACTCGCCTCAAACGGTGTTCATGAGGGAACGGAGCGTTACGAGACGGGTTCGCAGGCTCTTGACCCTGAGACCTCGTGGCAGTCTGACTTTGGACTGGATTATTTCTCTGACCGTCTGAAGGTGCAGATGTCTGTCTTCGCCAATCGTATCAGCGGATACATCTTCAGCGAGAAGACACCGGAGGGCACCGTGATGGACGACCATGACGTGTACCGCTTCGTCAGCGGCAACGCCTTCCTGTGGGGCGGTGAACTGACTGCCGACTGGCACATAGTGGAGTCGCTGCACTTTGAGAACACCTTCTCTTATGTCAGCGCACGCCAACTCAATCAGCCGGAGGACAGCCGCTATCTGCCGTTGACCCCTGCGCCCCGCCTTACGTCGAACATACGTTACGACTGGCAACGCATCTCTCGCTCCATCCGTGACGCTTTCGTGCAGATAGGTGTGGAGGGTACCTTCCGCCAGGGTGATTTCTATGCCGCCAACAACACCGAGACGGCCACACCGGGCTATGCACTCTTCAACGCCAGCGTAGGCTTCAGCCTGCACAACAGCCGCCGCAATGTGGCAACATTGTACATAGTGGGCAACAACCTCTTTGACAAGGCGTACCAGAGTCACCTCAGCCGTTTGAAATACACCGCACTCAACGCCGCCACAGGTCGCACGGGTGTGTATAACATGGGCCGCAACGTATGTCTGAAACTCATCCTCCACGTTCTCTGACCGTTCTCTTGTCGTTGCTGCCTATTGGTCTGCTGCCGGCGAACCCAAACTGACTTTAGGTAATCTTATAAGGAGTGGGCTGGCGTTCAGAGTGCTGAAGGAGTTTGTCATTATGATTGCAGGAGGGACCCTTAAATCTCTAATCCGTTTTTCCGACATTAATCCGCTGTTTATTCAGTCCATGTTATTTTGTCGGTGGTACTCATAGTGCCGTTCATGTCAAGATAATATGCTTGATTCTTATTATTCAAAGACTTGATGATTCTGTTTAATTTGTCAGTTATGTTATCTGTCTTTGATAGGCGTAGGGTAAGTATCGAACTTTGTCCTCCTGCTGAAAACGAAGATAAGGATAAGGTCTGGTTAACTACGCATTTACCTCCCACGGAAGCAATGGAATATTTAAACTCATAGTTGTCTTTTGTCATCTCAACGCCTTCTTTTGCCTCTGCAACGATTTTATATCCGACAACAATAGATTTGGTTATGTAACTTGAAACCGTTTTAGACCATGAGGAAACAGTATATGTTTCATTCTGGAACTGTGCAGGTGTAGTAATCTCTTCTTTATGCTGTGCACCTGTCGCATCAGTATAATACAAGGTTATTTTTACGAATTTCAGCAGGTCTTCGTTGGCAGCAAAGAGCGTGATGAACGCCGGTACTGTTTTGTCTGTTGGCTTTGTCGGGCCTGTTGTTTCATCGACGTCATCTCCCCCACATGAAACAAGTACCATACTCATTATGAATAATAGGGCTGTTGCGAAAATGTTTTTTTCATAATCTTGTTGTTTGTTTTAGTTTATATGTGCAAAGGTATAAATGTTTTTTAATATGCAAAGCCTTTTGGGGGATTTATTTATTCCGAATGGGAATATTGTGTTTTTCTTGCTTAGGCAAAGCGCCGTAGGTGCGACATAGCATAGGGCAGGGCGTGAGCCCTGTCTCATCTGTTGATGGTGTAAACAAACAAGCGCCGTAGGTGCGACATAATTTCATATTGCAGG
>CAZPNC010000123.1:1623-3705 GCA_964587945.1 uncultured Prevotella sp. | reverse complement strand
TACCGCTATTATGGAACTCCCCAGAAAAAATATCTCGCAGAACTTGATAAATCCAAGCCTAAGATGATGAAAATGCTTGAAGGTATTGACAAGAAAGCGAGGGTTGAGGAAAAGAAAAAAACAGTGGGCAGAGAGTTTATCTGGTAATTAAATACTTTTTACTATTTTATGAAAAAACTAATCATACAATTACGTATATGCAGCATTCTTACATTTATGATGCTCATGTACACCGTCAGTTCATACGCAGATACAGCGAGAACCGACAATGATGCCATCATGCACGCAGCAGGTGTGTTGAAGGGTATATATGAAGACTATTCAAAAGAAAAGGCAATAAGCATATTGCAGGATGCTGCGGAAAATGACACTACAGCCTACGCCATGAACGTACTCGGACTTCTATACATGGAAGGCATCGGCACGGAAAGGAATATAGAGAAGGCTGTTTATTGGTTAAACAAGGCAGGTGAATGCGGTTTCCATAATGCTTATCACAACTTGGGTGTCATATACAAGTTGGGAAAACATGGTGAGAAACAGGATTTCACCGCTGCCTACAATGCTTTTACAAAAGGAGCAGAGGCCGGTTCTGATGTTTGCCGGTATGACGCCGGCTTCATGCTTTACAAAGGTCTTGGATGCAAACAGGATTATGGCAAAGCAATGGGATTATTCCAAACAGCATCTGATAACGGCAATATCTACGCAACATACATGCTTGGACTATGCTACCGTAACGGATATGGAACGGAACAGGACGAAGGAAAAGGCATGGACCTGATAAACCATTCTGCTATACTCGGATACAGTGAGGCCATAGAGGAAATGTCCCGTGTTAATCCGGAGAATTGCCTCACTGACATATTTGTATCAGACAGTTCATTTGCGAACATTCCCACTTGTATGCCAAAGATAAGGGCTGACGTGAATGATACAACTCTCTTGAAGGGAAATTATAGCGGATATGTAGTGATGTATGATTGGAGTGGACAACATGTCATTGGAGAGAAACCTGTCATCATGTCTATCGCCATAACAGGAAAAGATGTGTCAGGATATATTATTCTTGGAACTGACAGTGTACCATTCAATGCGGGTATGACAAATGAAGGCACACTCAGGTTCAAGAATGGTTATGTAAGTCTAAATGAACGCTATACCTTCAACGAAAAGGTGAAATACAAACTTGACAGCGCAGATCTTGATATATGGAAAGATAAGATACGTGGTAGTCTTTCTCTTTATTCCCTGTCGCAGCTGGAACCGGAAAGACCTATGTATATGGAACTCTATCGGGGTGAATATGAAAGTGTCGATAAAGATAAGGAAAATGATTACGGACATATAAACATCACACCGAACCCGTTTTATTCTCAGTTTGACGCTATCTTTGAACTGAAAGAAAACACTACCGCCACAGTGAGGGTGTTCGACAAATTCGGAATGATGGTTTGGCAGCAAGACATGGGCACACTTGAGGCGGGCAAGCACATAATACCACTTTGCCCAAACATCATGTCTGGCTATTATGTGCTGAATATATCTGCAGGGAAGCAGGCTCTTCGCACAATAATTGTTAAAAAAGGAGGAGAGTAATAAAAAAGAGATTAGAAATTGTAATATTTTTACTAACTTTGCTAACAATACTCGATATTAGTGATGCGTCTTCCATCTCCGCTCAGAACTTGACTTACGAGAATGGATCATACTTGTTACCTGATGTTGAAATCAATGGCACAAAGAAAGTACAATGTGCTTGCTGCAAGGAAGCATTTGATGATGATGAAGCTCTCAACAGACATATCAAATATAATTCTGTTTGTCAGAGTTTTTATGGCACCAGTAACGATGATGATGATGATGATGATGATGACATTTTAGATGGGAAATGCTGTTTTTGTGGTAAATCAATAGAACAGTGTACATGTGCAGGAGTAGAATGCTCGGGAACAGATGGTAGTAATACTCCAACCACAACCACAACCACGACCACGACTCCAATCATAACTCAAATCACGACAGCCAAGAGTAAAGTCCCGATGTCTAAACTTGTAAGTATCTTCAAAGCCTCTGTATATA
>CAZPNC010000123.1:0-1523 GCA_964587945.1 uncultured Prevotella sp. | reverse complement strand
GGCTCAGGGTATAGAGAATATAATGTTACATTTAATATTTACCGATAATTATGAAGAAAACGATTTTAATTCTGACAATCCTTTTGTCAACAACACTAAATGTTTCAGCGCAAAAGATAACAAACGCAGAGGAACTAAAGAGATTCTATACAGAATACTTATCTGTTATGGATTCAAATGGAACAAAAGCAGATTCTTTAGTAAGAATACATTGTACGAAAGAATTTCATAAAGCGTGGAACGAGGATGTAAATGAGATAGGTTTGTATGACCCTTTGACCAATGGTTTTGGTGAAAATCCTGATTTAATGAAAAAACACACTTGTCATCAAAAAGGAAAGCAATAGTTATATTGTGTCGTTCAACTATTTAACGTGGCCTGATAATAAAACCATGACCGAAAGTGTGATAGTTTATGTGAATGCCGATGGCAAGATAAGCCACACGAAGAGACCTTCTGACGGATATATTACTCCAGCAGAGTAAAGTCCCGATGTCTAAAATTGCAAGTAACTTTAAAGCATCTGTATATAACAGGACATATAATAAAAAAGTTGGGAATAAGAATTGGCAAAGCCATCCTTTATTACCATTATAATAGTAAAGCGCAGGAGGTGCGACATAATTCCATATCTGTGACGATGCATCACGCTGAATATGAAAATATGTCGCACCTATGGCGCTCATTGGTAGGGGAATTCAACAGGTAGGGCTCACGCCCTACCCTTTATTATGCCGCACCTACGGCGCTTTGCATATAGAGTGATACGCCAGTTCAATATAAGACTCAAGTATACCGGTGCATTGCAGTGACAGAAACGCCGTTGTCTATTGTTGTCCTTGGTTGTCACTGTTGTTGTTGGAACAACGGAGAATGGTCACGTGTAACAGACAACAAATGACAACCTATGACAACTTGTGACAACACAAATATACGCCAGCGGTGCCCTTCTACGGCACATTCCTGCCGGGAAAGCCTGACAGGCGGAATCTGCAACGGGCTGTCAGGCTAATCAATATGAACACGCCACCTTGTACCATTCAGGGCGGTCATTGTCAGCAAGCACCTTCTCTATGGTGTAGTCAGCGGCATCGGCCTTCTTGCTCCATGCCACACGCTTGCTGACATCAACGGGCTTGCCGTCAAGAGACATAGAACCTGCCTCGGCATAGAAGGCGGTCTTCTCCTTTTCCACACCCCAGTTGAACCATCCCTCCGGTGCTATGTGGCTGCCCATGCGGCAGTCAACGAACACCGTTTTGGCGTATGGCCGCCACGGACGGCCAAGCATGGTGCGCTCAACACCGGCCTTGGCGGTAAGCCGGCAGTTATGTATCACGTATCCATAGGGCACACCTTCCAATGTAGATGCGGCGGTAAGGTATCCACGACCAAGGCTGTGTATCTCGCAGTTGTCGAAAAACGCAGTGGAAGAACCGAAAATAAAGTCCACCGTTCCTTCAATGTAACAGTCCTTGTAATACTGTTTGGAGTTCTTGCCGTAAGTGTATAGCGTGTCCTG
>CAZPNC010000122.1:0-3724 GCA_964587945.1 uncultured Prevotella sp. | reverse complement strand
CCGTCTATGTTTTCTCTCTGTTGCCAATGAGAATTCTGTATGTCTTTTCCGATATTGCTTTCCTCATTGTTTATTATCTCACACGATACAGGAAGAAAGTAGTGCGAAAGAACCTTCGCAACTCTTTTCCTGGTAAGCCGGAAAAGGAACTGCTACAGATTGAACGCAACTTTTTTCATTGGTTTTGTGATTATGTCTTCGAAACTATAAAACTGACTTCTATTAGTAAGAAGGAGATGGCGCGGCGTATGCGTTTTGAAGGGGTAGAGGAAGCTCGGCAGTTTATGGACAAGAAGATACCTATCTCTATATATCTCGGTCATTATTGCAATTGGGAGTGGGTCACGACTTTTGCCATGCACGCCCCAGACTGTTTGTGTGGAAATCTTTATCATGAACTTGAAAGTAATACGGCAAACCGTTTCTTCCTAAATATACGAACCCGTTTTGGTGCCCATGCCATAAAAATGGAGGATACTCTGCCGATGTTGGTACAATGGCATAGGGAGAATAAGGCTACGGTTATAGGATTCGTGTCAGATCAAGTTCCGGGATTCAGCAGTATGCACTATTGGCCGACCTTTCTTAATCAACTCACTCCGACCTATTCTGGAGCAGAACGTATAGCCAAGTTGTTTAATGGTGCTGCTTTTTATATGGATGTTAAGCGGCCTAAACGCGGATACTATGTTGCCACACTTGTTAAGATGTGTGATAGGGCTAAAGAAGAGCCCAAGTTCGCTTTGACAGAGAAATACTATCGGCTGCTGGAGAAAACAATAATGGAGAATCCACCATATTGGCTTTGGAGCCACAATAGGTGGAAACGCACGTGGGAGGATTTCTGTCATGTATTCCCTGAAGAGAAGGAAAGAAATAGAATAATGAGTAAGTTGTAAAGATTATAAGACCAAATGATAAGCAAGTTATTTTAAGGCATGAAGGTAGCATTATTATATATAGGCGTTGGTAGATATTCCTGTTTCTGGGAAACATTCTACAATACATGCGAGCATTATTTCCTGCCAGAAACAGAGAAGCACTATTTTTTTGCGACTGATGCTGAAAGTCAACTCCGTGTAGGGAGTAATGTTACACTTATCCATCAGGAAGATCTTGGATGGCCCTGTAATACTATGTATAGGTTCATGTTCTTTCTTAGAGTGAAGGAAGAACTGAGGAAGTATGACTATATCTATTTTTGTAATGCCAACACTTGCTTCAAAGAGTTTGTCACACCAGAGGAAATAATTCCGACAGAAGAAAATGGTAATCTGTTGATGTTGACATGGCAGGATGCTGATGCCAGTCCGGACACTTTCCCTTTTGAACGCAGACCGCAGTCTTCTGCTTGTGTTCCATTCGGAACCAAGCAGATGTACTATCAGGGTACGTTTAATGGTGGCTGTAGTGCGGAATTCATTAAATTGTTGGAAGGATGCCATGATATTGTAGAAACCGACTTCTATAATGGTTATGTGCCGGAATTCCATGACGAATCTGCTCTCAATAGATATATGTTGGGACGGAAATGTAAACTCGTTGACAGTACTTATGGAAGACCGGAACATCGTGATAAAAAACATACTGCCAAGATTGTGTTTGTGACCAAGGAAAAGGTACTTGGACGCTCATATATGCGGCATTTCAAGAAACGTGGGCATTCAAACACTTGGTTGCGTCGGTTGTTGAAAAAACTGGGGGGGGTATCTGATTGAAAGCCTATAAAGGCTTAATCATTAATGAGGGAAATATATACCATATTCTATGTCTTTGCTCTATGGACGCTGGTAGGTGCCATTAGTAAAGTTTTTTTCCTTGCATTGTATTGTACACATACAGGTGTGTCGGGAGTAGGGGACTGGCTTGCTGTGATTTGGCACGGCTTACAACTTGACGTTGCCATTGCTGGATACCTTAGTCTTTTGCCATGTTTGTTGATTGTTTTGTCTTTATGGTGTAAAGGTAAAATTCCGACATGGTTATGGAATGGATATTTTGCCATTGTTGCTTTGGTGTCTTCTCTTGCATATATTAGTAATTTGGGATTATATGCATATTGGGGCTTCCCACTTGACAGTACGCCCCTGCTTTACATAAGGACTTCGCCCTCGGCTGCCATTGCGAGTATGTCTGTGTGGCAGTTGTCGCTGATACCCATTATTATAATAGGTGTGGCATTGGGTATATACAAGACCTTTGAAAAGGTAGGACGGCGTGTTTCCGCTTTTCATGCTTCTTCTCTTGCCAGGCACATCTCTGTCTCACTGTCCCTCTTTCTTCTTACCGCCATTATGATAATCCCGATACGTGGTGGTTTCGGCACTGGTACAAACCATACTGGTAATGTTTATTTCTCGTCAGATATAAAACTGAATCATGCTGCTGTGAATCCTTTATTCAGTTTTATGGAGTCGGTGATGCACCAAGAGAGTATTGCAACGAGATACCGTTTCATGGATGGAGAAAAAGCAAACTGTATTTTTGATTCATTGACTTGTACAAAATTACGCTACGATGCCGTGCGCCATGACTATAATGTGGTGATAGTCTGTCTTGAGAGTTTCTCGAAATACATTATGACGGAGGCGGGAAATGTCAATGGTGTTACGCCTAATCTTGATATGTTCTCCCACGAGGGCATATACTTCACAAAATTCTATGCTAACAGTTTTCGTACGGACAGAGCCCTGGTTTCTGTACTAAGTGGCTTGCCGGCACAGCCGACAATGAGCGTTATGGACCAGCCTCGTATCAGTACTTCACTTCCTTCCATTGCGCGTACGCTGGGGAGGGATGGTTACAGCACCCAGTTCTATTATGGTGGTGACACGAACTATAGCAACATGAGATCTTATATTGTTGGTACTGGTTTCCAGAAAGTGACATCTCAGTATGATTTCAGGGCAGAACAGGTTACAGGCAAGTGGGGGGTGGCAGACGGGCCGGTGTATGACCGTATGCTGATGGATATTGGCAATGAAACGAAACAAATGGACAAGCCGTTTTTTAAAGTCTTTATGACGAGTAGCAGCCATGAGCCTTTTGATGTGCCAGACTACAAAAAGATGAATTCTCCGGAGTTGAATGCCTTTTCGTATGCAGACCATTGTCTTGGATTGTTTGTTGAGAAACTTAAGAAACTACCATGTTGGAAAAATACTCTCGTAGTAATAGTTCCTGATCACCTTGGTGCTTATCCCGTACAAATAGACAATTATCAATTGTGGCGTTACGAACTGCCGCTTATAATGCTTGGCGGTATGGTTACGGAGCCGCAGCAGGTTTCGACAGTCGGGTCACAAATAGACATCTGTGCAACTGTGCTTGGAATGTTGGGACAGTCTCATGATGATTTTACCTATTCCAAAGATTTGTTTGACAGTAGTGCACCTCATTTTGCATTCTTCTCTTTTCCTGATGCCATTGGCATGGTAGAGAATGACAACTTTATGTTTTATGACAACACTTCTGACAAAATAATGGCGAAAGGAGGCCCTCAGCAGAAGATGTTGTTGCCAAAGGCGCAGGCGTTCTTACAGAAACTGTATGATGATATTGGTGCAATAGGTCGATAGTGTTGCAGTGATCCAACTGTCAATATGTTCTGCCGTCCTGCTTTTCTCTAATCTTGCCAATCATAACGACTTGATATGTTGCCTCAAGACAGGCATAAATGAAACCGGGAAGGCCATCACGAAATCCGCCTTTTATTATGTAACTT
>CAZPNC010000121.1:0-3829 GCA_964587945.1 uncultured Prevotella sp. | reverse complement strand
CTTTGACAACAGAACCGTGACAGAGCCGTTTTCCGCAGCAACCACCTTCTTTGACGTGTTGTCATAACACAGGAAGCCATTGCCTTCCACAATACCCATAGCATCAGGAAAAGAAAAGAACGCAAAATGTGGAGACGAGGTATCAAACAGATCTTTGGAATACATGAAATCCTCATGCTGCAGTCCCAGCATACCAAGCACCGTGGCACTGATGTCTATCTGCGACCCGACTGTCGGCACCTGCTGCGGTTGCCCAACCATTCCTCCCAACATTATCAGCGGTATCTCATAACGCCATAACTGATAATTGTCTAACTGTGGGGGATAAACACCAAGATGGTCCGGTACAATCACTACAAGGGTATTTTTCCAGCATGGCATTTTCTTCAACCGTTCAATAAACAAGCCCAGACAATGGTCAGCATAAGAAAAGGCATTAAGTTCAGGAGACTCCATTTTCTTGTAGTCAGGCACATCAAAAGGTTCATGACTGCTACTGGTCATGAATACCTTGAAGAACGGTTTTCCTTTCTGCCGGCCTTCACGCTTTATGTCATTCAAGATGCGGTCATACACTGGTCCGTCTGCCACTCCCCACTTACCGGTATTCTGTTTCGCGCTGAAGTCATACTGAGAGGTTACCTGCTGAAAACCGGTGCCTACTATATAAGACCTCATGTTGCTATAGTTCGTATCTCCACCATAATAGAAATGCGTGCCATAACCATTCCGCCCCAATGTGCGTGCAATAGAAGGAAGTGCCGTACTGATGCGAGGCTGGTCCATGACACTCATTGTCGGCTGTGCAGGCAATCCGCTAAGCACGGACACCAACGCCCTGTCTGTACGGAAACTGTTTGCATAGAAATCAGTGAAGTATATGCCTTCATGAGAATAACGGTCCAGATTAGGAACAACACCACTGACGTGTCCCGCTTCCGCCATAATATATTTGGAAAAGCTTTCAAGGCAAACCAACACCACATTATAGTCATGCCGCGAAGCATCCGGGCGTAACCGCGTACAAATCATCGTCGAGAATATCCTGTCTGCCTTATCACCTTCCATAAAACGGTACCGTGTGGATATTTCCTCTTTATGCATCACAGACTCCATAAAACTGAATATGGGATTGACTGCCGCATGGTTCATACGTATATCCGATGAGAAATACACACTACCCGTATGGTTGGTACCCGTACCGAAGCCTCCACGTATCGGGATTATCATTAGCCCCGTAAGCATTAGCAACACTATAGAAGTATAAGAACGAGGTGCAAGGGAAGGAATCACAGAAGAGGAGACACGCTGGCCTACCCTTTCAAAAGCCTTATATATCCCCAAAGCCACCCCTACTATAACAATAAAGAGGACCAATATCTGCCACACTGCCATACTTGCGAGGGCGGCTGAAGGGGAAGTCCTTATGTAGAGTAGCGGCGTACTATCAAGCGGGAAGCCCCAATAGGCATACAGTCCGATGTTGCTTACATAGGCCACGGATGAGATGACAGACATAATGGCAAAGTAAATATGCCATATCCATTTCAATACCCTGCCACCATACCAGGCGGCAACTATCAGCATCAGGCCAGGCACAAGGCTGAAATATCCTGCTATACTGACGTCAAGACGTAATCCATACCATAATACGGACAGACAGTCCAATCCGCCAAGTGAAGGCATTATGGAATGATAGAACAACAGAAAAAACACTTTGCCCGACAAACCTACACATGTCCAAAGGGCAAAGACTATAATCAGAGTTTTTATTTGTTTCATTTTTATGGAATAACCAGGTTGCAGCAATGGAGCAGTCACCAAAGCCCAAATAGCCATTAATATAACGTGAATACACGTTTTTTGTTGTATCAAGGAATTATAGCAGCGTTAAAATTGCATAAATTAGTTGATACCATACCTCTTATTCTAATTAAATGTTGTAATTTTGCATAATATGGGATACAATAAAGAAAGATACAGAACGCTGAAGAACATTGCATACCATGTTCTATTCGTGATATGGTATATCGTCTCCTGCTTACCATTGTGGGTATTATACCTATTATCAAATTTAATTTCATTCATACTTTATTATGTCATCCGTTACCGCAGAAAAGTAGTACGGAAGAACATCAGCGAATCATACCCGAACCTTTCACGCCGGAAACGCTGGCTCATAGAGCGACGTTTCTATACTCATTTCTGTGACATCTTCATGGAGAGCGTGAAGTTTTTTTCCATTTCCAAGAAGGAGTTGATGAAACGTATGCAGTTCAAGGGTGTTGAACTGGTTGAGGACTCGTGCCGAAGGGGTAAATCATGCGGCATATATCTCGGTCACTATGGCAATTGGGAATGGCCAAGCAGTATGCCTCTGTGGATTAATCCGGAACTGGGGCTGACGGCACAATTGTATCATCCGCTGGAAAATCTCGTAACAGACAGACTGGTTTACTATACCCGACAACGCTTTGGAGGCATAAGCATACCTGCCAACCAATCCATAAGGGAACTGGTGAAATACCAGAAACTCGGGAAACCCCTTATAATAGGATTCGTTGCCGACCAGACGCCATGGTGGCGGGACATACATTACTGGACAAACTTTCTTAACCACCCCGACACCCCTGTATTTACAGGTGCGGAACGTATTATGAAAAAGTTTGATATGGATGTATATTACCTTGACATACGGCGCATACGCCGAGGCAAATACGTTGCAGAATACAAACGTATTACCACAACGCCAAAGGAATGTCCGGAATTCTGGATTACAGAACAATACAACCGCATGATGGAAAAGACCATCAACCGCGCACCATCCTATTGGCTTTGGAGCCACAACAGGTGGAAAAGGACAAAGGAAGAATGGAAAAGAATAACGGGAGAGAAATAATGAAAAAAACGCACTTGCAGTGCGTTTTTCTTATTTCTATTCATTATTCATCTCCCCCACCCGACAGTATGTTTTAGCGATGGCCGTACTTTTACGACGCGAGCATTTACATAGGCTCTGTAAAAGCATCCCTTTTACGATGTAATCGCATTGCTTTCACACTGTAATAACGGCCCTTTTACGATGTAATAACGGCCCTTTTACAGTAAGCCCTCCATATATGCTTTTGCTGACTTCAGATAGAGGTATGGGCAATTTACTTCTTTCTCTGGTATTTTTTACTAATACCCAACCACTTACGCAGTTTGTCAAATGGTGTAAGGTGCCAACTGTGGGCACAGAAATGTATGGCATAACGTGGCCTCATGCTTGTTGCCGGCAAATGTTTCTGACGGATAGATATGCACCCGGCCTGGCAGTTGCTGGTCCATGTCCTTATATACAAAGCCAAGTTTCTCCGCAACACGGGCATAGATATACGGTGAAAGCACATTGGTCATCAACGTGCCGTCTTCCTTCACGAAGTGTCTGCCCTCATACCAGTCCAACACCTCTTTTACAAACGGGCTACCCTTTTCCGCCCCCATCACGGCGGCCTGTATCTGTATACCTTCTATGAATACATCCGCAATGCGATGACCTTCGGAATCAACATACCTCATGGTACCGCATTTTTCCACCTGAGTAGGGTGATACTCCATACTTGAGAAGAAGGAATTGTCAAGGAAGCAATCGAACTTCTTCAGCAGCATGACATCAGAATCGAGATATATCCCACCCTCCGTGTATAGGGCATACATACGTATGTAGTCAGCGGCAAACGCCCACTTATGAGCCTCATAGGCCTCTTTGACATAAGGCACCGAGTTGATGTAGAAATTCTTTGTACTCCATCGCTTTACCGTATAGTCTGGATGTGTCTTCTGCCAT
>CAZPNC010000120.1:0-3839 GCA_964587945.1 uncultured Prevotella sp. | reverse complement strand
TCTCTCCGCTATGGCTTGTATGCCAACGAAAACAACCTACTATTATTGGTAGGTTGTTTTTTATATACACCAACGGAAAATATAAAAGCTGACTTCACAGCCAGCCTTTATATAATACAAAAACATTATTAATTTATCTTAGTAACAAAAACTTTACTTTGACAGACATAGAGGATTTACTTATCATCTTCATATATGTTGATGCAAAGGTACTCATTTTCCAACACACACACAATACCTAAAATTCGGTATTTGAAAGAAAACAAATATACGGACACGAAAAGTCCCTGACTCTACATCTCACTTCCACACTAGTAAAAGTAGGTATAGAATCAGGGACTTCTCGTGTCCGTATATTAAATTTTGTCTATGCGAAGTTGATGACGCCCCGCCTCAAACGGTGTCTTGAAGAATTCATCAAGCATAACTGCCGCTTCACGATTGGTGACAAAACGTCCAGGAAGTACTATACAGTTAGCATCATTGTGCTGTCTGATAAGATGGGCTACTTCCACATTCCATACAAGACCAGCGCGCACTCCATGATGCTTGTTAAGTGTCATGGACATACCTTCACCAGAGCCACAGATACCTATACCACATGACACTACACCTGCTTCTATATCTTCAGCAAGAGGATGAGCAAAATCGGGGTAATCGCAGGAACGATCGCTATATGTACCATAGTCCTTATACTCCATTCCCTTCTCTTCCAAATATTGAAGAACGAACTGTTTTAGCGGGAAACCAGCGTGATCACTGGCTACACCAATAATTTTATTTGTCATATTTCGTTATTTAAAGGTTTGAGATTTGATTCCCTATTCAGTCTCTCACCGTGAGATGAGCGGCTGAAGTAGGGAAATTACATTCACAGTATTTCCTTTACTTGCTTATACACATTCTCTGATGTATAACCAAGTTTTTCATCAAGAACCTTATATGGTGCAGAGAACCCAAAGCTCTCAAGTCCCCATACCTTGGAACCTGATGCTGCCCCAATAAGAAAGCCCTGAAGGTTTACAGGCAAACCTGCTGTCATACCAAACACCTTTGCCCCAACAGGAACAACACTTTGCTGGTATGCCGATGACTGCTGACGGAAAAGGCCTTCTGAAGGCACACTGACTATGCGTACCTTTACTCCCTCCTTACGTAGAAGTTCTGCTCCACCAACAAGTGTTGAAACTTCAGATCCGGATGCGACAAGTACAATATCAGGATTTTCATCACTACCAGCAACGATATAAGCTCCCTTAGCAGCTTGTGCATAGTCATTCCCGGTTGGAAGATTATTGATATTCTGACGAGAAAAGATGAGTGCAGTCGGTGTAGATACGTTTTCCATAGCAAGAGCCCACGCTTCAGTTGTCTCCTTGGCGTCTGCAGGACGCAGGACTAATACAGAAGGTTTACCGGAATGATTCTTGAGTTTCTCCATCAAACGAATCTGTGCCTCCTGTTCTACCGGTTCATGAGTTGGCCCATCTTCACCTACGCGGAAGGCATCATGAGTCCAAATGAATTTAACAGGAAGTTCCATTAAGGCGGCCATACGTACAGCAGGCTTCATATAATCAGAAAAAACGAAGAAAGTTCCACAAGCAGGAATAACACCTCCATGAAGAGCCATACCAATACAACAGCATGCCATTGTTAGTTCGGCAACACCTGCCTGGAAGAACGCTCCCCCAAAATCATCCTTTGTAAGTGAACGTGTCTTTTTGAGGAAACCATCAGTCTTATCTGAATTTGAGAGGTCAGCAGAAGCGCATATCATATTAGGAACCTGCTCTGCAAGTGCACTAAGACAAGCAGCGGAAGCGGAACGTGTTGCATCATTATCCTTCTGTGTAACTTTGGTCCAATCAATCACAGGAGCCTTGCCACTAAACCAGTCGGCCAGCATAGCAGCCTTTTCTTGGTTGGCGTCAGCCCATACTTTTTCTTCTGCATAACGTTCTGCGCAAATTGCTTCCAAATCCTTGGCACGGTTTGCGTAAAGTTCTTTCACATCGTCAAATATCAAGAATGGTTTCTCTGGATTACCCCCAAGATTCTTCACGGTATTAACAAAAGCATCACCACCGAGTGGAGCACCATGTGTCTTGCAATTCGCCTCATAAGATGAGCCATCTGCCTTAATAGCGCCCTTACCCATAACACACTTACCAATGATAAGTGTAGGCTGTCCCTTTACGGCCTTCGCTTCTTCAATGGCCTTACGAATTTGTGTTGCATCATTACCGTTTATTTCTATAACATGCCAACCGAATGCACGGTATTTTGCTGCAGTATCCTCATTTAGAACGTCTTTTGTCTCTGTGGACAATTGAATATCATTGGAATCATAGAACATTATGAGGTTGTCAAGTCCAAGAACAGATGCTATACGTGCACCACCTTGTGAAATCTCTTCCTCTATACCACCATCGGATATATATGCATAGATAGTTTCCTTCACAAAGGTAGGATTACCCGTATGGGCTGCAAGAAACTTTGCAGCAATAGCAGCACCGATAGCAAAAACATGTCCTTGTCCTAGAGGACCGGAAGTGTTTTCTATGCCACGTGCAATATCAAATTCTGGGTGTCCTGTCGTTGGTGCTCCCCACTGACGGAGTTGTGCAAGTTCATCAAGAGAGAACTTGCCTGTCAGACATAATTGGGAATATAGCATTGGCGCCATATGACCAGGATCCAAAAAGAACCTATCACGACCAATCCATTCAGGATTCTTAGGGTCGTACTGGAGGTACTCTGAGTAGAGAACATTGATAAAATCTGCACCACCCATAGCGCCCCCCGGGTGACCAGACTTAGCGTTCTCTACTGCTGCTGCTGCAAGGATACGTATATTATCCGCAGCATGATTCAAAACTTTGATGTCGTTCATAGACTTACTTTTTATTATATTACTTATAGAAATTATTTTCCGTGAATTTTCCTAACGACTCATATTGTCGGAACAAGTTGGCATATGCTTCAACATTAACTGGTATTGGGTAATATTCTTTAGAGAATCCACTATTCATGGCCGCAATGGCATCCTCCACCTTATCATATACACCTGCAGCAGTAGCGGCAAACATAGCAGCTCCAAGGGCACAGGCTTGATCAGTATTACATACCTTTATTGGCTTGTTTATAACGTCACACATTGTTTGCATAATGAATGGAAATTTCAATGCAATACTGCCAATGCCTATCACATCGTCTATATATATACCCTCTGATTCAAAACGATCTACAATGGCTTTCGTTCCATAGGCTGTCCCCTCTACAAGGGCACGAAAGATTTGAGGAGCCGTGGTACTGAGAGAGAAACCACTTATTGTGGATTTAAGAAGTTGATTGGCATCAGGGGTGCGACGACCATTAATCCAATCAGTAGCTATCATGGTACACTCAGACAAAGGGATATTTTCCGCTTCCTTGATAAGTGTGGCAATTATATTCTCACAAGTATTATCAATTACATTTTCAATTTCTGATTTTGGCAATCTCCCATTAAGTACCCCTGGAAGAATATTAGTCAAAGGATATTCAAGTACTTGACGAAACATAGCATAGACATCCCCAAAACCTGATTGACCAGCTTCAAGTCCAACCATGCCGGGAATGACACTACCATCTACCTGACCGCAGATTCCCTTGATACATCTATCTCCTATATCATCATAAGAGGCGACCATGACATCACTGGTAGAATTACCAATAACACGAACAAGAGTATGAGGGGTAACACCCGCTCCCACTGCACCCATGTGACAATCATACGCACCACCAGCCACAATGACACCGGTAGATAATCCGAGCTTCTCAGCCCACTCCGGACA
>CAZPNC010000119.1:0-3847 GCA_964587945.1 uncultured Prevotella sp. | reverse complement strand
CTTACAATATAAATTTTGCCTGTCAGTCCTGAAGGCATCAAAGGTTCTTTCTCTGTCACTATTTCCGGATAACAATATGTCACCCGTTCTTCTTGAGGTAACCCTGCATCCCCAATCATTCTGTTCATCAAGGAATTAGCCACCTTAATCTCTAATTGGTTTTTGCCCTTCTTTATCATGTCCGTCACATCGCATCTCCATGGCGAGCACCATACTGTGCCGCCTTTTCTGCCGTTGACAAGAATATCGGCAATGAATACCGGACTGTCCAACTGGATGAAGAAACGCTCATCGGGCTTTATCCTGTCAATGTCAAACACCTTTCTGTATGATGCTGTACCGGAATAGTATCTGATGCGTTTGTCGTCATAGGACGTCCAGTCAGAAAGAGAGTCAAACGCCACTGTTCCGGCAGGCCCTCCCATTCTTGTGTCGAATGAAACGTTCCATCCACCCGTCAGTTCCGTTTTCTTTTCTGAATCCGTCCAAGGTGCATAGGGCAGAGACTCGTCCACCTCCTTGTCCGACAGTACAATGAGGTAAGACTCCATCGGTTGCAGCTGCAGGTCTATGGACATCCTCCCCTTCTCCGCCGTCTGTACAGGCAGGCGGTAGCGTCTGCCTGTCTGCGGGTTCCACAGTTCAGCGGATTTCCGCATTGTGCTGAATGTAAATAGCGTAGACTCTTTCTTGTTCTTGTGGTTATGCAGGAAGTACACATCGCCGTCGGAAATCTGCCGATGGTTGAAATAAATCAAGGACGACTTGGTGTCTCCGTCCTTCATTGACACATCCGGTCTTATACCGGCTTGCTCTATGGCCTTATCCAGAGGCATACCCCAATAAACCGCTCCCTTTCCGTAGTTCCTGCTGCCGTACTTGATTGTGGTGTCCGTTCCCCAAAGCAGGTTTGTCAACTCGTCATATTTCTTCCGGTTCTCCTTTATGTGACTGCCTGAATATACCGCTCTCGGCCCATATACCCTTGCACCTTTGCCTACAAGGTCCGCTATCTGTTCCAGAGCCCTCATTGTCAGTTCGCCATTGCGTGGTAATATCATCATCTGATAGCACACGCCATCCGGCAATACTATGTTGCTGTCATTGGCATCCATCCTGTTTATCAGTGCATCAGAAGTGAAAGCGTCGAAATCAAAGCCGCCGGGTAAATCGGGCAAACGGTAGGTCAGTATCTTTACCGGAGCATTCTCCCCCAGATAGATGCACAGGTCGGCTTTGGGCTTTCCCTGTCTCATGGCATAGGCCAGTCTTGACTGGTAGTCCCAGAAGTCATTGCTGTATTTCCACCATGTGTTATTCCTGTTTATGCAGTAATGTCTTCCTCCGCCTGTGCTTCCCGGAATCCTGTCGGTCCAAGGCTGGTAAGAAGGGGCACAGATTACAAATTCGTTTATGCCGAAGGCGTAGGCATAGTCGGCCAAAGACTTCAAGTCAGACAACGAGTGGTTGAATTTGGCATCGGTGTATGCCTCTGCCGAGGCTATCTGCTTGCCATAGAGCAGTTGCCGGCTATCCGTCTGGGGTTCATTCACGCCCTTGTCAGAGTATCCTGACAACAGGAGTACACATGGAAGGCCTATGATGAATAATTTTAGTGTATTGAATGTCATGGGTAGTTGTTTGGTTGTTTAGTTGTTTCTTGCTTATGCAAGCGTCACTGCGTGTCGAGCGGGTTGTTTCTTGCTTATGCAAAGCATCACCAAGTGCAGCACTCCCTTGTTTAGGGGCACTTCATTATTGGCCGTTAAGTACAGTTACGGCAATGGTATATGCGGAATGGATGGACATCAGGTTTATTGATGGCCACGTATTGTTCTTCTTCCATAAAGAAGAGGTTCTGTATTAATTAGTTATTAGCAATAAAAAATGTGTAGTATTCGTATGCGACGATTCTTCGGAATCGTGGTGCAAATATACGATAAGTATTGGAAAGGGCAACAGTTCCATAATAAAAAACATATATTCTACCATATATTGTCGATATTTTCCTTGATACCCTTTGCTTTCCGCCTATGTAAGATATGTCGGTGCGAGCCTTATCTTCTTTTCCTCCTCCCTTCTCCGCCGGTGCGTCCTGTCTGCAATTATTGGGTCACAATACCACCACCACGCAAAAAGGGCATGATAACATGGGCAACTTGATGTGTTTGCCATGCAATCCTGCCCCTTTTCTCTGGTGAACATGATCAGAAGGAAAGTCACAGCCATGACGATGTATATGGAATTATGTCGCACCTACGGCGCTTGTTACTGTTGTGGGGTATGTGGCAATTATAGATAGGGCTCACGCCCTACCCTATGCTATGTCGCACCTACGGCGCTTTGCCGAGTCTATGTTGTTGTCCAAAGTTGGTTATTACTTAGGCAAGTGTCACTGTGTGCCGAGTGGGTTGGTTATTACTTAGGCAAGCGTCACGGTGTATCAAACGAGTGGCCATAATAACCATTGCAATTAACTAAACCACTAAACCACCAACCAACTAAACCACCATACAACCAAACCACCATACAACCAAACCACCATACAACCAACCAAACCACCAAATCACCAATCATCAGTTCTGAAAGGCACCAATGGTTGTCCTAAGTTTGTCTTTACATTACACTTTATGTAGTTTCTGAATCCGTATCTTACAGCCACGGGACTTTTGACGGAGTCCGCTTCCAGTTTAATCTGATTGTTTTTATTGCTGGCTTTAGCCGGATAGAAAACCTTGTCATCGCCTGCTATTTCAAACCCTTGGTATTCGATAGGCGCGTCTTCTCCGTAGCTTACAATGCTGTTGCCGTTATTGTCTACATTGCTTAACGTGATGTAGACCTTGTTCCCGTCTATCTTCATAGATTCAAATCTGGGAGCATCGTTAGGCAGTCCGTCAATGGAATAATCGTTCTTCAGTGCCATGAACGCCAAACGTTCCCCAACCTCTTTCTTTGAACATGGGTGGATACATTTTTCGTTACCTACATCTGTTGTGGCTGCAATGCCGGATTTC
Organism: uncultured Prevotella sp.; assembly: GCA_964587945.1. Lineage (GTDB taxonomy): Bacteria > Bacteroidota > Bacteroidia > Bacteroidales > Bacteroidaceae > Prevotella. The sequence continues at coordinate 830 of CAZPNC010000119.1, read as the reverse complement.
GTAATCAGTTCTTTCGCTTTGTACTGTGCTTCAATCAACAGCGGACAACTGATGTCGTGAGCGTTCTTGTATCTGTAAGGCGCTATCTGTACATAATAGAACGGCATTTCCGGATTGTTCCATCTTTTTCTCCATAACCCAACCAATGAGACCATTAGTTTGTCATAATCTTCCGGTTTGTCGATGTTGGATTCGCCTTGATACCATATAAATCCTTTGGCCGCATATTTGACGATAGGATTGAGCATCCCGTTATATAACAAAGACGCTTTCTGGTTTTGCCGTGTGCGTTTGTTCACCGCATCCATATCCAGATTAGGGATTTCGCTTATGGTATTGTTGTCAATCCATGTTTCTATTGAAGAACCACCCCATGATGTTACAATCAGTCCTATCGGTATGTCCAGACTTTTGTCAAGCGCCTGCCCGAAGAAGTAAGCCGTTGCGCTGCAGTCGGCCACGCTGTTGGGGTCAGAACACTGCCATTGGCCAGACCTGCAGTCTTCCAGCGGTGTGTCCGATGAGTTCTTCCCAACGTTGAACATCCTTATATTATCAGTCTTCTTTGCACCTAATATGATGTCGCTGCTCCCTTTTACCGGCTGTCCGTTGAAACCCTTTACCGGCATCTCCATATTCGATTGTCCTGAGCATATCCACACTTCACCTGCCATTACGTTGTTTATCGTCAATGTATCGCCGTCATTGATGTGTATGGAATACGGGCCTCCAGCCTTTGGCGTATCTTTTTTTTCATTTTGATAGATTTTATATTATCCTCAAATCCGCAACCGTCTTCATTGAGTGATTATAGCATGATGTAAATGCCG
>CAZPNC010000118.1:0-3888 GCA_964587945.1 uncultured Prevotella sp. | reverse complement strand
CAGGCATTTATATCTCTCCGGCCATATATTTCAACCGGTACAATGCAGCCGCTACAGCTATGCGCGCATCAGCGTATTGCTGTTCGGCATCAAGGCGGACATTGGCTGCATCCGTCATGTCCGTCACCATCGCAAGTCCCTCTTGATAGCGGTTGGCAATGACCTCATAGTTCTGTCGGGCCAACTCCATACTCTTTTGGCGGGTACGCAGTTCCGATTTTGACGTAAATAGCTGCACGTAAGCGGTATGAATGCCATCACTTATTCCCTCCTTCGCCATCTGACATTGCTGCTGTGCGCGTGTAGTTGCAGTATAAGCAGAGTGTATCTTCTTCTTGTTCTTATATATGGAAGATAGGTCATACGTCACGCCGACACCTACAAACCAGTAATTTAGGTTTTTATCTATTGGTGGAACCTCCGTAAGGATAGGTCCGTCAAGATGGTCTTCCACCACAATGGCAATCTTCGGCAGGGATGCAGAGCGTACGATTTTCTCCTGTCTTATACTCATGTCAACGGCCGTCTGTGCCTTTTTCAAGTCACTGTTGGCTGTAACGGCAAGAGACTGCCAATAATCCTCCGCCGGAATAGCATCCATATCAAAAGCCTCCTGTGGCAACATAGAATATTTCACACTGCCTTGCTGCGGTGCAAGAGCCGTCTGCAACTGTTTCTCCACGATGTCAGCCTGATCCTTTATTACAGTAGCCTGCAGCAGCATCTGCTCACGCATCAGTTCATATCGCGTGATATCGTTCTTAAGAGCCACACCCTCTTCAAACCTGTCACGGGTACGCCGGATGAGTGTATCCGCCAGAATCACATTATTCTGCACCACCTGCAAACGGTTTGCAAGGCTATGACGCTGCAGGTAAAGGGTTGCAACAAGCAAATGAACGCCGCGGCGGTTGCCGTCATCATTGTGCCCTTCCATACTTCTTTCCAACTCAGCAAGCCGTATGGCACTTGTCTTTGCTCCCCCACTGTAAAGCACTTGCTGTGCCGTTATGGCTAAATTGTTGCCAAAATGCGGCATGGGAGCATTGTTGAAATCACCGAAATGACGGTTCCATAACTGTGCATTACCGAGATAGGATAAAGACAACGATGTCTTTACATCAGGCAAACGCTGTGCTTTTGCCGCCTGAATACCGAGGTCTGCCTTCTCCATTGCCGTGCGGTATGCCTGAATGGAGGTGTTATTGGCATCGGCAATACGGAAAAGAGCATCCATGCCGTCAGCCAAAGCCCGTGACTGGGCACCAACGGAGACGGCGGGCAGCGCAACCAAGCCAATGGCAAGGTAGCGTAACCAGTACTTTTTCATAACTAAAATATGTGTTGTTTGTAGTTTTTCCTTTGCTTTTGTTTGCACTGAAAAAATCGTTTTCCCATTGTCTTCTGCCCCTTCCTTGAGGCATACGAATAGGAAAACGATTGCAAAGGTAATGCTTTTTTCTGAGAAAAAGGCTATATATATGCCTGTATTTTATATTTCTTTAACAGCTCCGAACAGCACTTTATAGTTCGTACTCCTGCCTGCCCCATCAGCAATCACCACCTGTCTGGCAACAAGGTCATGTAAGTATGTTCTGCGGAACCACACCAACTTACAATCTGAAAGTGCCCAAATCACATTGTAAAAGCATTGGTTTTACAATGTGATTTGGGCACTATTACAGTGTAAAAGGGGCACTATTACGCAGCAAGGGGGGGGCTTAACAGCCGTTAATAAAAACTGTAAGCAGAAGAAGCGATTAAGTTTCAGACTGTAAGCAAACAGATACTGCATACCAATATGTGCCGCCTACCGCAAGCATCACTCGCCTTACAGAAGATGTTACGTATGTTATCAGCGACTGCGAAGCAGCACATTGCGCCTGAGGCAGTCACCATAGAAGAAGAGTTCCTGCAGGTGCAGATTGCCTTCCGGAAACATTGTACTAAGTGCCGGCAGGCAATAGCGCAGAGTATCGAGTCCACTGACAATAAGGACCTTATGCACCTGGTCTACACTCACGGTGACAGGAGCATCGGCAGAAGCAGGAACGACAGCAGTACCATACGGGAAGCGTGGGTCATCGGTACCGGTCTTGCCTCCTACAGGACACAGAATGGCAGGAACAGAAGTGGTTGTCCACGATATGGGATTGATGCAGGCAATGTTGTTTCCACAAAGAGACGGATTGATGGCGGCCGTAGTCGTGACGCTATTGAAACACACCGTCACTCCACGTGATGTGGAATCCTGCGCCAACCGTATGTGCTGCACTTTATGATCGCCACGCATTGTGTCGGCTGGTGTGATGCCATATCCTACTACGTATGCCGCCACCATGCGGCGGTAGGTATCATCGTCCATGTATTTCAGCAGTTCCACCACCATTTTCGCCCCCTGACTGAATCCTGCAAGTATGAAAGGCCGGCCGTTGTTATAATATTTCAGATAGTGGGAAAAAGCGTTTATTACATCCTTTCGTGCCTTATCGGCAGCGGCATTGTATGTCGTTTCATCCGGAGTGCCGAATGTTCCCTGACGATAATAAGGCAGAAACAGATTTGCTTGTGTCGCGAATATGGTGTCAGCAAGTTCCGCTGACAGTTTCCATGCCTTGCGATGTTCCGGTTTCTGCGGGTCTGCATTATAGTGCTTTATACCCTTTTCGTCATTCCACGCAAAGACACAGGTTGGCAAAAGGTAGAATATATCGGGGTTGCCTGTATCTATATGCGTAGCGGCAAGGCGCGTTTCACCTTCATACCATAGTGTTTCATTGCTCCAATCCATGCCGTCTGTCACAGACTCCGCATAGGACGAGCCACAAAAAAGTAATAGCAGCAAGAAAAGGGAATAATATTTTCTCATCGTCATTTCTATATTAAACATTATTGTTTTGCCACATTTATCACTCTAAGCGCACAATATGTTATAAGGCCGTTTATCATAAGTAGCTCATAGCCGAAGCGGTATCCCGTAAGCAGTGGTATAAACTGGTCAAGAGCCAGACACATAATAGGTGAGGCAATGCAGGCTATACACGCCGCTTTGCCAAGGGGCCGCCTGTGCCTTTTGTGTATCAGAGCAAAGGCAAACAGACCAAGTAGCGGGCCATAAGTGTAACTGCAAAGGCGGTATATGGCATCTATAAGCGAGGTATTATTAAATAAATGGAACAACATGATACAGACAATGAACACCAATGCCATGCCTTTGTGAACCCTGTTACGGGTCTTTTCTCCGGCATTGTCAACAGAATCGCCGTTTGTCTGCATTCCAAGGAAGTCGACACAGAAACAAGTTGTCATGGCAGTCATGGCACTATCAGCACTACTGAAAGAGGCTGCCACAATGCCAAGGGCAAAAAGTACAAGTACGGTGCTGCCCAAATCGCCGGTAGCAGCAAACATGGTAAGGAGTTCGTCCGGATTGCCCGGCAACGCCATACCCTGTTTCTCACACAGCAGACACAGCATAACACCAAGGCTGAGAAAAAGAAAATTAACAGGGAAAAAGGCCAAACCGTAGGTACACATATCCTTCTGTGCATCACGAAGACTACGGCAAGTGAGGTTTTTCTGCATCATATCCTGATCAAGACCTGTCATAACAATCACGATGAAGACACCCGAAAGGAATGACACCCAGCCACCTGCACCAACAGTATCAAGGGGGATGGACTGCTGCGAGAACACCATTGCGAAAGAATCGCTCACCGCCGGCCAACCAGAAAGACCGGGAGCAAGAACCTCGGACACCTTATATATTATAAGGATGAGAGCCGTAAACATACAAAACGTCTGCAGAGTATCCGTCCATACGAGAGTCTTGATGCCACCACGACGTGTATATACCCAGATAAGGGCTACCATAATGATGACCGTAAG
>CAZPNC010000117.1:0-4042 GCA_964587945.1 uncultured Prevotella sp. | reverse complement strand
GGCAAGTAAGAAAACTATAAATAAGGTATCTCTCTATGGAAGTGTTTGGGCTTTCATCGTATTTGTTGTATATATACTAAGTGTTAATCAGGATGCATTATATACGGCACACGACCGTTCCGAATTTCTCTATGGCGATACATTCTTCAACCGCTTAATGTCACAACCATTCGGAGCAATACAATATGTAGGAGCTTGGCTGACACAGTTTTTCTATTATCCAGCTTTAGGTTCTGCAATGTTGGGAGCTATCTGGATACTTGTCTTTATTGTCGGCAAAAAAGCATTCCAACTGCAAGGAGGTTCCTGGGCATTGATGCTCTTGCCAGTGGCATGCCTTCTTACATCAGTAGTTGATTTGGGCTATTGGATTTATTTCCTTACAATACGAGGCTACTGGTTTTCACAGTCAGTAGGACTTCTCCTAATGTTGCTACTGTTGTGGGTAGCACGAGGAACTACTCCTCGTAAATGGCATTTCATCTGGTATCTTTCAGGTTTCTTTCTCTATCCGGTGTTAGGATGGTTTGCCTTGCTTTTCGTGCTCTGTTTGGCTTTGGCAGAAAAACCGTCATGGCGCGAGGTTATTTGTTTTCTCGTGCTTGTTTTTTCAGCAAGCATCTGGCATAACCTTGTATATTCAAATGTCAAGGCAGAGGACGTGATTATGGCAGGATTTCCTCGTTTTGCCACTCCGTCGGATGTAAGTACACGCCTATCAATCCCATTCTGGATTATGGGTGCTGTCATTATTATTATTCCAATTATTAAAAGATTTCTTGACAAATGGTTTGTTCCTGCTTTGTGTGTTATCGCAGGTATAACCATTACATTCTCATTCATGTTCAGCGACAAGAACTATATCAACGAGATGCGTATGACTCGCAGTGCCGAGGCTAATGAATGGAAGGAGGTTGTGGCTATAGCTGAAAAGGCCCAGCGCCCTACCATTTCAATGCTTATGCTCAAGAACGTAGCACTTATGCACGAAGGCACATTGCTCGAACGTTCTTTTCCTATGGGCAACGAGGCTTTTAATAAATACGATCCTGATTCTGTTCATGTCAGTTTCCTTGAAATAGCGGCACCGGTGACATATTATAACTATGGTATGCTTAACGAGGCATTCCGCCTTAGTTTTGAATGTGCTGTTCAGGCTGGTTTCTCTCCTGCCTATCTTAAGATGCTGGCACGCTGTGCCCATGCCAATGGCGAGGATAATCTTGCCAATCGTTATATCCAGCAGCTTCATCGACATCCGTTTTATAAAGACTGGCAACCAGAAAAAGTGTCGGATAAGATTCATGAACTGCATAAAGCCTATCCTGATGAAATCACAGGTGTGGAGAGCAGTGATGGATATATTGTCACCAGCATTAGTCTTTGGTATGATTCAGACAGTAAGTTGGCATCCGAGCAGGCTTTGTTTTATTCAATGATGCGTAGGGATTCAAAGCGTTTTTGGGCTTCATTTCGAAAGTTCATAAAGACCCACATGGGCGAGGAGTTTCCTGTGCCTGTAGCCGAAGCATATATCATGTATATGGACAAGGCTCCGGAAAAGAAAAGGGTGATGATTCCTATTAATGAAGACCTATATGAACGATATAAGCAATTCTGGTCTTCCCTTGAGCAATATGCGAGGTTGGGTATTAGTCGTGAAACAATTGCCGAGAAGATGCGCCATAGCTATGGCGATACCTATTGGTATTACAACATCTTCAGTCGAAGAGTATATTAAATAAATACAATATATATATATGAATAGACATATCCTTTCCTGTTGTAAGATATTGGCAGTTGCCTTGCTTCTGTTGTCATCGTGCGTAAGTCATCCTGATGTTCCTTCAGAAAGCAAGAAGACAAATAGTCTGCCTGATATTTATCCCGATTATTGTGATGTTACCATACCATGTAATATCGCACCGCTTAACTTTATGCTCCCTGATGTGGAGTATGACAAGTGTGTCGCCCGTATCACCACCCCTGATGGCAAACAACAGACCTATGGAGATGGAGTGAAGGTGCTGATACCAGAGGACGAATGGCAAACTATGCTAACAGCCTCGAAAGGCAAAATCATGAAAGTTGAGGTATGGGGCGAGAAAGACGGGAAGTGGCTTGCGTTCAAACCATTTGAGATAAAGGTAGCCGAAGAACCTATAGATGAATACATCTCCTATCGTCTTATCGAACCGACATACGTGGCATGGAGCTATATGTCTATCTCTCAGCGTAACGTATCTTCTTTTGAAGAAAATGAGATTTTCAATAACGAGGTTACTTCTATCGACAGGAAGAAAGGGCAGTGCATCAACTGCCATAGTTATCAGAATTACAAGACCGACAATATGCTCTTTCATGTGCGTCTGTCCAATGGCGCAACCGTTATTGTAAACGATGGTAAGGTATCGAAGGTAAATCTCAAGCGCGACTATACCATCTCTGCCGGAGTGTATCCTTCATGGCATCCAAAGGCAAAACTTGTAGCGTTCTCTACAAATACTACCCGACAGGCTTTCCATACTCAGAATCATAATAAGATTGAGGTTTATGATGAAGCCAGCGACCTTATCCTATATGATGTAGAGAAAGACTCTGTAAGTGTTATCTGTGCCGACTCCACACTCTTGGAGGTATATCCAACATGGTCGCCAGATGGCAAACATCTCTATTACTGTAAGACTGTTCCACTGCCGGAAGAGATGAAGGGACAGGATATCAGAACGACCTATCCCAAAGTGCAATACAACCTTTATCGTCGCTCGTTTGACGTGGCAACCCATACATTCGGTGAGGAGCAACTTGTATATGATGCCGTTTCTCAGGATAAGAGTGCCACATTGCCTCGCATCAGTCCTGACGGCAAGTATCTGATGTTTGCCGAGGGACGATACGGATGTTTCCATAGCCGCCACGAGGAGGCCGATATCGTGTGTATTCCTTTGCGACAGGACAGTGCCCTTGTTGAGAAATCATCAGCCCTTGACTTGTCACTTGCCAATAGCAAAGGTTACTCAGAGAGCTACCCGACATGGTCGAGCAACGGGCATTGGATAATGATTGCCAGTCGTAGATATGATGGCAACTACAGTCGTGTGTATTTCGCCTATTTCAAAGACGGGAAAGTGGCGAAAGCCTTCCTTCTGCCTCAAGCCGATCCAGAAGAAAACACCCTACGCCTAAAGAGCTACAATCGTCCAGAGTTTATGGTAGAGCCTGTGCGCACCACTGTAAAAGAATTCAGCAGAGTGTTTGACAAGTAACTCCATAACAATATGAAACATATACATTATATATATACCCTCTTCTTTGGTGTGTCTGCCCTCCTTTTCTTCGGGTTGGCATATCCCCATCATCTGCATTATCAGGAGCAGTATCAGCTTTTCCTCTTCGACAGCTCTTATATTTGGGATGTCATAGCTTTGCCTGGCGGAGTGGCCGACCTGTTAGGTCGTTTTTCTACGCAGTTCTTCCTCTATGCTTGGGTGGGAGCGACAATTATCGCTATTCTGCTTTCAGTGATTCAGCTGCTGACACTAGGCTTGGCAAACTGGGGCAGATTCTACGGACTAAGTTATGTTCCCGCTTTCCTGCTATGGATATTCCTGCTTGATGAGAATGCACTGTTGGGTGGTGTATGGGCAGTAGTCCTAACATTATCTGCTTCTTTGGCTATCGACAAGATGGCAGACGGATGGACTCGTCGCATACTTACAGCAATGCTTATCCCCTTGCTCTTTTGGATTGCAGGCCCCGTGAGTATAGTGTTCTGTATCCTTCAGATACGTCGCGCAAACCATTTTATATGGAACATTGCAACAATGCTGCTCTTTGTCTTGATGCCTCTTGTCCTTGCCCACTTCCTTCCAGTATTAGAGGGCAGTCTGTGGCGTGGCATACACTATCATCGCTATCCTACTGTGATGCCGACAATGCTTTGGATGGCAGCCATGTCAATGTTTCTGTTAGCTCAACTATTTGAAGTAAGAAACTGCTGGAAATCCGCGCCCCCGAGGTGATCCTGCGCAACGAGAAGCGG
>CAZPNC010000116.1:0-4061 GCA_964587945.1 uncultured Prevotella sp. | reverse complement strand
GTGCCGAGCGAGTATTATTGTTGTTTCTTGCTTAGGCAAGCGTCACTGATAATCAGGGCATTCAATAAAACTTCATTATATATGGGTTATATAGATTTCCGCTGTATAAAATAAAGCAAGACATGGTCTAACGTTTTGTCATCCTTTTGCTTCTATCCGGTGCATTTGAACAGTTACTTAACTACAAAAAAACAATTATGAAACTTCTCTGGAAATTACTTCGACAACATATCAGCATAGGCCAATTCAGTGGCTTCCTTTTTGCCAATCTCTTTGGTATGATAATTGTACTGGCTGGATTCCAATTCTATAAGGATGTCCTACCGGTCTTCACTTCTGAAGATTCCTTCATGAAGGCGGATTACCTTATGGTATCAAAACGTATCGGTACCACGACAACCATTTCCGGGCGCTCCAGCACTTTCTCCGCTAATGATATAGAACAACTTAAAGAACAGTCTTTTGTAAAGAAAATAGGCCAGTTCACTTCAACGAACTATAAGGTGGATGCCCGTATGGGAGTAAACGGACAACAAATACTCAACACAGAACTGTTCTTCGAGAGCGTACCCGATGAGTTCGTAGACATAAATCTCCGTGACTGGCACTATGTGCAAGGCGAAAAGATTGTGCCGATAATACTCCCACGCACATACATTAACATGTATAACTTCGGATTTGCACAGACACACTCCCTGCCACAGATATCAGACGGTCTCATGGGAATGATAGACCTGCACATGCTTATACGTGGTAACGGAAAGCAAGAGGAGTTTACCGGCAAGGTCGTTGCTTTCTCAAATTCACTGTCTTCCATACTTGTTCCACAGTCATTCATGGATTGGAGCAACAACGAATTCGCACCTAACGAGGACATTAAGCCGACAAGACTGCTGATGGAAGTAACAAATCCTGCGGATGAGACCATAACGAATTATCTTGATGAGCAGGGACTGGAAATAGAAAGTGACAAACTCAATGCAGAAAAGACAACATATTTCCTTCGTTTGGTAGTAAGCCTTGTGATGATAGTAGGTCTGATTATCAGCGTACTGAGTTTCTATATCCTTATGCTTAGTATATATCTTCTCGTACAGAAAAATACCAAGAAACTGCAAAATCTGCTTCTTATAGGATATTCTACAAATAAGGTCGCTATGCCATACCAGATTCTTACGGCAGGACTTAACGTCATGGTACTGTTTGTTTCCATAGCTGTTGTCGCAATACTACGAGGATATTACATGAGTATTGTGCAGGGCCTGTTTCCGGAAATAAGCAGCGGAACAATACTCCATGCCGTAATACTCGGCGTCATACTGTTCATAATAGTTACCTTCCTCAATGTGATAGCCATCAGAAACAAAATACGCCATATCTAATTTAGAGGTGGGTTATATAAAATCCCACCATAGAAGAAATCCGGCAAAGCCAATTTACAGAATCCACTTATAACCATAAGTTCTCATGACAAACCTTGAACTCCTTTCTCCCGCACGTAATCTGGAATGTGGTATCAGTGCTATTGACCATGGTGCTGATGCGGTTTATATCGGTGCCAGCAAGTTTGGAGCGAGAGCCGCTGCAGGCAACAGTATCGAAGACATTTCTACCCTATGCCGTTACGCCCACCAGTTTGAGGCAAAGGTGTATGTGACGGTTAATACCATCATTTATGATGACGAGATGCAGGAAACAGTCCAACTCGTAAAGCAACTTCAAGAGATAGGTGTTGATGCCATACTGCTACAAGACATGGGACTATTGAGCGAACTGAGAAACAACGATGTGAATGTGGCAATACACGCTTCCACCCAGACTGACAACAGAACAGTAGAGAAGGTGAAATGGCTGGCAGACATGGGCATTAAGAGGGTCGTACTTGCACGTGAGTTGAGTATAGAGGAAATAGCCGCCATACACAGACAGGTGCCTGGCGTGGAACTGGAAGTTTTCGTACATGGTGCATTGTGTGTGAGTTTCAGTGGCCAGTGTTATGCATCACAACATTGTTTCGGACGTTCTGCAAACAGAGGGGAATGTGCCCAGTTCTGTCGCATGGCTTTTGACTTGAAGGACGCGGAGGGGAATGTAGTAGAACAGTCCCGGCACCTGCTCTCACTACGTGACATGGCACAATTGGAGAACATCGGGCGTCTGGCAGAAGCGGGAGCGGTATCCTTTAAGATAGAAGGACGGTTGAAAAATGTGGATTATGTAAAAAACATCACTGCGGCATACAGTGAACGCCTTAACGATATATGCACTCGAAATCCGAAACTTTACCAACGTTCGTCAATGGGTCACTGCACATATACCTTCACTCCAGACATACGCAAGAGTTTCAACAGGGGCTTCACCACGTATTTTGCCGATGGCAGGCAACCATCACTGGCATCAATGGACACGCCAAAGGCTTTGGGCGAACAAGTAGGACGAGTAAAGGAAATACGTGGAAAATCCTTTAATGTATCTTCAACAGCAGCATTCAGCAACGGTGACGGACTGTGTTTCTTCGATACTGACAGAAAACTTATCGGCTTTCGTATCAATAAAGCCGAGGGTAACAGGCTTTACCCACTCTCTATGCCCAAAGACCTAAAGTCTGGCATTACCCTTTTCCGAAACCACAATCAGGCTTATTCGGCATTGCTATCCAGACAATCAGCAGTAAGAAAGGTACGTGTTGGGATGTCCTTACATATAACAGGAGATGCCATCGCCCTTACCGTTACTGATGAACATGGCAATACACATACCACGTCCCTACCCTACAATCCACAGACTGCACTAAAGCCACAAGAGGAAAATATAAGGACACAACTATCAAAACTCGGTTCTACCATATATTGTTGCCATGACATAAGCATCAACAGTGATATAGAACAGCCGTTTATTGCCAGCAGCCAGTTGGCGGAATTAAGAAGAACGGCAATGGAAGCCTTGGGCGAAACAACGCTTTACGGTTCAGCAACTGACCAAAAACGAGAACCGGCCAGGTACACAAATATAAAATCAGCAGAACCGGCCAAATCCAAATATTCCGCTCCTTATCTATATAATGCGGCCAACAGTGAAGCACAGACTTTCTATGACAATATGGGAATACGGGCAACGGCATTTGAAACCTTGGATGAAGATTCACCGTCTAACAGTAAAGAAGGTCTTCTTATCATGCAATGTCGTTACTGTATCAAGGCAGAATTGGGATATTGCACAAAGCGAGGCAAGGCAATGCCATGGAAAGAACCGCTTACAATACATCTCGCTGATGGAAAGGCTTTCAAACTAAGCTTCAACTGCAAGAAATGTGAAATGGAGATAATGACATGAAGAAATTACTCTACATATTATTGTTTGTGATGACAGCAACAGTCATCACATCATGTTACCAAGGTAAGAAATCGGACACGCCTGATGCCTTTACCGAGCAGGACAGTGTGGCGATTGCTGATTCCATATCATTCTACACCACACATCATTACAGTATAGGATACAACTTTATTGTACACAAAGACTCTATACTCCTGATAGGACAACAACCCGAAGAACACATTTCCCTGCTTGTTACTGATACACTCTATATAAAACGACACACCCACATAGCAGTTGCCGACATACGCATATTGCCACAGGACAGCATTGATTCCGTATGGGTACAACTTATATCGGAAGCGGGACAGACGGGATGGATACACGAGACAGAACTGTTGCCGAATGTGGTCCCGACAGACCCCATTTCCCAACTTATTATGATGTTCAGCGACACGCATGTACTGTTGGCACTCATCATTGTCGTTCTAATAACGGTTGTATACATTATCAGGATAGTACAACGTCAACAAGCGCCATTGGTGCATTTCCGTGACATTCCAAGTTTCTATCCTACCCTACTCTGCATTACCGTGGCGGCATCAGCAACATTCTATGCCTCTTTACAGATGTTCGGGGCTGATATATGGCAGCATTTCTACTACCATCCTTCACTCAACCCCTTCCTTATGCCACCAATACTCAGCATATTCATCTCCAGCGCATGGGCTATGCTCATAATAGGCGTA
>CAZPNC010000115.1:0-4124 GCA_964587945.1 uncultured Prevotella sp. | reverse complement strand
GTTCCATTCACTTGCCAACAAGAACTCCGACAACGTCCTTTCTGCAGCTCAGAACATATCCATCATGGGAATGATAACAAAGATTGGCTACGGACTGACAGAGGGACAAAGCCACATATTGGCACTGATGCATGAGGGAGCAAAGCCTAATACAGCCAATTGGTGGCTGCAATCATTCAATATGCTATGGGTGATTGGCGCAGGATGTACCATAGCCGCACTCGGCTATTTCCGTATTCCACAGTGGAAGAACAGGCTGTTCCGCCTAAATATCCTAGCTATGGTAATGATGTTCGTGGTACTATTCTCAACCGGATCAGAGTCCAGTGGTTATATAACACCGTTCATTGGATGTTGCATCTGGTATTGTTGTGTACCGTGGCAGCGCAATCACTGGGATACAGCACTGTTGATTATCACTTTCTGTATCTCATCACTATCACCAAGTGACTTGTTTCCTGCAATCATAAGGCGCAATTGGATTCAACCCTACGCTCTAAAGGCTCTGCCGGTGACATTAATTTGGCTGCGATTATCTGTTGAACTTATAACAAAAGATTATCGTGATATGGGATTGCAAAGAACCAAACAATAAGAGAAAGATGATTTTACTTAGTTTCGATACTGAAGAATTCGATGTCCCCCGTGAGCATGGTGTGGAATATGATACTTTACGTGAAGGTATGGAGGTGTCAAGATATGGCACAAACCGCATACTGGACTGTCTGAAAGAATGCGGTGTAAAAGGAACGTTCTTCTGCACCACCAACTTTGCGGAAAACGCACCGGAAGTGATGAGGCGTATCATGGACGAGTGGCATGAGGTGGCTGCGCACGGTTGTGACCACTGGAATCCGAAACCAGAGGACGTGATAAACTCCAAACGCATACTTGAACAGATAACAGGACAGAAAATAAAAGGCTACCGTCAGCCACGGATGTTCAGGGTCGACATTGCCGAACAGGCGCGGCAAGGCTACACATACAACGCCTCACTCAACCCGGCTTTCATACCAGGACGGTATATTCACCTCACCACTCCAAGGAGGTGGTTCATACAAGAGGGCATAATACAGATTCCTGCATCGGTGAGCCCGTGGTTACGATTACCTATGTTCTGGCTATCGCTCCACAACTTCCCTTTATGGCTGTATAAGGCATTGTGCCATTGGATTATCAAGCACGACGGTTACTTCAACACTTATTTCCATCCATGGGAGTTCTATCCACTTGGGGAGCATCCTGAATTGAAAATGCCCTTTATCATAAGGCACAACGCAGGCCAGTCCATGTATGAACGTCTGAGATACATAATAAGGGATTTGCAATCAAGGGGCGAGACTTTCGGAACATACAGTGACTTTGTAGAAACAGAAACTGCCATTAAACCTATAACCAATAGCCTTTAACTGATGCCATGCCGGCAGGCTGGTGAGAAGTGGAGGAATCATTTATCTTTTTCATTATGATTTTCGTAAGAGACAAAGGGCAAATGTGTAACAACATTCTCCAATATGCTCATGTATATGCATGGGCCAGGGAGAATCATCGACACTGCATGTCCATGCGCTTTGCATACAAATATCAGTATTTCAGCATATGTGACATGAAGCACCATAACTTCATCATGTATCTGACAGGCAAATATGGTGCAAAATACAAAATACTGCCAATCATCACATATGATCTGGGAGAAGAAGGAAAAGCAGACAAAGAGGCATTCACTCTATGCCACAAGAATGTCATAATTGAAGGTTGGGGAGTACGATATTATGATCTGTTTATAAAATACAAGCAGGAAATACTAGAACTGTTTAGTTTCAAACCGGAAATATGTAACAAAGTAAACAGCCTACTCGCAGAAACCTCTGATAGTAGCACTATTAAAATAGGCGTACACATACGTCGCGGAGACTACCAGACATTTTTCAACGGCATATACTACTTTTATGATTATGCCTTTCTACACTACATAAAAAGAATTATTGCATTATGCCCCGGTAAAAAACACACTGTTTATATATGCGGCAATGATCCCGATTTGAACCATCAATACTTCATAAAAGAATTACATGATGCAAAGATCATATTTCCTAATGGCAATGCAGGTGAAGATCTGTGCATGCTTTCTGAATGTGATTATATTATAGGTCCTCCAAGTTCTTTCTCCCTCGTGGCTATAATGTATGGCAAAGCACGATTGCACTGGATGACAAATGACCACGGAAACATAACGCTAAACGACTTCAAGGACTTCGACACACTTTTTCGTGTATTCGACAATTACTGGATAAACCCGCCAAAACCACAAAAGAAGATACTATTCCTCATCAGCCGCTTCCTTGATGGTGGCATTGACACTGTCCTTGTAGAATACATCAATAACCTCTGTTCTATTACAAACCACCAGATTTCATTAGGTATAATGCTGAAGATGAAAGAGTTTGAAGTCTTCGCCAACAGATTGCCTAATAATATCAACATATTCTATTTAGTACAAAACAATTTACTCACATGGTATAAAAAGCACAGCATCATAAGCAGAAACAAGAACATGAGTTTCATAGATGAAATGTTCTTTAATCCTATACGCAGACTTACCACCATACTAAGACTAAGACATCTGGCCAACCAGTTTGATGTTGTCATTGATTTCGACTCTACTTTCGGATCATTGATAAGCCAAAACACTAAAGCAAAAAAAATATGTTTCTTCCATTTCAGTTTCGCAGCCGAACTACAACGTGACAAACGGCACATGAAACGCCGATTGGGCAATATGAACAAATATGACAACATAGTGACTCTTAGTGATGCCATGTTAAAAGAGGCTCAATTTATAGCACCTGAATTGAAGGACAAACTGGTACGAATATACAATTCCATTAACCTTCACCGCATATTGGTACAAGCAAGGGCACCTGTTGAAGATAAACGCATAAACACGAAATTCATACTTGCCGTCGAGCGTCTGGAAGAAACGCAAAAGGACATAACTACACTTGTAGAGACTTATGCGCTGTTGAAACGCAACCATAACTCCGAGGATATTCCTTCTTTATACATAATAGGAGAGGGGAAAAGCCGTCTTGACATAGAACGCCACATCCACGAACATGGCTTGGAAGCCAGCATCGTGTTACTTGGTTTTATTGCCAATCCGTTTCCGTGGATGGCAAAAGCACAAATGATTGTTCACAGTTCCAAATTTGAAGGTTTACCGACAGTGTTAATAGAGTCACTGATGCTCAATAAGTTCATTGTATCCAGCAACTGTCCGACAGGTCCTGCTGAAATTCTAAAGGAAGGCAAGGCGGGAATATTGGTACCGGTAGGTAATGTTGAACAGTTTGCCGATGCCATCTATCGCCTTCTTAATGACAAACAACTTCAAGGCAACTTGATGCGTGAGATAAAGAAACACAAAAAAACTTTCATGGCAGAAAAAAACATCTCTACGCTGGAGCAACTGTTTTGACAATATACCATAATTTCCAACCATATATGATTTCCATAGTCATTAACACTTATAATGCAGAGAAGCACATAGCCACGGTTTTGGAGTCTGTAAAAGATTTCGATGAAGTGGTGGTATGCGACATGGAGAGTACCGACAGCACCATAAACATAGCAAAACGCCATGGCTGCAAGATTGTGACTTTCCCGAAAGGTATTCACACCATAGTAGAACCTGCACGCGAATTCGCAATTCATTCTGCCACACATCCTTGGGTACTCGTCGTTGATGCTGATGAAGTAGTACCCAAAGCATTGCATGACTATCTGTACCAACAAATATCAATGGCCAATCCGCCAGACGGCATATACATCCCACGGCGCAATTATTTCATGGGAACATTCATGCACTCCCTCTACCCAGACTACAGTTTACGTTTTTTCCACAAGGAGAAAACCACTTGGCCTCCCATCATTCATGTGCAGCCAAACGTAAGTGGTACCGTCACCCATGCTCCTAAATACCAAGGACTGGCTTTTGAGCACCTCGCCAATGACAGTGTCTCTGACCGGCTACACAAGACGGATATATACACAGACAACGAATGTAAGAAGAAAGCCCACAAACGATATGGCGCATTGGCCTGCATATACCGCCCGACACATCG
>CAZPNC010000114.1:0-4172 GCA_964587945.1 uncultured Prevotella sp. | reverse complement strand
GTAGCAGATAATATGCCACCATCCAATATTTTTTTCCAAATATTCTTGGTCATTCAAATGATAAATTTTATATTTGTATGCAAAGGTAATATATATTATGGGTCTAACCAACAATTTTATTAATTTTAACATAAAAAATATTTAAGTCTCACACAATCTAAAAATTTACGGTATGAAAGAACATAATATTGTATATAATTATGGGTTTCTCGCCGACTGGATGCAGGCGAACCCGTCTATCAAGAGAAACGAGATTCTTCAGAGCATGGAGATGAGTGACTACAACACCTTGCGCAACTGGGTCGATGGGGCGACAATGCTCCCACTTACACAGTTGATGAAGTTCTGCAACCGATTTAACGTTCCGATTACTGCCTTCTTCCTGGACGAGAAAGCCGACGACACATCAATCATCGCGCCGATTACACCAAACTCGATGATTGAACCTGCCGGAGGTTGGCCCGACTCAAGTAGAAAGGCTGGTATCAAAGTATGCGACCCACGCTCCAACGTCCACATGGTTACAAATATGCCTGACTACATCCGAACGAGTAAACCATCATACGTTTGCGAACAGACAACGGAGGATAGTAGTATTCCAGAGAAAGAACGGATGCGCTATCTTGACATAATAGAAAAGCTCAACGACCGGATAATGGCTTTGTCTGAAGAAAATATCAAATTGAACAGACAAATCAACAAAATGAAAATGGAGAGAAACGGAAACACTTTCGAGTACGGCATGGTTGCAGAACCTAATTCCACACAATAATATATTAAAAAAAACGACCGTCTATCCCTCACGGACGGACGGTCGGACTAACTTAAAACCATAAATAATTAAAACCTAATAGGAAGATTCCGCTGAATCTTGGCATTAACTAAAACATATCTTATCATCTATGAGTTTTTTATGTCTGCCTATTTTTCATTTGTAGCTGCCATCTTGCGACGATAAAATTCTTTTTCTTCTATCCGCTCTACCGACAAGTCAGCACTGGCGTATGGCATATCGGCATACCAGTAGCCGTGATATAGGAATACAATCGGCGTGCTATTACCGAATGTCATCGGCATTGGCAGATTATTGTCCGTGAGCTTCGGCTGCAAGTTCAAGATGTCTATCAGCTCAACCTCGCTCACAACTGGCAAGGCGAGCATTTCTTTCTCTAAGTCGGAGCCTTCTATGGGGAAGAAGAACACTCGTCCGTCGGGCGACACCTCTTTGTCCCATCCGTAGCGCTCGTGGGTATCAGCAAATTCAACGGCTCCTACTCCACCCGCCATACCTTCGGGCGACTCGTAATAGCCGCTTGCGCCCTGCTTCTCTGCCCACTTACGTGCCATCTCTTCGGCTTCCTGACACTTGTTAAAGAACTCTTGTAAATTCTCGCCTGCCTTCGATGTGGCGGCGATGCGATAAAAATAATGTGGTTTCTTCATTTCTATACTTTTAATCATTTGTTATTAAATTCCAACTCACCTGAGCGCAGCGTATATAACCGGCTCTCCACACTCGTCATCTATCATCATAAATCCTCGCATAGCAAGTTCTTGAAGATACAACGCTAACGGATCTCCCAACGGACAGACAACTGCCTTAAAGTATGAGCGAAGCTGATAGTCTGTAAACATATCACAGTCCTCTCGCCAATGGTCGAGCGGCTTGTACTTCTCGCAGAACGCTTCTATCTTGGCAGGGATAACAAAGTCCTGCAAGGTCACTTCCGGATGCGCAGTGTTTTCTATTATGTCTTGTTTCTTCCTACTCATGTTTTCTTTTATTTTATTCTATACAGCCAGATAGAAATACAAATAGCAGCTATCCAAAATAAAAAAAGGCTGCTTATTCTTATATGTGAATTATCCTGTATATCCTTCGTATTCGTCTCCTTCTGCATGGACGTACTATCCTTCTTCGCCCAATGCGTACCTATATCCAGCCTATTACTCGAAGCCAAACTGTCTATCGTGTGCTGCATCCGTGAAATAGTCTCTTCCTGGTGCCTTAGCCGCGCCTCGTATGTGGCATTGCGCTCATAATCGCCCTTGCGGTGTATGGTTCGGTCTGTGGTGGTGATCTTGTTGCCAGACGCATCCACGCTCTCGGTTACTCGCTCGGTGATGGTCTCCTCGTTGCTACCCTTGTCGCTCATAGTGCCAGTGGTAATCTGCTCGGTCGTGGCAATGCTGACAGTACTATCCGTAGAAATCTCTGATTTCACCACGCTATCCATAACGACAGACACAACACTATCACGCCGTTGTTCACTACTCCCATGCTCCACTTTCCGCGAAGCAGCACAGCTCATAAGCAGCATTACCGCCATAAGCCATAGCATAACTAATCTGATTTTACCCATATTCTCGTCTTGTTGATTTCTGTTCACAAAATTAGAAAAAGTCGCTGACATCAACAGGACATACTACAAACACCGCCTACCCATGGGAACGGGTAAGCGGTGTAAAAATATTATTGTTTTATAATCTTATAGATCAGAGATATTTTCTTTCCGTATATCTTCACAGCACATTTCTGCGCATGATTCAAAACGGCAATATCCGCAAAATGCTCTTCTATCATTTCTACTTGCGCCTCATTCGCCACGGCAAGGCATACAGTGCCATCCTTAAACGCCATGTACCTAACCTTACTTAGGTCGGAAGCCAGCTGCTTGTCAAGCAATCGCAAAAACATCTGCCACTCCTTTTCGCCCGGCTTAATTTCTTCGGCATCGGCAAAGAGACCGGGCTGTTGTTTCTGTTGTCGTTGTCGCGTCGCTTGCCGCATCTGCTCGATGGTGTCATAAACATAAAACTCTATAAACGCAGGATTGCCAACCTTGCGCTTACCGTTGTAGATAGGCTCATACGACACACATACGTCGAGTTGTCCCATCTGCTTCAGTCGGTTGATGTCAGCAAGGCTATTGTCGAGCACGTTCTTCTTAAATTGCGAAAACTTAGGGTACGCCTCTTTCACAAGTTCCGTGCCGCTAAACTCAAGCATACCTAAATACTTCTTTATCTTACTGACCGTAAGCCGGATTTTACGCTCTTTCCAGTTGTTACCGCTGGCATCACGTAAGATGTAATATATCATAGGCATACGCGCCACCTCACCTATCAAAGCTATATTATCAGGATGCGACACATATCCCTCGGTCATATTGAACGCATAGTCCAAAACATAAAGATGCTTGTCTGGGTCTATAACTTGCGGATTAAGCCCGAACACAACACCGGTGTTCTTAATAGACGTTTCGCCACTCAGGAACACGTTGTACATGTGCATACCCCAGGTGCCATCCTCATTCTTCTTTGGTCCTTCCACCTTCACGTCCAACACTTCTTTCATCGCCTGTTTCACAGCAAAGAAGTTGTTTTCTGGCACACCTAACTCGGCATAGGATATATATATCTGAGTAACACCCGAATTTTTCACAGCCTCGGAAAACAGGGCCTTGGGAACCTTGCGCGACCTTGCCAGGTCAGAGCCAAAAAACTCTTTTATAAATGGCTGAAGCTGCTCACTCACCTTTACCAATACCGCCTGCTGCAATAGCGACAGATTCTTGCTCAACCTGGTAAAGGCAAACGGAGTATTTATCCACTTTTGCGGTAGTTGTTTCTCGTTTTCCATATCGTTTCCTTTTTGTTTAAGGTAAAAAGTTACTAAACCTTTTTACCTATTTACTATTTCTTTTCACCTATTTACTAACTATTTTTCTTTACCTCGCACTTAAAACGCTGAAAATAAGTAATTTTACATAAACGCCTATAATATAAATAAGAAGAAACATATTTTTTCTTTATATACATATTATAAAAGTAGGGTAAAACGATTTAGTAAATAGGTAAAAGGATTTAGTAAGATTTTACCTTCTCGCCTTATTCTCGGTAAATCATTTTAGTACCTCCATTTTTGAGGTAAAAAGAATTAGTAAGATTTTACCTGCTTACCTTACCATTAGGTAAAATAATACTAAATCCTTTTACCTTATGCGTTACAAATGTTCAAGAGTTTATGTTTCTCGCTACAAACTCATGTATCGCTTGCAGCGCAAGGTCCTTCAACGTGCGCCCAGTCTGGAACTTCATCATCGTCAACTGCATGTAGTCCTCCATCGGAACGTTTACCACGATGCCGTTGGCGGTCTTCTTGCCCTGTT
>CAZPNC010000113.1:0-4192 GCA_964587945.1 uncultured Prevotella sp. | reverse complement strand
GCTTTATTTATGGTGTGAGGTGTGAATGAAATCATTACTTTTGATGTTTATCTTCGTCAGGTTTTGAAGCATACTGCCTGTAAGCCTGAAAAATGAGATGATTTTACCAAAGATAGCTCTTGTGCGGAGATGGCGAGGAATGGCTATCAAGAGGGCTATAATCAACGCAATAAACAATGCCCACCAGCGAAGTCCCCATTGCCAACAGACGCAGGTCATTATGACTGCAACAACAGGTATTGTTGCTAAAAGTATAGAACGAGGTATCAGTAGTTGTTGTAGGGTCTTGTCAATATAGTTGATGTTCCCTTTTATAAAAGCCTTGGGTAAATAAGGGAGCATGAACAAAAGACTTTGTATCTGACCAGTCATCCAACGAAGACGCTGGCGACGGAAGTTATCTTGATTAGATACCTTCTCATCATAAACATGGATAGTTGCCTCATACTTGATGAAAATATTTTCTTGCATGAGCATGGCTTCTAATTCGCGGTCTTCTACTGCAGTTTGTAGTTTGGATACATGATTTTTGAACCATTCAAAACGGAAACACATGCCAGAACCGATTAATGCTGACGACATTCCTATTATGTTATGGGCTTTACGGAAAATGGTATTGTTGATTTCTTCACTTGTTCCTTCAAGTGCTGCTATGTCGTTGTCGCTATTCTTTGCGCAACGGTGACATTGAACGAAATCAAAACCTTGGCAACAAACAGCGTTAAGACGCTCAAGGAAATCAGGATGAACCACATTGTCAGCATCTAAAATGACCACATGGTCGTACTGTTTCCTGGTTTCTGAAATAGCATATTGTAATGCTTTTGCTTTACTACTCTTATAGAATATAGGTCGATGGAGCGTGATGGGGAGCGCAAGCAAGGCATCGTTGGTGCTCTTTGTCATGTGGTCAGAAATGACAGCAACATCATAATGTGTCTTCGGGTAGGTTTGTTCCAGAAAACTTTTGATGGATGATACTATAACTGCATCTTCATGATAGGCAGGGAATAATACCAAATAGGTGTGTTGTACCTCTGTTATGGTAGTTTTATTTTTTTTGTGATGAAACAAGGATACGATGGCATAGAATAATACATAAATGACAGAAGGCGCTATGAAAATCCATAACGCAAGGTCAATGATATGTATGATAGTCCACATGGTGTACAGAGTTTATCGTTTTGTATGATGAAACTTTTTGTCGAGGTAATCTATAAAATCGGCTATCTTTGAAAGACCAGGAATGGACCTCATGAGTATCAAGGGTGATTTAAGCGAAGAGCGACTCCAATTCTCGTCAACAAGATAGTCTGGTGTTGCTAAAGCAAAGATAAATAGAACAAAGGCAAACAATGCCCACCATTTCAATGCCAATGACATATAGATGAATGGGAGAATAGCGCTCATCATTACAACAAGTCCCATCAACACCATACGAGGCATCAGCATCCATTGTATAATCTTGTCTGCCAAGTCGTATTGGCGAGTCAGTATTGCCCAAGGAAGATGATGGATGTTCTTGAGTAGTGTAACGAACTGGCTTTTTATCCATTGACCACGTTGACGGTTGAAATCTTCTGCATGTTGTGGCTTTTCGTCATAGACATAAAGGTCTTCCACATATTCCACAAATACGTGTTGTTGGAGTAGAATAGACTCTAAATTCTTATCATCCCAACTGGCCTTAGATTGGAGAATTGTAGATTTGAACCATTCGTAATCAAACGCCATTCCTGACATACAAAGACTGGCAGATAATCCCAAACGATTGTGTCCTTTACGGAATATGGTGTTGTTGATTTCTTCAAAAATAGCAGCCATCTGTGATACTTGACTCTTGCTGTTTTTTGAGACACGATGTGCCTGAAGAGCTCTCGTGCCTGCATTCTCGTAGGCGGTATTGATCTTTTCCAGGAAATCAGACTCAATGATGTTGCCAGCTTCAAGAATTAAAACGACATCGTAGAGCTTGAATTGGGGCAGATTTGAAATGGCCAATTGGAAATACTTTGCTTTATTGCTTTCTCGGAAATTCGGGGTGAGAAGTGTAATAGGTTGTTGTGCCAAATGGAAATTGGTCATCTCGTTGTTGTGATCTGATATGACAGTGATATCAAATAACCGTTGAGGATAACTCTGACCTAATGCCGAGGCTACTGTTTGCTCTACGTTACTATTGCGGTATGAAGGTATAAGAATGATGAAACGGTTCTGATGTTTCACTTTCTGGGTGTAATGACGCTTTGGCAACATTGCTGCCAAAGTGAAAATCGTCATATATATCACCGTAAATGATATTAGACAGAATAATGTGATGTCACAGAAGTATAAGAGTGTCCAGATGTCCATAATCTAAAGTTTTATATAGTCAACAATGCCATTGATTACGGATAGTGCATGACGCAACTTGCCATGAAGGAGCGATAGCAACATATCCTTGGGTGCTACAATGCCGATTAAATACAATTTTGAGCAGAGCCCCTTGAAACCAGAATAATTCCTCTTGACGAACAGCAAACGGTTGCGTGTAATGTAATACATGCGAAGTGGCGAGCTTTGTCCTGTGGCGCGACTTTCCTTATGAAAGACTGTAACGACAGGGTCATACCAAATCTCATAGCCAGCCCGACGTATCATTATACTCCAGTCTAATTCCTCATAATAAAGGAAGTAACATTCTGGCATCATTCCAACTTGGGCAATAACTTCACGCTTGACCATCATAGCAGCCCCATGGGCATAGGGTGTTGGATGGGCTGTATTATATTGTCCATGATCTTGCTCATCATAGCCGATAGCACTGTTGCGCATGGTGATGGATGACAGGGGAGTGTAGCCTGCAAATTGAATGGGTGCATCGTCCCAAAAGAAACGTATCTTTGGGCATATAGCTCCAATCTTAGAAGATGAGGCAAAACGATTGACCAAGGCTTGAAGATTCACTTTGACTTTGCCCTCACGAAAGAATACTGTATCGTTATTGACAAAAAAAAGAAATTGTCCTTTTGCTGCTCTGATACCGAGATTGTTTCCTCCAGCGAACCCAAGATTCTTATTACTTCTAATTACCCTAACTTGAGGATAACGGTGTTCGATAATAGTGGCTTCATCATCACGGGAAGCATTATCTACCACTATCACCTCTAATGGATAATCATCAAAGGGGATGGTGTCAATTAGCGAACAGGTGTCGTCGAGTCCGTTGTAATTGATAGTGATGATAGATAATAATGCTTCCAATGTCTTGATGTTTTATACGCGCGATGCTTTCTTTTTCTCCAGTTTTAGTCGTTTTCGTTCAGCTTCTTTCTCTAATAATTTGTTTTCCCATTCAGTCCATTCCTTTTCCATATAGGGTAGAGCATAGACTAAACTGAGACCACCATAGTAAATTAAACAGTTGGGGAAATTCAATAGAATTTGGTTGGCATAACCTCCTAATTGCATTGATACAAAGGCGCAACATAATCCTGCACCAATACCTCGCATGGATGGGCTGTTTATCCTGAATAGGACTGTCCAACAAGCTCCACCTAACATGATGAGCATGGTCAATACGAAAGTTATGATACCTATCTTTCCTGTACGTACCCAAATATATACATATTCTGAGTCTGGTGGAATTTCAGTCAAGATGCGGTATTTGTTATTGGCAGGTACTTCTTCGCGTTCCATACCTATTCCAATGCCCCAAGGGGCTTCTTTGATATATTTCTTGATAGATTCCTTGTTAACATCACGTACGTTCATGGAAGCATCGTTTTTATCAAATGCCGTGCGCATACGCCTGATGGAATCATTGCTGTTTCCAATATTGGTAAATGCCAAAATGAAAAATGCGAAGACAAATATGACCCCAACAAAAGCTGAGAGTTTGACCGATTTTGCCAAAACAGTATAGAACGCAATACCTGCGCCAAAACAGACAATAGCTGTACGGGTGCCCGACGGAAACATAGCCCATGTACAGGCAATGCCTGTGATGAGGAAAAAATAACGGTATTTTTTTACTTTGCTGGTTAAGGCAAAAATCAAGAATGCTACAGCCGTAGAGGCAATACCAATTCCGAAACTTGCTGCGTCATTGTGTGTTGAGAAATAACGTATGAGTGTCCCCCATCTGATGACGTGTGTTCGATATCCACGTCCATATAACCATGATCGTTCGCCGTCAGTAAATCCTATATTT
>CAZPNC010000112.1:0-4276 GCA_964587945.1 uncultured Prevotella sp. | reverse complement strand
ATGAGTTTACGGTATGCCTCATAGTTGTTCTTGCAGAGGTACGCAATGTACTTTGCATCCACAATTCGGATTCCATACGTTCCTTCGTTGTATGGTTTGGGAATATGCAGTGTGTTCAGCAATTGTTGGAATGCTTTAAGCATTGTACTCTTGCCATTTCCACATCCACCGCACAGCAGGATGCCGAAATGGGATGATGGTGTGGTAAGCCAATGAGCCATCTCCTGAAGTTGCTTCTCCATATCTTCGTTAGAACAGAAGACACGGTGTCGATATTCCACCTCAGCCATAATTGCAGCCAACAGATAGGCATAAGCCTTTTCCTCTGACATGGGCATTCTAAAACGAGCCTTCATAGGACGACGCTGTAGCATGGATTTCTTTAATTCCTCTACGTCGATTTTGAGTGTTGTTTTCATTATTCCTTTCCCTTTCTTTGATTGAAAGATTTTTTGAATCGCCTTTTATTAAATTGTCTTTGTCTTTATCTTTTATATGTGTCAAGTCATGCGTCAAGCCATCTGTCAACTCTACTGTCAAGTCATCCGTCCAATTTGTGAGCGTATAGGTTGACGGTAGATGACGTGATTTGCCTTCGGTGAACGAGATAAGTCTGCGCTTGACAAGATGCTCCCTTGCCGTGATGACCGTCTGTCTTGAAACACGGAGGTCATCACTTATCCTTGTAGTGGAACAGGCAAAGGGCATCTGCCAGAAACGCTTGTTGCATTCGTTCACAAGATAGGCAAACAAGGCAATCTCACTTGCTGGCATTGGCGACTTCATGGCAGAACGCCACATTTGATTCATCAAGCCGATGTAATTCATATCTCTATCTGTTAATCATGCCAGCAGGACTTGTTCGGTTTGCGCTTGTGCGAAGAGAGAATGGCTTCATTCTCTTCGTCTGCTGTCAGCGGCACGGCATTCTTTCGGTTCGCCTCCAGCCACTTGTCAAGTTCGTCCTGATAGAGGACGTAACGTTTGCCTGGCTTGGTGGCTGGTATCGTCCCGTCACCGAGTTTCATGTACAGCGTCCCTAAAGGAATGCGTGTGTACTCAGCCGCTTCCTCCACAGTCATGGGCTTGTGACGGCTCTCGCGAACATGATGTTTCCGATTCTCTTCCTGCTGTTTGATAAGCAGTCTTTTCATACCCATCACCTCATTCCGAAGCTGGGCGATGACCTGTGGGAGGTCGTTGAATGTCAATTCATTTTGTTCCATAATTTTCACGGCCTTTGGTTAGAGACCGGGTGCAAAGGAACTGAATGAAGCATCCGTGCTGATGGAAACTTATGGTAACTCGTAAATCACTGCGTAATAACTTGAAAAGCTATAATTCTCAGATGATTATTGAATGATAACAGAGACTTTCGCCAGGTATCTTCATGGTATTAGCAAGTAAGCATAAATAACCCACTGCAAAAACTGTCGTATGATTCGACTGTTTTTGCAGTGGGACTAAGAAGGCAGACGAAGTTCTATATACTGGCAGGGAAAGATAGCCAGTTTTGTGAAAGGTACATGAATACAGGACCAGCCGCATCTGACAATATAAGTCGGATACGGCTGGTTGTAAACGACGAGAAGAGAAAGTTACTACTTTATGGATTGAGGTATATGAAACGATATTCCGTCTTTGCCTGGAAGGTCTATATGGATCTTGTCAGATGTTGATGTGACTCTCAGGTTCTTCAAGGTGGAATTATCAAGGTCCTTGCAAAGGTCTGGGAACATGGTGCGGATGAAATTGATGCATAGTTCAACGCTGTACGGCTTACCCTTGCCGAGTCCTAACCTTGAAGTGATGTTCCATATCAGATGGCGCACGTCAAAACTGGTTAGTGTACCTTTTAACCCGACAAACGGCTTAGGCTCGTATGCTGGGTTGATGGCAAACGACATTATTTCAGCACAGAATGTCTCCATGTCATCCTGTTTGATGAACGGAGCCATGGTATAATGAAGATATTCCACTATCTTGTCAAGCTGCTCTTTCTTATGAGAGGCTTGATTCCTGTAAAAATCATCACAACCCTGCCTGTAAAGGTCAATCATAGAGGAAGGAGCAATGGTGTCTTTCGTTTCTTCTTTCATTGCCAATAGCATTTCCGGCTCCCCAGAAACGATTTCATCATTTGATAGCTCTGATTCAGTTTGTGCTTTGGCGACAATTAATTTCTCATCCATCGCTTTGTTGGCTAATATGGATTCATAGATTTTCATTGGCACACATAGGAAGCACCATACCATAAACTCCAATAACACAGTAAAGCCTGCGAAGGAAATGTAGAAGATGCTCACATCTTGTGAGAATATACCGCTGATTATTCGTGCCGGTATGATAGCGATGAACAATACCGCTATGCTTACCAGCAAATATAGCATGGTCTTGAAGTTTATTGTAGGGAATACCGGTTCACCATTTATAACTGATGTCTCTTTCATTGTTTTTACCTTTTACTATCGTAATTACTCTTGTTTGTTGCCTGCGATTGGCTCTTTCGGTGTGCAAAGTTACTTTGGTTGTTTCTGACAGCTGATGATTGTCAAAATAATCTGCTTCTTTTTAATTTTAGTTGGCTATCGAGTATGATTTTACGGCGTTTTTCATACTATAAGGATTGTAAGTCAAGAATAAACGAAAAGGTACGAAACAAAAAAAGGAGAAGCAAAGCCTCTCCCCAATGATGATACATATATTGAACAGATATAGGTAGTTATTGCCCAACGACCTTTAGTTGCGCTGTCTTCGCTGGTCTAAGAGTGATACGGTTTACCGACTCGCGTTTGCTCTCGTCCGCCATGTTCGCATAGATTTGCGTGGTTGAGACGTTCTTATGACCCAACATGTGCTGGACAGTATAGACGCTCGTACCAGCATCCACTTGTAGAGAACCGAATGTATGGCGGCTACAATGGAACGAAATCTTCTTGGTGATGCCAGCGGCTTTCAGCCAGTTCTTCAAGGGTGTCTGGGTAAGTTTGTCAGTGAAACCTGTGAAGACAATGCCAGTTCCACGCTCACCAATCAGTTCCAGCGCCTCGTCACTGATGGGGTTGTTCACCAGTTCCTTTGTCTTCTGCATACGGAGTGTCACGTACATGCCTCCGTCACCGTATGGCTGTATGTTCTCCCATGTAAGCTGCTTGATGTCACTCTTTCTCAGTCCCGTCAGACAGGCAAAGAGGAAGGCGGTCTTCAACACACGATATTCGCAAGGTGTGTTTGCCAGCCTTATAAGTTCATCCTTGGATAAATGTTCTTTCTCTGTTGGAATAGTATCAATGCGTTCCAGAAAGCCATTGGGATTCTCCATAATCTTGTGTTCCCTATAGGCGGTATGGAGTACAGCGCGGAAGGTTGACCAATAACCGGCCACACTATTTATGTGCAGTTTGTGCTCTTTGTGGATAGTTTGTGGGGCATTCAAAAGATACTCGCGGAACTTGTTGCACAAGTCAACGGTGATTTCATCGAAACGGCACTTGTTGTTGCAGAATCGGGCAAAGTGCTTATAGACGTGCTGCCACTTGCAGTTCTTCTTGTCTGCTTTCTGCTTGAAGTAGGCAAGAAAATCGCCCTTCATCTTCTCCTTGTCAAAGAAATCATATCTTTCATTTACTATAGACTCATAGCGACGACAGCGAAGGGCTTCCGCTTTCTCACGCATACGTTCGTTGTAGTCCTTTTCTCTTTGGTTCTTCGGCTTGGCATAGATGTAGATGCCGAGCGATTCATGACGCATGACCTTCATCGTACTCTCATCCCTGTAGCCGGGATAGTAGTCGAGATAGAAGGATAGCTGTTCACCGCCTTTGATTTTGCGTGTGCGGAGTGTCACGGTCTTGCAGATGTTACTCATAATAATACTTTTTGGATTTTACTTTTTACTGAATGCTGATGGCTGTTGCCTGCAATTCGGGTACAAAGTAACCGAATGGTGCACCCGTGATGATGAAAACTTATCGTAACTTGTGAATAATTGAGGAATAACTGGATTTTGCTCAAAATCGTGGATGTAACTTCTGTTTTCCATCGTCATTGAACCCGATAGGAACCAAATTGAGCCAGCCTCTCGGCCATTACCTTTTCAAGTTCCTCTTTGACGATGAGGTTTTGGACACCGACTTTTATCTTGGTTATTTTCTCTTTCTTGATGATAACGCAGATATTGCTCTTGGTCATGCCGTACTTCTTGGCTGCTTCTGCTGTGGTACAATAGGCGTCACTTGCCTTCAGGTCAGGACGGAAGAGTTCATCAAGATGTTTC
>CAZPNC010000111.1:3125-4311 GCA_964587945.1 uncultured Prevotella sp. | reverse complement strand
AGTCTTGCGTTGCCAATGAAGGCATATGGGATAATATCAGGTTCTCCATCTAAAGACGTATAGTTGCTATGACCAGTCACCAACGACACATAAATACCATTCAACTTTGGGTGTGCTTCATCTTCAATAGAGTTGGCAAATATCCCCATGTTAATCATCTGCATGGCTATTGTTTCGGGGTCTTTGACATCCACCCCCAGTTTAGTCAACACCTTGTCCATAGCCACCTGAAGCAAAACACCGGCACGAGTCAGCGGTTCGTCATGGTACTTTTGTTGCAACTCCATTCGGTGATTGAGTTCGTCTGAGCTTATTTCAAATCGTGATTTAAGTTTTTTGTCTGACAAGTTATCCCCCTGTTAAAATTTATTACTAACCGTCCTTGCCTTAGTTCTTCGCCCACTTACCAGCACGTGATGTCAGCGCAGACGGTTGTGTTAATTACTTCGTCCACCCCTGTGCGATTTTGCGAGCGTTGGCGGAACAATTTATGTTAGCACACCATTCATCAAAGTAAGATTTTCCTGTCTGACAAAAAGTATCACCAAAATCAACCGGACAATCACGACAAATTAAAGTTCCATGCTCATTAATCCCCACCATTTGACACGCAAAACAATGATGACCTTCGAAGTGAATAGGGTTGTTGAGTGGATGCAAAACCTCTTTTTCTAAAAGAGATTTGATTGTTTTTAGTCCTGGCCAATCATTTTTAGATTTTTTCGGATTATCCGCCAGCCAGTTCCAAAGTCCCTCGTGACATCCCTTGTAATCAATTTTTAACTTATGATTTGTTTTCATTTTCCAACTCCCAAAATAAAAAGTATTATTGAGATTATAACTACCAAGATTAAAATTGCTATTAAACATACTATTGTATATTCAACTACTTTAACCATAGCGTTATCCAATAGCTTTTACTTACTTCAATCACCGCAACAACCAACACAATGGATATGACAACTTTCCAGATATTCCTCTCCAACCACTTGTCGGCAATGTTGATATAGTGGTCAACGGTGTCCATTACTTGACCTCCGCTTTCTTCCTCAACCACTGTATTAATTCAAGCACCGTGGTCTTGGACGGTAGTTTATGGACTTCTTCTTCATACACTCTTACAACTGTCATTACATCATTATAATGTATGTTCCAGTTAATGTTTTTATCAACTTCCTTTTTCATT
>CAZPNC010000111.1:1856-3025 GCA_964587945.1 uncultured Prevotella sp. | reverse complement strand
TCATTCCACTTCCTCCACCTTTATATCTATCTGTTCATTCTTATTCTTCCACATCAACAACGCCATAGGTTCACCGGTCGCCTTGCTCAACTGCCAGATAAAGTTACAAACAGCTTGACTTTTGGAGTAGGCCGTAGTATGGTAATTGAACTCTTGTGCGTTATATTCAATATGTGCTTTGTATTTGGTTTTGGAGGTAGTAACTGGTTTCTCTTTCATGGCTTCCTATCTACACCCATATTAATCTTTTGTCAAGGAAAAAATTAACGTTTTAGCAAAATAATTTACTTGACAAATAACTTGACATGGTGTAATAGGGTAGGCGTGGGAAGAAATTAATCATAGAACAATGAATATATAAAGGAGAACACCATGCCATTCGATTTGGAAGATTTTGACCTGTCCAAGTGCGCCAAGTTCCTGCCAGACGTTAAATCACAAACCTGCCAGTATTATGACTCAGTCAATGAAAAGGAATGCGGGTTTTGCAAAGATAAGGATTTATACAGGTGTGTAGCTGATACAAAGAGGGTGATACCTATTAGTTACAGTTCAGTCAACACATTCCTTACCTGCCATAGACTTTACTATCTACAGGCAATAATGGGGATAAGGCTTAATAACGCCATGCAGTCATCAGCATTAAAGATGGGTACATTGTGGGATAAGTGCCTACAGAATCTACACGGAGCTAAGATTGACCTTAATGCTGTAGTTGAAGAAAACGAAATCACCAACAAGGACGTAGGAACAGTTAAGGCCATTTACCGAGCCTACAAACAGCTTGAAATCGTCACTGAACCAAACGGTGAGTTACAAGCAAAAGTCGACATAACCATACCATTCAACCAAACATGGGGCAACGGCTATCCAGTCGAACTCCTAGTCAATGGATTTTACGACCGCAAGTATCCCACCTATTTTGTAGAAAACAAGTTGTCGTCCAAGCCGGATAATTACCTTGACCCGTATTTTATCCAGTCACAAGTGGGAGTTTACTTCTTAGCCGACCCCAGTTTGGAATATTGCATTATGGAGATAGTCAGGACACCGGCGTTGAAAGCAAAGAAGGACAGGGAAGAAAGTGATGAGGAGTGGATGGAAAGGGTTTATCAGGACGTAATCTCCAGACCTTCACACTATTTTATTGGTTGGAACGCCAAGACACG
>CAZPNC010000111.1:0-1756 GCA_964587945.1 uncultured Prevotella sp. | reverse complement strand
TTTTTATACTTAAATAACTAACAATAAGGAGAACACATGAAAACAGATTTTTACAAGCCAGAAAACGTTGGAAGCGACAGGGGTAACTTTATACTAGTCTATGGTGACTCAGGGGTTGGCAAGTCGGCAACAGTTATCCAGACAGCACAAGACCCGATATTCTGGATAGTGACAGAGCGTGGGCAGGTGGATTTGACGGTTAAGGCAGTAAATAGACCAGACATTAAGCTGAAAACCGGATATTACGAGGGGTGGGAAGACTTGTTGGAAGTAATCTACGACCTGAAGAACTTCGACAAGATAAAGACGGTGTTGTTTGACGGACTGACCCACGTTATGAACATCCACCTTGCAGACGAGATTGTGGAAGAAAACTACGAAAGCAGGGATAAGAAAGCCGACAAGGGTAAGGAACTCACCATGCGGGTTAAGTTATCATTGGAAGGCTACGGCACAATGTCCAAGCAGATGATGAGGTTAATGAAGGGGTTTGAGCAGTTGACGGTTCATGGAATTGACGTTGTGTTGACCGCCAGAACAGACCAGCAACCTAAGTGGAACAGGGAATTGAGTTGCGCTCCGGCATTGGCAGGGAAGGAATTTGGTAGGGACTTCAAAGGCTTTTTCGACTTCATAGGTCTTCTGGAACCGAACATGAGGGACGGTAAAGTTGTGTATCCACCTTTAATATCTTGTAATGATGACGGAAGTTTTCTGAGTAAGTGGACTGGAATCTTGCCTAGCTCAGGTGTTGTGCGAAAACCTTTTAATCTCAAGAAGATGTTGGATATTGCTCATGGAAATATCAAAAGTGAATAAACTATTACTACGAAAGGTAGGTGATGCCAGTCAACAAACTCGTACCAAAAAATTCACGGAAAGGAGATGAAGATGAATCCAGGTTCAACGACTCTGGAAGATGTAATGTTGGTGTCATTCCTGAAGCTGAAGGGTCATGTAATAAAACCGTGGTTAAGTCGTGACGACCCCAGAGACCCAAGGGTAAGTTTTGACATTCAGGGTGATGAGAAGGTAATCGAGGAGAACATTAAGGCATTTTATGATAATACGGCTGTAAACATTCAGGATTTTTGCCGATGCCTTAAAGAAACGAAGTCCACCATGTACGCCATGAGGAAGATTGGCGCAGGTGGGGAAAAGTAGAAGCAGAAGTAAATAACATATTAAACAAAGGAGAAATTGAATGAAGGAAAAAGCAAATGATGGCGGTTCATTTACAGGTAAATCGGTAGCAGAAGGTTGGCACATTGTGGAAGTCATGGAGCCGATTGAATACGCCAAGAACAAGGACGGTGAGGAAGTTCAGGACAAAAGCGGGGCGAAAATCTGGAAAATTCCCATTCAGGTGAAGGACGATAAAGACGAGTCCAACGGCGGCAATATCGGTTGCTCGGTGTTTGAGTCCAACGGTGGAGCATTGATGGCTACGATTCTTGAAGCTGCCGGTTTATGGGGTGCGATTTGCAAAGCATTCCCTGGTGATGATGTAACGGTGTTTGATAAGAAGATTATGGATGGTGTAAAAACCAAACTGCCCGGACGTTCATTTATGGTGGAATCAATTACAGATAAAAACGGATACGCCAAGCTGAAGTCAGTTGCCTCTTTTACCAAGTACAAGGAAATTGAGAAGGCGACAAAAGGTGGCAAGAAGGAAGAACCGGCAAAAGAAAGTGCGGCTTCAGGAACAGGTGATGGGTGGTAATAACTGCGTGTTTTTAACTTTTTAACCGGC
>CAZPNC010000110.1:0-4372 GCA_964587945.1 uncultured Prevotella sp. | reverse complement strand
GATGCCCGTCAATGACGGTTCCTATAAATACAGGCACCGCTCTCTATCATGGAGGGCGGTGCTTTCGTTTCTTTCCGTGTTCAGTATCAAAGCACTGTGGGCTATACTTTTAGATAGCCAACAGTGCTTTTTTTTTCCAAAGAAGTAGTAAAATCGACTAAATACAGGTAGAACTGTTGCGTATGTCGGGCATATTTATTACTTTTGCAAACAGAAACTAAAACGCACTGTATCCCCCTGCCACTCCTTTTGTAATGTCAGGGTATGGTATCGGAAATCTAAACAAATATGCAGATAAAACATTTTCTTGTTGCCATTGCCATCATGACGGGCACCGCGGCTCAGGCACAACAGCCTATTCCCTACATCGTTTCCAAGGCAGAGATGCTGCCTTACCAGAATCCTACGCTCACTCCTCAGCAGCGTGCAGAAGACCTCTGCCAAAGGCTGACGCTGGAAGAGAAGGCCAGTATCATGATGAATGGCAGCAAAGCCGTTGACCGCCTTCAAATACCCGTTTACGAATGGTGGAGCGAAGGGCTGCACGGCGTTGGCCGTAACGGCTACAGCACCGTTTTCCCCATTACCATGATGATGGCCGCCACATGGAATGACGGCCTTGTGCACAATGTCTTCGACAAGGTGTCCGACGAGATGCGCGTCAAGAACACGCAGGCACGCCATAGTGGTATTGTGAAACGCTATCAGGGCACCAGTGTGTGGACCCCCAATATCAACATCTTCCGTGACCCGCGTTGGGGCAGGGGGCAGGAGACCTACGGTGAAGATCCGTACCTTACCGAGCGTATGGGACTCGCCGTTGTCAGCGGACTGCAAGGCACAGACTTCGCCACCGGCCAGCTAACGGGTCACAAGTACTACAAACTTCTGGCATGTGCCAAGCACTTTGCCGTACACAGCGGTCCTGAATGGAACCGCCACACCTTCAACATACAGCAGTTACCAGAGCGTGACCTGTGGGAAACATACCTGCCGGCCTTCAAATCCCTGGTGCAGAAAGGTAATGTGCGCGAGGTGATGTGTGCCTACCAGCGCATCGACGGCGACCCATGCTGCGGCAGCAACCGTTATCTCCAGCAGATACTCCGTGACGAATGGAAGTTCAACGGCCTTGTCGTTTCTGACTGCGGAGCCATCAACGACTTCTGGAAGAAAGGCCATCACGAGGTCAGTCCTGATGCCAAGGCATCGTCAGCCAAAGCCGTTGGCAGCGGCACCGACGTTGAGTGCGGCAGTGAATACCGTAGTCTGCCGGAAGCAGTGAAGGCAGGACAGATAACCGAGGAGAAGATAAACACCAGTGTCATACGCCTTTTGAAGGCACGTTTTGAAGTCGGCGACTTTGATGCCGACGAACTTGTGGACTGGACTTCCATCCCAGAAACCTGCGTAGCGTCCAATGAACACAAAGCCCTTGCACTTGAAGCTGCACGTCAGGGCATAGTCCTGTTGCAGAACAAGGGCGGCATCCTGCCGTTGCAGAAATCCGCCCGCATTGCCGTGCTGGGTCCCAACGCCACCGATTCGCTCATGCTATGGGGCAACTACACGGGTTATGCCACCAATACCGTCAGCATACTGGAAGGCATAAAGAGCCTTGCCACGGATGTGAAGTACATCGAAGGCTGCGGTTACACACGAAACGAGCAACTCGTGAGCAGTTTCGGCAACTTCCGCACCAAGGACGGCCGTCAGGGCATGACTGCCACATATTGGAACAACACCGGCATGAAGGGCGAGCCATGCGCCACCGCCCTATGCTCAGCACCGCTCAACTTCTCCAATGGCGGAGCCACGGTCTTTGCGCCGGGTGTGAACCTTTACGACTTCTCCGCACGCTATGAAGGCATCTACAAGGCCACGAAAACAGAGAAACTGTTGTTCACCATAGCCGCTGACGACCGTATGCGCATCATCGTCGGCACAGACACCATTGTTGATGTGTGGAAAAGCCGTTCACGTGTGCAGAAGGCTGTCAAGGAATACAGTGTTGAGGCAGGACATGAATACCCTGTAACAGTGGAATATATGCAAAGCGACGCCATGGCCGAATTGAAGTTCGACGTAGGCATAATGGCCACCGTCACATCGTCCGACCTTGTCAGCAATCTTGCAGACCGTGACATCGTACTCTTCATCGGCGGCATATCCCCAGCCTTGGAGGGCGAGGAAATGAAGGTCAGTGACCCCGGTTTCAAGGGTGGCGACCGCACCAGCATAGAACTGCCGCAGTCACAGCGCGCCATCGTCAAGGCTCTTGCCGAGGCAGGCAAGAAGATAGTCTTCGTCAACTGTTCAGGCGGTGCCATGGCACTTGCCCCTGAAGCACAGCGTTGCGATGGCATCATGCAGGTGTGGTATGCAGGCGAACAGGGCGGCACGGCCATTGCCGAGGCACTCTTCGGTGATGTCAACCCATCCGGAAAACTCCCTGTCACATTCTATAAGGACGACTCCCAGTTGCCCGATTTCCTCGATTACACCATGAAGGGCCGTACCTACCGCTATTTCAAGGGTGAGCCACAGTGGCCGTTCGGCTATGGGCTGTCATACACCACATTCGCCAAATCCAAGGCGAAGGTGAAGAAGTCCAAGAACAGTTGCACCGTGTCGCTGACCGTAAGTAACACCGGCAGCCGCGACGGCGACGAGGTGGTGCAGGTCTATCTGCGTAACCCTAAGGACACAGAAGGTCCCATCAAGACACTCCGCGCCTACCAGCGTGTGTCTCTGAAGGCCGGAGAGGCAAAGCCCGTGACCATCACCCTCGCAGACGACCAGCTGCTGTGGTGGGACAAGGCCACGAACACCATGCAGCCGATGCAGCCGAAGGACTATGAGGTCGTGGTGGAATAAACGCCATAAAAAGTCACACAAAAATTTGCGTAATGCAGATTTTTGTGTAACTTTGGAATAAATTTCTTATCACCTTATTATAAAGGCTTTGGGTGGAATATCCGATTTTGAGGTAACGAGTTGGCAGCCGTGCTTATTGCTGCGTTCTGCTTGGTTTGTCCTTCAATGTCTCTCTTTGGATGCAAAGGTAATAGTTTTTTTATTATTAGTTCCTTATACACAATAAAATTGTGTACCTTTGTACCGAAATAAGAAAGAAATCGTATGAACAGGATTAAGGAGATTTTGGATGAGCAAGGCATTAGTCAAACTGAATTGGCTAATATGCTTGATAAAAGTTTCAATATGGTTAATCTGTATGCAACTAATAGAGTACAACCTCCTGTGCCTGTTCTATATCGGATAGCAGAACTTCTGAATATAGATGTTCGCACACTTCTGATACCGAATAAGATAAAATAATAAGATAAAATAATAAGATAATGGCAAATACCAATTTAAAGGAAGCAAAAGCAGGTAAGAATGATGAATTCTATACTCAATTTCATGATATAGAGATTGAGATGAATGCATATCTTGAATATGACCCTAATGTATTTAAAGGAAAGACAATTCTATTGCCGTGTGATGACCCTGAATGGAGCAACTTTACTCGCTTTTTTGCAGCAAAGTTTGATGAGTTGGGTTTGAAAAAACTTATATCAACAAGTTATGCGCCTGATGCGAAGAAAATGAAACTTTTGCCAGAGCCATCTTTGTTTGAAACAGAAGCTCCACAATTTGACCCAACAAAGGCGCAGACAAAAGGGAAAATCTTTGTTTTGGAGCAAGACCACACAGGGGATGGACATATAAATATTGATGACCTTGAATGGGAATATTTAGAGGGTGATGGCGATTTCCGCAGTAAGGAGGTTGTCAAATTGCGTGATGAAGCCGACATGATAATTACCAATCCACCCTTCTCATTGTTTCGGGAATTTTTGTCTTGGATAGTTTCTGAAAATAAAAAATTCATTATTATTGGCAATATGAATGCAGTAACATATAAAGAAACATTCCCTTTAATAAAAGAAAACAAAATGTGGATGGGATATTCCATTCATAGCGGAGATAGGGAATTTGAAGTTCCCAATGAATACCCACTATCAGCTGCAGGATGGAGAATTGACGACAAAGGTCGAAAATATATCAGAGTAAAAGGAGTTCGCTGGTTTACCAATATTGACCACGGTCGTCGTCACGAACCCCTCCCATTAATGACAATGGAAGATAACTTACGTTTCTCTAAGCATAAGGAAATAAAAGGTAAATCGGCTTACGATAATTACGATAATTACGATGCTATTGAAGTACCTTTTACCGATGCAATACCTTCTGATTATGAAGGTGTAATGGGGGTTCCTATTTCGTTTCTGGACAAGTATTGCCCGGAGCAATTTGAAATCTTAGGGCAAACACAAGGTGATTCCGGCAAAGAACTTGGGTTGCGTCC
>CAZPNC010000109.1:0-4394 GCA_964587945.1 uncultured Prevotella sp. | reverse complement strand
GCAGCGTCAGCGGTGAGTGTTCCTGTGCATTCTGCCAATACATAAGAACCTGCCTTGATGTCGGTATCGCTGCAGTTCACGGTGAAGAAGTTCACGCCTTTTAGCGTAAGGTCACCGTTCACCTTTACAAGTGATGCCTTGTTGCCGGCTGTGGAGAGGTTTGTTTCTATGTAAACCTTGCCTGGCAGTGTCAGTCCTTTGTTGAAAGTCATGGTACCGAACTTGTCATTGTCATTGCCGGGCATAAGCTTGCAGCCCTCGTAGTTGAGTGCACCCTCGAAGTATGTTGGTGCATTCACGGTGGCATTACCTGCCAGTGTGCCGCGTGCCATTATGTGTAGCGGACAGGATATTGTGCCGTTAACCTCAAGAGTCCCTTCGCTTATTACCGTTTTTGCAGATGATTCGATGTTCATATTGAACGTGGCTTTGCCCTGCATACCCTTCTTTATAACCGCATTGCCTCCCAATGAGCCTGAGCCTGAGAAGCGATAGTCGTGGCCTTTGGGGTTCATGAGATACATTGCCGATGGAGTAACGGTGCCATTGATTTCTACATCATTGCCGTTATCGCCTGAAATGTCGAATATTATGCTCTTTCCGTCAGCGAATGCCGTTGCGTTTTTCTGGTCAAACGTAGTGAAACCGTTGGCGAAAGTGCCGCCTTTCCATCGTAAATCAGTTTCCACACAGTCATATAAAGGTTCCTGTGGCATTCCCGTTGCGAGGTAGAAACTGGTGTTGGGACTTTGGTAATATCCCCTTGCAGAGCAGTCTCCGCGATAGTGTCCGTCCTCGTAGAGAGCGGTAATGGTCTTGTCTGATGTCTTCTCCGTGGCGTATCCGGCTATGCCTGTAGAGGTATCGTCGTTCTGTATCAGCAGGATAACCTCCTCACGCCAGTCTCCGAAGATGTCGCCCCAGAAGCCCGGACGTGAGCCAGTCTGCCCATGTACAGCCCAACTGGATTCACTGCCGAAGTTGATGAAGCGGCTGTTGTTTGGCATCTTCGCCATCACCATGTTGGAGCCGCGTCCGCTTCCGCCTATCTGTACAAGTGCTTCACGCATCAGATCACCGTCCCACCATATCGGTTCATTGGGGTATGGCCGTGTGGTTCCTGTCTTTTTGCCGTGGCAGTCATATATAAAATCGCTGACGAAACTGTAACATTCCAGTCCGAGCCTTGTAGAATCAACGTCGCAGCACTCTCCTCTTCCTACATCAAATGCCGTCGGCAGATACCATTCCTTGATGTGCTCTCCCGTTGAGGCATCCCATATCAGCTGTCCGAGAAGCGTTGTCTGCTGTATGCCATACGCCTCCATGCCCGGCCTTTCCGGGTCAATGTCGGTGTAAGTGAAGCGGTCTCCGTGGCCAACACCGGGACTGCTTACCATGCCTTTCCACGGATTGACGGCAAATGCGCCCGGACACAGTTCGTCAATGCCGTCACCGTCCACGTCAGCCACGCGGTTTCCGTGGAACTCCGCCGGCCAAGGTGTCTTGTCATTGCGGCTCCATGTGTAGAAATGGCGGAAGTTTGACGGTGTGCCTCCGTTCCAGTCGTAGCCGAAAGCGAACACATAATCATGGTGTGAGCCGCTGAGGTCACGGTCAAGGCATTTCATTGCCACGTATGGCCGCACGCCGTCATAGCATATAGCGAAGTGCCCTCCCATCTGGTAGTAGCCCTTGTTGTTCATGTAACTGGCGCGGTTGTCGC
This sequence comes from uncultured Prevotella sp., assembly GCA_964587945.1. GTDB lineage: Bacteria > Bacteroidota > Bacteroidia > Bacteroidales > Bacteroidaceae > Prevotella. Next base: position 2,668 of record CAZPNC010000109.1, on the reverse strand, counting down.
GTGAATACTGGTCAGAACCGTCCGTAGCCTCACTGTAGTTAAGTTCGGCACTGGTCTTTTCCTCTCCCGTCAGACCGTCAATGACGGATATGTAGAACGGAGGGTTGCGCGTGGTGTTGGTGGATGCGCAGTAGTCTGTGATGCCATCACCGTCCACATCGCCGTCAGTCTTTCCGAAAACGTATTTCCCCCACGTCTCGTTAGCCTTGTCCCAGAAGCGTGTTCCGTCGCTGGAGCGTATTATGACCTCGCTCTTTCCGTCGCAGTCAAGGTCGCATACAGTCACCATGTCGTTCTGTCCGGAGCAGATATTCACGTTTGGTCCTAAGGCTATGGTCCACAGAAGTGTGCCGTTGATGTCATAAGCCTGCAGTTTGTGTGCCGTAGCGGCAGTCGTACCTGTGGTGGTGGCATCATCAGTCTCTTCCTCTTCAGCCCCGTTTCCCAGTCTGTCAACGATGAATTCATCCATTTCTCCGTCGCCGTCAAGGTCGCAAGGCCACACATATTTCGTGGAATAGTCGTTACGTTTCAGCACATTATTGTCAAACTCTATGTGCATCCACTCATTGGCATAGGGCATGCTCTTGTACAGGAAGGGTGTGCTTATCGTGCCCTCTGTGCCGTCCTTGGCCACCGTTGCCACTGCTATGTCGTAGTTGTAGGGCAGCTGTGCCTTTGTCAGCACGGTGTTTGTGCCCTTTAACGGTGACGTGTTGATTTTAGTATACGTAGTTGTTCCCTTTGCCCTTTTGTACAGGTTGTATGAGCAACTGTCAGGGTCATTGGTCAGTTTACGCCAACTTACGGTACATTCATTACCGGAGTTTCTTGTCACGGCCACTACGCCGCGTCCCAGTTTCTGGTAAATCCTCTGCGCATGCGCCTGTGTGGCCGCCATGGAGAGAATGGTCAGTGATAGTAGTAAATGTTTCATTTGTATATATAATAGTTTATTTCTGCATGAATTCAAACAGTCTGTTGCCGAAAATCTCGGCCGATGGGCCGTCAAAATGCTTTTTGTCGCTGAGCATGGTAAGGTCGCTGAGGTCGATGACGTGGAAGTTTCTGTCCTCTTTGTCAAGGTTTTTCATGGCCTGTTCTATCGTGTTGTTAAACAATGATGATGCGTGTGGTATGGTACCACAGTAGAAAGGCAGTGTACGATACTTCTTGTTGCCTGTCTTTTTTGCAATATGCTGGCGCATGAATGCCACTACCGCTTTCAGATTGTCATGGTATTTTCCAGACACCCTGTTCCTGTCGCTCTCTCCTTGGTGCCACATAATGGCCTTGATGTCCACTTTGTCACCGTCTTTTTCCAGTGAGTCGATGGCGGCATCCACTGCTGCCACCCATGCCTTCAGCATAGATTGCCCGGTGAACAGTCTGCCACCCTTTTCGTATGCCGTGCCTGCAATGCCTGTATTGGCAAGGAAGGTGCTGTCTGCACTCCAATGGTAACCTCTGGCATACGTCTGTGTGTATTTACCGTCAGTCTCATACACTCCGTAGAATGGCACTGCATTTACTTGGCCATCAGTGTTTTTACCGGATACGTTGCGTCCGGAACACGCTGCTTCCGGGTCAATACTCGTGCCTCCGTAACTGCATTTCACTACATAAAACGGCTCTTTTAGCGTTTCTGCAAGGTGGTGGTACACCACGGCATCGTAAGCCCATCGCTTTGCATTGCATTTGGTACCGCTTGCGGCATGGAACGTGCAGAACTTTCCTGCGAGTTCCGGATTGTAGGGACTATGGTAGGATATGTGGCATCCATGCATCGGTGCCTTAAGATATTCGGGCAGGTCGCTTGCAGGAACTCTGCCGTCAGTGTTCGACTGTCCTGCTGTAAGAAACAGTATCTTTGTCTCAGCTGTAGCCGTCATGATACACGCTGCCAGCATTGCGGAGATGTAAAATTTACGCTTTCCCATTTTCTTGCTTTCTGTTGTAGGTTGTTTGGATCTTGTCTTGATTCAGGAATAATGCGAGCAAAGTTATACCTTTTATTTATGGCTGACATGTAACAATCGTACAAACATGATGCAAAAACGTCCGCAAGGTGCAGGTGCGCTTTATGAAAAGGCCCTTTTTGCATGGTGAAAGTGCCCAAGTTACATTGTAAAAGGGACACGATTCAATGGTAATCGTGCCCCTTTTACAATGTCGTTGGATATGCCTCATGTCTTGATGTATTCCGAAGGTGTCACACCGTAGTATTTCTTGAACACACGGGTAAAGTATGGCGGGTGGCCGAAACCGGTCTTGTAGGCTATTTCGGCAATGGAGAGTTTCCCTTCTTTCAGCAGTTCACAGGCATACTCCATGCGGTGGTGCAGTATGTAGTCACGTGGAGTCATGTTGCAAAGTTGCTTCATCTTCTCAAACAGTTTTGAACGGCCTATGCCCAGTCCGTCTGTCAGAGTCTCGACAGAGAGTCCCTCGTCGCTTATGCGTGCGTTGATGATGGCGTCCACCTGCTCCATGAAGTTCTTGTCGCGTATGTCAGCCACCACGGCTTTCTGCACCGTAGCGGTGTTGCCATCGGCAGTTCTTGTCTCTGTCCTCTTCATGTTCAGACGCCGGTTTACAAGTTGTATGGCATGGACTGCCAGCACATTGGGGTTGAAAGGCTTGCTTAGATATATTTCAGCGCCTGCCG
>CAZPNC010000108.1:0-4423 GCA_964587945.1 uncultured Prevotella sp. | reverse complement strand
CATGAGCGGATGCTTCAGGAACTCGGAGCGGAAACCATGCAGATACGCAACCTTGATGACTGGAATGTATTTCTTGGCGAAAGCCTTGAGACTGGGAATTACAAAGGAAAAGGATTGATAATGCCTGGTGGTGAGAGCACTGCTATGATGCGTATCATGCGCGATGAGAATTTGTTCACGCCTTTACAGAAAGCCATACGCGGAGGATTGCCTGTATTCGGCACCTGCGCCGGACTTATACTTCTTGACAAAGCGCATCTTGACACAATGAATATCACCGCCCTGCGCAACGCATACGGTCGACAACTTGGCAGTTTCTATGCAGAAGAGAGTTTCAAGGGCATTGCAACTCCTGTACCAATGACATTCATTCGCGCCCCTTACATCAGTGAAGCCGGCAATGATGTTGATATACTTGCAAAGGTTGACGGTCGTATCATAGCGGCCCGCCAAGCCAATCAACTTGTCACAGCATTCCATCCGGAACTGAATGAGGACACAAGGGTACATGCTTATTTCCTGTCGCTCGTATCTTAAACAGCATAACAAATAACAATCGAACCCAAGTTATATTTGACTTGGGTTCGACTGTATATATATATACATAACCGTTTTGGCATTTTTAACACCACACATCGGTTCCGTTTCATAAAAAAAGGGTATCTTTGTCCCCAAAGAAACATGGAAATATCATGGCATTATTCTCAATCATAATACCACTGTATAATGCAGAGAAGTATATTGCGCAGTGCCTTGAAAGCATAGCACGCCAGACTTATACTGATTTTGAAGTCATCATTATAGATGATGGCTCTACGGATGGTAGCGCTTGTATATGTCAGAAGATGACAGAACGTGACAGCCGCTTTACCTATTATTATAAAGAGAACAGTGGAGTGAGTAGTGCCCGCAATGCCGGCATAGGATTAGCAACAGGCGAATGGATTAGCTTTGTGGACGCAGATGATTATCTGGCACCTGACTATCTGCAGACCTTTATGGACATCTCCCCCAAGGCTGATATAACATTCTTTGGTGAAACTCTATTGTATGAAAACGAAGAGAATGTTTCTATAACACCGGAAGCGACGTATTGTTGGGAACGTAAGGATATAGAAAAAAACATTTACAATCTGAAGTGTGGTTCTCATGGAGACTTATTTGGCTGGACATGGGACAAGTTTTTCCGGGCAAGCATCATATGGGAAAACAATATACTCTTTACAGAAGGCATATCATTCCGTGAAGATGAAATATTTGCATTTGACTACTGCCGCTATGTAACCAGTCTGCGTATCATTTACAAGCCTTTATACTTTTACCGTATACATCCGGCCGGCCTTACAAAGGCAGGTTTACAAAAACAAGAAATGCTTTTGTCCTCCCAAAAGCTGGAAGAAAATATGGAATATTATTCACATACCGGCTTGCGCGAGCTACTACTGAAAAGCATCACGGATTACCGTGCTATGGACATTTACGCCAGTCCATTGTATCAATTATCCGAGAAACTACAAGAGTACATAGAACTGACAAGAAGAAATCCTCAACCAGGAGTAGAATGTAAGGTTAATAATCTCACACGTTATATCCATAAGTCCTACTGGTTAGGCTATCTATATTGCTTGGCGAGAAAGATATAAACCTAGCATCTGCACTTGATATGGTTAGCCTCAACCTTCAACAAGGAATATCTATACAGTCCTTACCTTTTCTATCTTATATGTAGAAACCGCATAAAGTTGCGCCATAATCCATTAAGAAACATTCCGGTGGTGATGCCATACTGTTCCTTATCCTGCATCATTAGACAGAGACTCCTTGTCGAAGCCTGTTTTATCAAAGTTTTTGTCCAGCGTCTTTTGTCTTTTTCAACAACTCCAATGATTATCTCTTTATATATGCTACGACTTGAAGACAGTATTGTCCCAGCAATGTCACACTGCTTGCGCCATCCTATAACTTTCTCCAACACATAACGTGATTCCTGTCCGGTAATATTCTTGTCGCTTTTGCGGAAAGACATCATGCGATAAGGTGATGTAACTATGCCTCCCTTTACACTGACATTGAAAATTGTTGCACAGTCTGCTCCCCATGCCATCGGACAAGATACATACCCACCAATATCAAGAAGGGCTTGTTTTCTTATCATCCATTCACTCATTGTCTGGCGATTATTGCCACTATGCAGATGCCATATATATTCTTCTACATTTTCATACTCGGGGGCAAGTGGATACAAATCCGTAGGTTTGCCGTTGCTGTCAACCTCTGTTACCCCGCAACGAAAAGCATTGCATAGCGGATATTTCTCCGCAAGAGCGACTAACTCTGCAATAAAATCCTTTGTATATAGGTCATCATCACACAATATGCAGATATACTCTCCTTTCGCCATCTGAAGGCATTGGTTCCAGTTGGCAGAAGGATCGCCACTGCCTAAGTTCGCAGCATTTTTATAATAGGTGAGTCTCTTGTCTTTATTGGGACATATTTCCGCTTCTATATTATTAGGCGAAGCATCATCCACTACTATTATTTCGATATTGTCGTAAGTCTGAGAAAGCGCAGAGGCGACAGTCTCAGCTATGAATTCTCTTTTGTATGCCGGAATGGCAATTGTCACTAAAGGCTGTATCATTGTTTCTTTCTCATTTTCTCATAGAAGCCAATACGGCGTTTCAACAAATCCCCGGCGTTCATTATAGATGCAAGTTTCTTCAAAGAATTACTTGCGAGTTTTTTCTGAACGCTGACATCGGTTTGCAATTTCATTATAGCATTAGCGAAATCTTCTTTTCCGTCAGCAATAATACAGTCTTCCCCATTGACCATTGACAGGCCTTCACAGCCTTTCGTCGTTGTTACAATAGGGGCGCAAGCAGCAATGGAATCCAAAATCTTCATGCGCATACCACTGCCTATCCTTATAGGGACAATGGAAATCTTACCATTTAAGAACTCTCCAATATCATCAACAAAACCTGTGAATACAATTTCCGCACACATTTGCTGGAGCATACGTTGACTGTCATTGTCCCATTCACCTGTTATATATATGTTTCCTTTATACCCATTATCTTTCAAGATTGGTACAACATCTTTACAGAACCATGTCATTCCTTCAAGATTCGGAAAGTGGTTACTATTACCTATGAAAGCAATATCTTTTGCATTACGGAACACAAATGTATCTTTTCCTTTCTTTGTAGCATCAGTTATTGCCGGCGATACATATATATCAGCATCAGGAAGCAATGGCTGTAGTATATTCTTATCAACCTCCGTAAGTACTATTATATGTTTATATTTTGACAAAGCATACAATTCTCTACCCTTTTCTTCTTCAAAGCCGAACTTGTCGTTTGCCGTAACCCCATTGAAAACGCTTAATTCATTTGCATTATGGATAAACCGTATTTCGTGATGCAGGAATACAGTATCCGTATCCTTTGGCAGAACATATACCAATGGAAGATATTCGTAAAACTCAATCTGTATCAGGTCAAACCCTTTTGATGTTATATTATGTACGAACTCAATGAAATCCGGTGTCAAGTCACTGTTACGATAATACAGGGTAGCTTTCTTCTTGATGTCGTTTGATTCATATCTCCCAACTCTCCTTGCTATTTTACGTTGCAACGAGTTTTTGATTTTCACCATTACAGAACACAGTCTCTTTGTGGCCGAAGGCATTTCTGATGGCAACTCCATTGCATCACACGCTTTATGAGGAATATGATTGTATATAATGATGTCCACATTCGTCCATATCGCTTTCAATTTCTCGACACATTCCGCCTCATGCTGATTGTGTACGCTTAACAGCAATGAGGTTTTGTATCTCATGCGTATTTCGTCTACCATATTAAAGAAAGCCTGTGCGCCTCCAGAATTAAGCGGATATGGTATCCAAGGGATAATGAAAAGAATATTCATATACTGTTTTTATTGACAAAGGTACTAATTGTTTAGAAACTTCAAAACAATAAATGCACAAAAAGAGTTAAATGAGCGGAAATGATTGTGTAAACCAATGCTATTTCGTAATTTTGCAAATAAAACGAAAGAATGTCTCCCATAGTATCTGTTATCATACCTAATTATAATTATTCTGCTTTTCTGAAACAGCGTATAGACAGCGTCCTGCAACAGACGTTCAATGATATAGAAGTCATTATTCTTGATGACAACTCGTCTGACAACAGCAAAGATGTGATAGAATCATACCGCGGAGAGCCACATGTGTCGCATATAGTATACAATGAAGAGAACAGCGGTTCTACTTTCAAACAATGGCGAAAAGGCTTTGACCTTGCTCGTGGCGAATTTATATGGATAGCAGAAGCGGATGACTTCGCAGATACCAGTCCCCATATACAACATCCGCCTTAGGCGTGTTTGCGAATACTTTCTG